>NZ_JBUPVZ010000004.1:0-352541 GCF_055486375.1 Bacillus sp. 11C
TACCAACACGAAGAAAGTTCAAAGTGGTCAAAGAAATGTCTGCAGGAACTTATTCTCTCCAATTGTTATGTCAGGTAGCCGGCGTTTCAAAAAGTGGTTATTATAAATGGCTGAGAAAACAAAAATCGCCTTCTGAAAAACAGATAGCGGATGAGAGTGTAAAGAAAAAAATCATGGATTGTCATCAAAAACATAGAGGAATTTATGGATATCGGAGAATACAGGTATGGTTGAAAAAAATGTATGGATTACATATCAACCACAAGCGTATTCAACGCCTGATGAATGAATTGGGGATCCGGGCAGTCATCCGAAAGAAGAACCCCTATTACGGCAAGAAAGAAACGCACGTCACTTCTGACAATCATCTAAACAGAGATTTTACAGCTTCTAAACCTAATGAAAAATGGGTAACGGATATTACCTATTTAATGTTCAACGGCCAAAAACTGTACATGTCTGTGATGAAAGACTTGTATAATAATGAAATCGTTGCTTACCAGATCAGTCGCAGGAATGACCTGAAACTTGTAGTAGACACTCTTAAAAAAGCAAAGAAAAAACGAAATGTAAAAGGAGTACTCCTGCATAGCGACCAGGGTTTCCAATATACATCTCGCCTCTACCACAACCTACTCAAAAAATATCAGATGAAAGCCAGTATGTCGAGAAAAGGAAACTGTTGGGATAATGCTTGCATGGAAAGTTTCTTTAGCCATTTTAAAACGGAATGTATGTACTTATATTCATTCAAAACAGCTGAAGCAGTTCAAGACGCAGTATGTAAATATATTAGTTTTTACAACCATCAACGGTTCCAAAAGAAATTAAACAACCTGAGCCCATATCAATACAGGACTCAGGCTACTTAGTGCCTTTTTAACACTGTCTACTTGACAGGGGTCACTTCACTTTGGCCTGTGCATTTTTATTTTCTATTGATTCTTCGTTTTTTTGCTTCATTCAGTTTCATGATATTTTTTTCGATTTTTCTTATTTTTCGCCTTTGCGGGATTGTTTTCACTTCATGATAAACAGCGATAAACCCGCTTAATGTTACTACTGCGATGTAAAGAACACGATGTTTGATAAACCGGTCAGCACGCTCGTGATCCCCCTTCTCTTTTTCCAGCCTTTCGATCACATCTTTACCAAACAGCTGATCGAATCGTCAAACAGCTGTCAGACGAAGCCATTTCTTTGTGTTAGGTACTTTCATTTGGTCGACAATATGTAATAATGTAATGTACTGTTAGAAATTTTAATCCAAACAGCCACATATGATGAACAGCGGTTAATCTGTTGTCATGCGAAGCTTCTATCAGAAAGGTCTCAGATAAAGGAAGCGGACAAGTTCCCGCTCTGGTTTGCAGATAAATTCCCTCATCTCCAGCTCCGTTTTTTCTCCGCCTGCTTGTCAAAACCAGTTTCTCATGATGATGATAAGGCTTTAAAATGCCTGTCATGCTGCTGAATGGAAGCGGGAGAGAGATGTTCATATACCCCTCTTCATTTGAACGATACACTGAATATAGAGCGGTAAAAATGGTTTCGTTTTTTTCATTTGTTCTGATCCAGGCACGCACTCTTTTTCTTCCGTCTTTTTTCGAATGAACACCCTTTATCGTGCTGTACATTTTATACCAATCAGGGTTCGTCGACAGATGTATTTGGCCGATTTTTCTGCTGAACCATTCGTAAACAATTGCAAGCGGCCGAAACCACGTGCTCCACATCACTTTTGCTTTCACATCATACTCAACGGTTTGTTCATAAAACGATAAAATAAATGGCGCCAGTTTTTCGGGTGAAAAATCTTTTGAACGAAGGCTTCTCATATCATCCACAAGCCCTCTGTATTGAGCGTTATTTTCAGCTTGAATCTCAGCTAAAAAGGCTTTTCCAATCCTTCTTTTTCCATAGATCCGGCTGAATATCTTTACACTGTCTGCATCAAAAGGCTTTGGATCTTCTATTCTCCATCCGATGAGAGCGGGCAGTATCACAGCAAACGCGTTGATAAAACCGTGAATCCAAATCATCTGATTGATGCTCAGTGTAACTTCCTGCCGAAATACACCAAATGAATAAATCATCGAAAAAGTGATCGTTAACATTAAAACGGCAGAAGAAAGCCGAATAAGAATTTTTCCCGTCTTGCTGCGAAAAGCTGTGGTGAACACCAAATATGCATGAAGATAAAGCGCCGCCATATAGATGCCAACCGCAATGACATCAAGTGTTTTTGAATATGTGATGCCAACCGCGATAAGAATGGGCGAAAACAAAATCACCCATGTTATCCAACTGTACAACATCCGATTATTTCTGGCGATTCTTCCGAGCAAGCCGTTAAAGATCGGGATCAGAAAAGCTGAATAGTGAAAGTGGACAGCAGTCAGCAAAATGATAAGCGGGCTAAATTGCATGATCTGCAAATGTGCAGCATAAGCAAAAAACCAAAACCCTCCACCCGTCAAATAGATAAGCCCGAACAAAACTGAGGTTTCTTCGATTCTATGTATCTTTGTATCCCGCAAGCGAAGGAGCGCGTACAACGCCATAAAGACAGTGTAGATCCACCAGATCAGAGCGAACCACCCGATGTCTGTCACAAGAGCCAGCACCGCAAAGAAAGCGGCTGCCGGATAGCACTGTATGAAACCAGATTCCAGAAATTGAGCAGCCCGAGGCGGCGATTGATGAAAGACAAAAGGAAAAATCCCCGGAACGAAAAAGAGGATGGATAACAAAACAAGCGCCTCTGCCACTGATAGATGGGGTGTTTCCGCTGCAAGAAACCCTATAAAATAAAGCGTACTGATCATGCCATTTCGTTTTAACATGATTCTCTCTCTTCTTCCTGAAACGTTCCTTTATAATAGAAAAGAGTGCCGAGAATTGTATTTTGCACATGCACTTGAATGGTGAAGCAATTCTTGCTTTCATCAAACGTTTCGCAAACAACCGATGTGCCGGTCAGCCATTTTGGCAGCGGTATTCGTTTTCCGCATATCAACAGCCATTGCTTTCCCGATGTAATCGTAAGAGAGCCGTCAAGAGATGCCTCTAACACTAAAACAGAGAGCAGAAGATGAGGTCTGCCGAAGAAATCGAGTATTTTGTCTTCTTTTTCGTCGTATACCATTATCGCGTCAAAAAAACGTTCTTTGCCTTTAAAGAAAAATGTACGATTCCATTCTATCCCGATATGTTCCCGATTCATAAGACAAGTTCTATTTTGTATCGCAAAAGGGATGTCTTTGCCTCTTTCTGAAAAGAAGCACCTGAAAAAAACACCCAGCTTTAACAGCATTCTGACCAGAAAAGAGCCTCCGCTTATTTCTGACATCGTTCCTGTCCCGCTGAATGTATGCGCTTCGTCTAATTGATATCGTTTTTGCAGCTTGGGATGCAGCAAATGATAGTTCTTGATCGTTTTTTCATAAATCGAATTCACAATGTCACTTCTTTCTCTTTCGTTTAGTGTGCCGGGCACTAGGGAGCTGAAGATTAAGAACGCCGCTTGCCGCAGAAAACACACTCAACAGAATTGATAATAATATCTCGGAACCTAAAAAAACGAATCCAGCATAGATAAAAGCCTGGACTGCATGAATGATCCATTTTCTCTTTAATGGAATGAGCCACAGAATACCCCCTCCTATCTTCGCTGTTCCTGCAAAGATACTTGTTTCAAAACCTGTAAAGCCTTGATAAAACCAAAACAGACTAAAAAATAAACATATGAACACATAGACGATAGCCGATCGAATGGAGTGTTTCGGATGTTTGTTTTGCTCAATCCAAAGCCTTAGTACATCAAAGCTCCATGCAGTCGCCCAACCAAGCAGCGGCCGAAAAAATAAACGATCGATCCATCTTCCCGGCAGTCCGTAGGCTGTTTTGTATTGGTACTGTGTTAAAAACGTCATTTTCCCGTTGTCTCGCTGTATATACTTCCAGTAGCCATTACCGCGCCTAATCAGGGATAACGGATGATCAGAGCCAAAAGCCAGTGAAGAAACTCTTTCTGATGAATATTTGTCGAAAACACCGACTGTTTCTCCTGTACCCGATACCTTTAGCCCAAAGCCTATTCTTGTTTCGTAAAGAAACTTCTGCTTTTCGTATTGCTGCTTAGGCAAATATGTGATATTTGAAAACCGGAGATCCCATTCTTTATGCAGCGCTGGGATTTGCGTATATTCCCAGAGCGTATCCAGATCAGATCTCACTTCGATTTCTACATAAATCGGTTTCTGTCTCACAGCCCCTCCTCCCTTCGATTTTAAGCAATTCCATATTATCATATTGATTGTTTTTAAAAATGCATTTATCCTAAAAAAAGTATCTTCATCCTGAAAAATGCATAAGAAAAAGAAGAGATGTTTCTTTCTCTTCTTTTTAAAAATCTATTTGATTCATTACTGAGTTTTAACCGTTCCATAATGAGTAATTGTGGCGTTTACACTGTACGTGATGTCGGCCTTACTGAAGGTGTCATCCCAGTTCTTTTTCACCTTTTTCCATAAGTCCGGATGTTCAAGTCTTAATGATTCATCAAAACCCGCAACATCAGCTTTATAATCTTGCTGTATTTTTTTTAATACATGACCGACTATTTTTTTCACTTCGTTTTCAATATTCTTTTCAATACGTCCTATAAACTGTGTGTCCAACGTGTCATTTGTGTTCCAGTTTTCAACCAAATCCCCTTCCGATTCAATATCGACATGGAATGATATATCCGTTCCTTTTATTATAGGCTTGATTTTACTTTTTATATAATTGATATCGTACGCGATAATCTGCTGGCTCTTTTTATCATAGCACTTTACAACTCCGCCTTTTCCTCCTCCGGCAATCCAAGCAATTCCCTCCGTTTCATATTCATCTAAAAAGCCGATCATTTTTTTAGACTTCCCGTTAATTACCGCTGATCCGGAATACTTGACCGCTCCATTTGCCGAGACTGCATTTTGCAGTAAAAAACTGCTGCCGGAATGCAGTTTACCGATTAGTTTCGCGAGTGTTACAGGGCGAAGTATTCTGGAAACTTTATGTTCATTCTCAACTAATCCAGTCAGCCGAAATGCCGGAATTTCACCACTCTCTTTCAGTTGGAGGGCATCTCTCGCCTTCCCTTTTGCAGATAAAACAAGACAGCTCAGCCTGATTTCATTATCACGAAAAAATTGATCCAGCATTTTGTCGATAGGATATGTACGCAATACATCTTCACTCATGACAACCACTTTTAAATGCGGGCTAAACACTTCACGGTCCCTTCTTAGCGCAACCTCGCTCCCAATCTGTTGTAACGAATCACCTGTTTCACTCATATTTTGATACGCTTTTTGCGTTCCTTGTCCGCCGCCTCCTCCGTTTTGTCCCGCACCTACCACTTTTTCATTAACAAATTGATAGGTCAGTGTAAGGTTGTCTTGTTTCGGATAGCTCCCTCCCTCTTCTTTTAACTCTTTTTCGGTATTTGTTTCTTTTCCTTTATCAATTGCGATAGCAAATGTGAGACCAAGCTCTTCTATTTCCTTGCTGCTCCAGCACCCTGTTACACAAATCATAAACAAACATACGATGACAATAGCGGACACTGGATGTTTGATTTTACGTTTCACCTCTTTTCCTCCATTTCGATATGACTAAAAGCAAAATCGGCAGAGCGCCAAATATATACAAAGCCATATGACTGACTATATCGCCCAAAATAAACACATCATTTTCATTTTTGGGCATGCAAGAGAGAATAAAAACAACAGGAAGCAGCCAAAACATACATGAAACGGGTTTCTTTTTGAAAACTTGCGAGACTCCTAAAGAAGCTGCATAAAAAGTGATAATGAACGTGGCAAAAAGCTGCATAATCCAAATGACTAGCAGGAATGATTCAAATCGTTCAAATATTAAACCAGATATCTCAAAGCTTCTCATCAAGTCAAGTGCCGGCCATGTTCTCGTTACAACACCGTCAACGGATATTGCACCGATAACCATAATCAGCGTAAAAATATAAAAACATGTCACAACACTTGTCCCGATTACAACCGCTTTCAACGCTTTTTTCGGTTTCTTCATAAACGCTACTAGAATAAGCATAATTTCAGAACATGTAAACGAAAGTGCCGTTGTTTTCACTCCTTTGAGAACCGGCATGATTCCATCTCCTAATACAGGGCGTAAATTGTTGACCTCAAATATACCTATACTCATGAGGGCTACAGTTAAAAAGATGATGACCGTAACCGGAAAGATCATTTCAAAAAGCCGGGCAATGGGATCGAGCCCTTGTGTAATTGAATAAAGCCCGATCCAAAGAACCGTCATGACTATCGCCCACGATGGCGTCCCTTCAAGGAGAAAAAACACAACAATTTCTGACATGACTCTCACTTCGAAGGCACCGAGAGCTAAAAAATAAGTAATGAAAATGAGACTGATTAAAGCGCCGAGCCATTTGCCTACAATATGACCAGCATATTCATAAAACGTCTCCTCAGGATACTGCTGGCTTAATTTCACGATGACTATTCCGGCAATGATCGCGATAACCCCGCCTAATAAAATGGAAATCCATCCATCAGGCGATTTTGTTTGTTCTGTTACTGTCCGAGGGAGCGTGAGAACTCCTGCAGCGAGCATATAATTAATAATGATCACCGTTGCTTGTGCGGTTGTAATTTTACTCTTTGGGCTGGACATGAGATTATCACCATCCTGTCGAAGTCGTCATTTCACCCGTTTTGCATTATCTGTATTCATGATTTTTGGTCTGCGTTTCATGACTAAGAGAGGCATTCTGATGATAAAATCTTTCCAATCTTTCACATAATAAGGGACCGCTGGGCTTGCGTATGGAAGACCAAAGCTTTTCAACTTTACGACATGGCTGCTTAACAGCAGATAATACATAATGACACCAAATAACCCAAACACCGCCGCGCAAAACATCGCGCCAAACCGAAGCATCCGAAGTGCGATGCCTGTACTGTAATGCGGGATGGCAAATGAAGAGATTGCTGTGAGCGCAACAACAATGACCATGATAGGACTGACAATGCCCGCTTGCACAGCTGCTTCCCCGATAATTAACCCGCCAACGATGCCTATCGCAGGTCCGATGGGTTTTGGCAGACGAAGCCCCGCTTCTCGTAAAATTTCGATCGCAATTTCCATAAATAAAGCTTCAATGATTGATGGGAATGGAACACCCTGACGCGTCCCAGTAATTGAAATTGCCAGCTTGGTTGGAATTAACCCTGGATGAAAAGAAATAAATGATATATATAAAGCCGGTGCAAATAACGTGATGATTGCTGCAATGAACCTCAGTAATCTGATAAATGAACTTGGGAACCACCGTTCATAATAATCTTCAGGCGATTGAAGCACCATGCTGAAAGTGACCGGAACAAGCAAAGCAAATGGGGTGCCGTCAAGCAGAATGGCTACTCTGCCTTCCATTAATCCGCTGATGACGCGATCAGGCCGTTCTGTACTTTGTACTTGCGGAAAGGGACTGAGATAATTATCCTCGATCAGCTGTTCAACATATCCAGATTCCGGCAGATGATCGATCTCAATTCCTTTCACTCTTTTTTTTACTTCCTCGACCATTTCTGGATCTGCTATGTCATACATATAAGCGATGATTAAATCCTTTTTTAGCCTTGTCCCTACTTCAAATCTCTGAAAAGTTAATTGATCATTTTTTCCTTGCTGCCTTAAAAGAGCTGTATTCGTACTCAACTCTTCTGTAAAGCCCGTACGCGGCCCTCTGACAAGCGCTTCTGATAGCGGCTCCTCAATGCTTCGATTTTGTTTCTTTATAGTTCCCAGAAGAAAGACCTGCGGCATTCCATCGATAAGAAGCGCTGTTGAACCCATGAAAACATCCAGCACGACATCACTGATTTTTTCTGCTTCTACCACATCACAGATTGATCCGATTTGATTCTTTATATCCTGCGAATTTAAAATGCCTTTTCCGGATTGAGAAATGTCCTCTCTTACCTGATTAGGCTGATTCATGACCAGCAACGCTGATACTCCTTTATTAATCGAATCTTGATCAGACAGTCCATCAACAAAGATCAATGCTGCTTTCACATGTAAATGAGTGATTTCAAATTCCCGGATATGAACGTCTCCGTTATGTCCGATCTTTCTTTTGAATAGCTCAATATCGCACCCAAAGTTACCGGTTAACACATCTTGGTCCGGCTTTTCAGCTTTAGATTGATCTGAGCCTTGATGCTGCTTCTGTGTTTTGTACTGATTGTTCCGCCACCTCATGATTGCACCTTCTTATTTTTCAATCCAAGTAAATACTTTATTAATTGCATATGGAATGAGGAATACAACGAATGCTTGAAACCATACTGTCCAGTCAGTAAGTGTTGATATCATATTATCCATCTGTCAATTCCTTTCTCTCTAATAGGATTATTTTTCCCATACATCTATTTTTTATGTTCCTCTTTTTTGACAATAAAAAAAGCATGATGAATGTCTCATCATACTTTAGTAAATCAAGGTTAAAGAAGGTTTAGAAGATAGCCGCCAATCACACCGGTGAACACAACAACCCACGGAGGCAGTTTCCAATAAGCAAGCATACTGAACAATACAGCCGCAAACGCAAAATCAATTGGATTCAAAATCGCACTTGTCCAAATCGGAAAATAAAAAGCTGAAATTAATATTCCGACTACCGCTGCATTTACGCCTGCAAGAGCTCCCTTTAGGTTAGGGTTCCTCCGCAAAACATCCCAATAGGGCAACGTACCTAAAATTAGCAAAAACGCCGGCAGGAAAATGGCAATGGCAGCTAACATTCCGCCTTGCCAGCCGCCCATGATTGCACCTAGATAAGCGGCAAATGTAAATAACGGTCCCGGTACAGCTTGTGCTGCACCATATCCTGCTAAAAAAGCTTCTTTGCTGATCATTCCAGCTGGTACAAATTCCTGTTCCAATAACGGCAATACAACATGTCCCCCGCCAAAAACCAAGGAACCCGCCCTGTAAAAGCTGTCAAACATAGAAAGCCAACGCAAATCCGCAGTTTCTCGAAGGACGGGCAGAAGAACAAGCAATCCGAAAAATAATGAAAGACACACGGTTCCGAATGTCTTAGAGATAGGAAAATGAAAAGCTGATTCTTTTTTGTCGATAGACTCTTTAAACACCAGAAAACCAATCGCTGCGGAGATGACGATAATGCCAGCTTGGGTATACGCGGTTTGCCATAAAAGTGAAACAATCAATGCAAACAATGCCATCGTTTTTCGTTTGACATCGGGCGTCAGTTTTTGAGCCATTCCCGCTATAGCGTGGGCAACAACTGCGACCGCTACGATCTTTAAACCATGAATCCATCCGGCTTGCTCTATATTGGTGTGTTTTAATAAAAGAGCAAATATGATCAGTGCCAAAACAGAGGGCAGCGTAAAGCCGAGAAATGAAACGATCCCGCCAAGTAACCCGCCACGCATAACACCAATTCCAATCCCAACTTGACTGCTCGCCGGACCAGGCAAGAATTGGCACAAAGCAACCAAATCGGCATAGCTTTTTTCATCAAGCCATTTTCTTTTGCGAATATATTCTTCATAGAAATAGCCCAGATGAGCAATGGGACCTCCGAATGATGTAAACCCAAGTCTTGTTGAAACAATTAAAATTTCTATCAGCGTTTTAAAGCTGTTGCTCTTATGTTCGTGCATCGCTTCCTCCCATGTTCTCAGCATTTAAAAAAAGCAGAAATACTCCACTTAAGTATAAAAAACTGAACCATATTTGCAAGCGCTTGGTTGAAATGATAACGAATCTTAACTATATGATAAAAAAAGGCTCATTTTGAGCCTTTTTTCAGTTCGGAATCAATTAATATTCCAGTTTGAAGCTTTCTGCCTGATCTGACACTTCCACAGGTATTCCCATTATCGTTTTCGGTTTAGAAACGTAAACAAAACGCATCTCTTTCTCCAGTTGCTGAAACGTTTTTTCACTGACTACAATCCTAGCCGGCTTTCCCGGACTGTTATCAATGGCTGCTTTGATTTTTCCAAGCATAAAAAACCTCCTGTTTTAGATTCTAACTCAAAGAAATGACCATCATGAAATTGAGTACAGCAAAAACTCCTGAAAAAAAGGCGATCCCCTTGCTCCGCCTCCAGAAATACAGTACGTTGGCTAATAAAACAAAACTGATGAACCCATCAAATCCTCGCAGAACCATTTGGTTGAACCGGATTTTTTCTCCAACCATAACAATTGCAGCTGCACAAACAATCATCAGGAAAAAGACGAAAATATACACTTTCCACTCTCTCGCTGTATTTTCTTTCTCATACATGCAAAACTCCCCCTTTGACAGAAATGTTCATGAACTGACTGCAAATAAATAATGAAAGCGATGGCCATGATCTTATTAGTTATTATATGATTTAATTGAAAAAACATCATCTGTCAAGAGGTAAACGAAATGGATCAAAATCATGAAAATCCATTACGGGATATTACGGAAAACATTACTCTGGAGGCGCCTATTCAGAAAGTCTGGGAGGCAGTCTCCTCTTCATAAGGCCTCGTTTTCATTTCGCCCTTCGTGCAGAATAAACCTTATCAGAAAATCGACCAGCAGACTGACTCAGAATGTAAGAAAAAGAGTGATTCAGAAACATAGAAGATAAACTAATATAAGATAAATGATGCGGTCGATGAAAAATCGGATTTTTCTGAGTGATTTTGGACAGCCCTTTTTTCCTTCTATATTGTAACTGTCCAAGCCGCACAATCAATTCGCCATATCATAAAGCGTATGAACAATAAAGGAGGAGTATATATGGGTTATTACAAAAAATATAAAGAAGAGTATTATACGGTCAAAAAAACGTATTATAAGAAATATTATGAATATGATAAAAAATACTACGATCACCGTGATAAAAAAGATTACGACTGTGATTATGACAAAAAATATTATGACCACGACAAAAAAGACTATGATTATGTTGTAGAGTATAAAAAGCATAAGAAACATTACTAAATTCCATTAACATCTCCTCATTTTCACTTTTTCCCCGGTTGAATACCGGGTTTTTTTGTTTGACCTGCTGTGGTTTAATTTGAAGTTTTCCTTAATGACGATGTCTAAATTTATATTGAATATTTAGTACATAGTTTAATTAGTTTATATTAGTGTGTATTTGTTGCTGCTTCCAAGTATTACAGGTGCAAAGAAACTTTTGTAAACTCTTTGAGGACCATACATAAAAGGAGAGGTTCTTTGTCTAAAAACATAGTATTTTATCTCATTTTACTTTGTCTATTTATATCTTTTGCAATGAAAAGCTTTGAGGTGATAAGAACGATTGCCAATGTTAGCTGCTTTGTTTTCGTATTGCTGTATGTTAAAGACGAAATGAAAACATACTCACGTAAAGCGTTAACAACTCTAAGTATTTGTTTTCTTTTTTTAGTCGGTATCTGTGTTTTTATCATTTTGCAAGGACAGACATTTATGAAACATCACCTCTTTTTCAAAGGCTGGGAAACGATAGCTGGCATTCTTTTGATTATCGTTTCTTTAAGCATTTGTACTTTTATTTTGAGGAAGATTTCAAATCGTTTAAAACGATTGTGAACTGGTCCTTTCATTATCATAATGTTAAAAGTGTCGGAATGGAGGAGCAGTTTCTCTCCTTAAACAATCCCAATATGAAATATTTTGTCGATTTATATCCACAAATCCAGTTCCAAAATAAGGTATAATAAATGACGAAGCCATTATCAAAAGGGGGAATTGTGTTGAAAAAAGTATTGATTGCAGGTGCAATAGGAACAGCAGTTCTTTTCGGAACACTTTCATCGGGTATTCCTGGCTTGCCCGCGGCAGACACTCAGGTCGCAAAAGCAGCTTCCCAGCTGCCTAAAGGAATCGGCGGCCGCGCCTATCTGAACAGTACTGGCGCCGTTTTCACAGCTAAAATCAAGCTTCCTGACACCGTAAAAAATGATGACTCAGTCTCTACTCCGTATATTTATTCAGGATTTAGCGCAAAAAGCGGAACTGAGGCAGATCTCGGGCTTCAGTACAGCAAACAATACAACGTCTGGAAACCTCTCATGAAGGTCGGATCCAAAAATGATGAAACGTACATCGAAGGAAAAGACAAATTCACATATACCAAAGGTTTTCGTCCTGGAAGCACTGTCCAAATGACAATCTATAAAAATTTGAACGGCAATACACGCATGACCCTTTGGGGAACGAACAATGACGGGTATACAGGCCGGATTATCACAGAAATCCAAGGAACCAATATCGGCACAATCTCAAAATGGAAAACTCTTGCTACCGCGGCTGTTTCGTATGAAAGTCAGCGTTCTGCCATCAAAGCAACCTTTTCGACAGCCTTTAACAACATTACAATCGACAATAAAGCCGTCACTCCTGTGGTAGATACGCAGGATTTTGCAAATGTTTCTGTTTCAGGAAATAACGTTTCAATTTCTGTTAATAAATAAACGAAACAGCAAAAGGCCGCCGGCATTGCCAGGCGGTTTTATTAGGACAATTACACAAAAAACGGCATGCTGTTCATAGCTCGGATTATATTAGAAATAATCATCAGAATCTACAGCTTATGTGTTTGCTTATATCATTTAAATATAGGGTGGAAAATTGGTATGAAATACAAAACAGGTCCTTTTGGAATGCTTTTGGTTATTATAGCTCTTCTAATATCAATATATTTTATGTTTAATACAAAAGCGTAGATACCTGCTGGATATGATCTAGCTATTCATGGAATTGTGATATCAAGAACTTTAATGATCGCTTTTACTTTGTATCTAGTTTCAAAATTAGGATATTTTCTTCTAAATAAATAAGATTAACTTTACTTTTTTATATGAGTCTTTGGCATATATGGTTTTATCTTTTAGCTCAATTTAATTCATCTTCAAGATGTCTTAATAAAATTAAGATTGCCTATTAATCAATAA
The DNA here is from genome assembly GCF_055486375.1 of Bacillus sp. 11C. Classification (NCBI taxonomy): domain Bacteria; kingdom Bacillati; phylum Bacillota; class Bacilli; order Caryophanales; family Bacillaceae; genus Bacillus; species Bacillus sp. 11C. The sequence goes on from NZ_JBUPVZ010000004.1 coordinate 13,033, forward strand.
TGAGGCAGCATTAAACCGCTACCTCAAATGAAAGCTTGTCCCCATGTTTATAGTTGATTAACTTGAAATCATCTATGGTAAAGTCATAAAAATCTTTAACTTCAGGATTGATCCATAATTCAGGTGCTTCAAACTGTTCTCTTTTCATTTGAATTTTCAAATTGTCTATATGACGTGTGTACACATGGCAATCGCCAATATTAAAGATATATTCACCAAGCTCATAACCAGTCACTTGAGCAATCATGCGCTGCAAAACATTATACTGAAATACATTGAAGGGATTCCCCAGCGCCATGTCATTGCTCCTCGCTCTTACCTCGAGGTGGAGCTTCCCTTGTTTAACGTACCACTGTGTCTCATATACACATGGTGTTAAGGCCATTGAGTCTAGTTCATCCGGATTCCATAGCATTGTAATGTGTCTCCGTGAAGATGGGTTGTTCTTCAATTGCTGAAGAAGATAATCGACCTGATCCACTTTTTCTCCATTTAGATTTCTGTTTTTCTTCCCCAGTTGAAATCCATAAGCATGTCCGATGGTGCCGTCTTCTTGTTTCCACTGATCCCAAATAGATACGCCCATTTTGTTTAATTCAGTAACATCGTTCGATTTAAGCTGCCAAATCCAGAGCAGCTCTTTAATGGCCGTTTTCCAGGCCACTTTTTTGGTCGTTAAAATAGGTATTTCTGAGTTGTCGAATCTCATCTGCTTACTGATTACACTAAGTGTGTGAGCCGGTGTTCCATCAGAGTCCCATTTGGTTCTTACATTAAATTCTTCGTCTGAGATTCCATTATTCATAATATCGTTAATGATTGAATTGTATTGTTTATCGAATTGAGTCATGACTATTCATATCCTTCTTTCATTTTCAGTTACTTGGCCTAATTTATTATGAAAACAATATTAACGCAAATACTAAGCACGTGCAGATAAAATGAGTTCTTATTCCAATCACTGTGTATTTAAAGAGGAGTCAGCCCCTCTTTTACACTGTATTTCTCCATAACATAGTCTGTTACGCAGCTTATAGTTACCGCCAGTTTGATACATACACCGTTTAATTTGGTTTAAATCAGTGTCATTACTATTTTTCCTTTATACTTTAATATCTTTGATAAAAGTATTCTTTTATAGAGATGCTTATCTTCATCGACATCTCTATCCTAAATATGGTAAAATAGATAGCAATGTTAAAACTGTAAAAATATAAGAAAGGGAGCATTGATATGTATATGAGTACTATAATTTTAGCATCCATGCTTTTATGGGGTGCAGTTATTCAAGAACTAAGTAAACCTTCAAAAAAGCAAAGCATTCGAAAAATTGTTTCTTTGACATCTTTAGGTTCTTTATCAACTTTAGTTATTACGATTTCACTTTTTCAAAACTTCTCGTTTTAAAATTTGTTTATAATTAAATCCTTCATATTAAATTATTCATTTTTGAATACGATAAGATATACCTTGGCTAACCTCCATGATTATCCTCCTTCAGAAAATCAGCCAAGGTTATTGTTTTACTTCGTTCCAGTTGAACCATGCCCGCCTCTATCTTCATTTCCGAGGTGTTTAACCTCAACCAATTCAACTGCCGGCATTTTCTTCATCATTCTAAACTGGCAGATCCGATCTCCTTTTTTAATTTCTGTATCACGTAAGGCATAAGCGGGAAAGAACCAAAAATCGCTGTCACCCTTGTACGATTCATCGATAACACCCATTGAATTTGTTTGAATAACACCAAAGTTCTTATATGTACTTGAACGGGGAACGACATGTGCTTCGTAACCCTCAGGCAATTCCATTGCTACACCTAATGGGACAAGTTGGAATTCATCTTTTTTAATTGTTACATCTTCAGCAGCTCTGAGATCAATCCAATCTCCTTGCTCAATTTTGCTGATTCTCGTTTGGGTTTCATCTAGATATTTGATTTTAATTTGCATTGTCATATGTATGACTCCTTTAATATTTTTGAATTATCATACGGTAAGGCCTGTTCTTGTGTCATTTTCATCAGTTATAAATTGAAGAAAATCGTTTCAAAGCATTGAAGCAGAGCTTTTCTATGTCACTTCTGCCTTTGCAGTATATCGAAACATAGCCGCTATCTGCCAACAATAGGACAAGTTCGCAGTCACTGTCAATAAACTTTTCATATGTCTGGCCTTGATAAGTTTTTTTCCAAATGGATATGCATGCAGATCGACGAAAATGGTATAGTACTGATTTGTTTTTAATCGTTTCGCAAAGTCAGCCCCTTCAACAATTGCGTAATCATTAAAGAACTCCTCATCATCTAGCTCTCCATCTACAACATAATAAGATTCCCCACTCGTTTGTGCCACATATAATTAGCTATTTCTAACGGCTGCAGTATTCTCCATAGATCATTTACATATTCATTCGGTATTTGAAAATGAACTCCCCTTTTCATATAAACGCCTCTCTAAAATTATACTCAATTGTTAGGTTGGTGTAACACGAAATCGACTGCCATTTGATACCGCTCTTCTTTCTTATGAAATAATCATTTCACAAATTTTCTTCGTCTGTACAATAGGCGCCCTGTATTCCCCTGTTCTTTATCAAGAAGAGGTCAGTCCAGCCAGTACCTTCATATAAGTGTCCTGCTTGTTGTTCGGGGTACTCCTATGTTGGAGAGTTCCAGTTCATGAAACCTTTCGGAAGCCAGCTTCGGCATCGATGATCACCTTCTCGTATACCATGGATTTACTGTTGAATGATTTCAAATGAAGTTGAATAAAATAAGATTGAACACATCCAGCAATTAACATTTATTTTGCGGTAAAATGCGTTTTTTACTATTCCATAAGAAGGAAGGAAGCGATGATGACAAAGCTTTGCCGAGAAGTTTGGATCGAAGTCGATCTTGATGCCATAAAAAAAAATTTGCGAGCGATTCGCCGTCATATTCCAAATAAGAGCAAAATTATGGCTGTCGTAAAAGCGAACGGTTATGGTCATGGGTCTGTAGAAGTGGCGCGCCATGCCCTGGAACACGGGGCGAGTGAGCTCGCTGTTGCCAGCGTAGAGGAAGGAATCGTTTTACGAAAAGCGGGCATTACAGCACCTATCCTTGTGCTTGGTTTTACATCCCTTAGCTGTGTGAAAAAATCAGCAGCTTGGAATATTGAGTTAACAGCATTTCAGGTTGATTGGATTCAAAAAGCGAACAAGATATTGGAAAACGACGAGAGTACTGACCGATTGGGTATTCATATTAATGTAGATACCGGTATGGGCCGATTAGGGTTACGCACAAAAGAAGAACTTTTAGCAGTAGTGAAAGCATTAACAGCAAGTAAATTCCTAAGATGGGCAGGTATCTATACCCATTTTTCAACAGCTGATGAACCAGACACCACATTAACCAAGCTGCAGCACGATAAATTTATCAGTTTTCTCAGCTTTTTAAAAAATCAAGGCATTGAATTGCCCACCGTACATATGAACAATACGGCTGCGGCGATCGCTTTTCCTGAATATAGCGCTGATATGATTCGTTTAGGCATCGGCATGTACGGCTTATATCCTTCAGACTATATCAAACAACTAAACCTCGTTAAGCTTGAACCTGCATTAAGTTTAAAGGCGCGCATCGCTTATGTGAAAACCATGCGGACAAAACCCCGAACCGTTAGCTATGGTGCTACATACATCGCAGAACCCGATGAAGTCATCGCTACACTCCCGGTCGGATATGCTGACGGTTATTCTCGTGAACTTTCCAATCGCGGAATTGTTCTTCATCGCGGAAGACGAGTGCGAGTGGCGGGGAGAGTGACAATGGATATGATCATGGTTAGTTTAGGTGAGGACGGTGAAGGTAAACAAGGAGAGGAAGTCGTGATTTACGGTCAGCAAAAAGGAGCTGAGATCACCGTTGATGAAGTTGCTGACATGCTTAATACGATTAACTACGAAGTGGTGTCAACATTAAGCCGCCGCATCCCTCGTTTTTATATAAGAGATGGCGAGATTATCAAGATATCAACTCCAGTAATGTACGTGTAGAATTTTACGTGCGTTTTTTGCAAATACTATATGCTGACCAAGATTCTTCTATTGGGGGATTTTACTTTTCCGAAACCTACCTCCTATAAACTGAGAGATATAATGCGCCAAATTAATGATTGATATACCTTAAGAACTGATTTTTCATGGTGTTTTTATCGTGTCGAGAACGAAAATGCTCTTTGCGTTCTTTACATGTACGCCCCTTTGTTTCCGGCATGAATTTGTACACAAAACCGATCACAAAGTTTAATATCCAAAGGAAAAAACACTTAACCCAGAACTAAGTTCTCTTAATCTTTGAGGGAATGTTTCCGCTCTGTAAAAGACCGCACTCCTTGTGTGATCCCTTCCCTAGTTGTGTATTTTTTTCTGCTTCTGCACGCTTATCTTCTTGAATTTGTTTAAGACACACAGCGTTTCCTTGATCAAAAGGGATTAGTAGATGTTTTATAATACTTTATATTTTTTATCTGTTTTAGTAACTCATTATAGATAGAGTCAATCGTGCTTTTTAAGCTTGTTAAATGATATAGAAACAGCTAGTGTAGATCATAAAAAACACCCCTTACGTTAACGTGAGGGGCTTATTTGTGTGTAAACATACTTCCGATTTCTTCGTGAACCAAAAGTTTGGACGGATACCAAATCAGGTTTTGAATCACAAAACGAAAAGGATTATCTGCTTTTCCCTCCAATAGTCAGTACATTCGTAGTTACATTAGCACTGCCATTACTTTGATATCCCTCTACCGTAAGTGCGGTTTCATACATCTTACCCATTGGCATTCCTAAGCTTTCCCACTTCTTGAAGTGTTCGCTGACAGATACAGTTCCGCTCGTTCGTTTTGTCTGCCGGACACTCCAATACTGTTTAAATGTTGCGATACCTATGATAGAGGGTTGGTTGATTCGAATCGTTTCATAAATGTCATATGTGCCCCCATCAACAGTAATAGTACCCTTTGGCGTTCCCGTCGGCCTATAGGTGCCCCAATTATCGACGATATAATATTCAACGAGCGGGTCCTTCGTCCATCCATACACACACAGATAGGAATTTCCGCCTGGATTGAAGGTTGCGTTATAATGAATTGATATGTTTCCAAGTTGTGAGTGAGTCTTGGTTGAATCGAATTTCTTGCCTTTTCGGAATAACGCATTCCCAACGTTATTCCAATGGGCACTAAACGCGCCGCCGCTATTGAGCGTCATACTGGTGTTCCCATGATCCTTCCACAATTCATAATCATAGCCATCTTGGGTGCCGGTTTGATTTGAGGTGATTGTAGTTGCCGCCTGTGCGGACCAGGCAGGTAATGTCAAGGTCAGACTAAATAAAGCTGCCAACAAAAACCTCATTCTTTTTTGTTTCATTTGGTAACCCTCCAGTTTGATTAATTTGTATTTAGGTCTTACCGTGATGATTTGTTTTTCTCACCACCTTTCAAAACAAGGAAACAAATTACATAGTAGTTATATTGTCGTTCCTGCTATCTCCCTAAAAAGTTTCATTTAGAATGTAATTCCTTTATGTTTTTTGATGGGAAATAGAATTGCAGTAATTGATTTTTTCACCAAAGAATTTCATTAATTGTTCTTCCGTTGATCACCTGACATTTCGTCCCGCACTTCTCGTTCGACTTTTCGAAAGCTCTTCAAAGCCGAATTAAGATCCTTTGTGTGAGTGTAAATTGTCTTATACAAATCAAATAGTGTTTTATACTTTTGAACATTTTGTTCCTTTGGATAAAATACAGCAGCCTCACGAATGAACTGCTCTGCACCTTCTTCAAGGGATTCAAACCACCTACTCCCAAAGGCAGCTAGCATAGCGGCCCCCATGGCTGGACCTTGTTCATTTTCTAATTGAATCACCCTCGCATTGAAAATATCTGCCTGCATTTGAAGCCACGTTTCATTTTTAGCTCCCCCACCGATAGAAACAACAGTATGAACTGATTTACCCGATTCGCGAAATAGCTCAATTGATTCACGTAAAGAGAAGGTGATGCCTTCCATTACTGCCCTCAAAAAATGCTCTCTTTTGTGAGCTCCATCCATTCCGATCAAGCTTCCCCGAATAGAAGAATCCGCATGCGGCGTTCTTTCGCCAACCAAATAAGGAGTGTATAATAGTCCATTTGCCCCTATCGGAATAGATTCCACCCCCTGCAGTAATTGCTCAAACGATTCGTTTGGTGCAAACGTTCTTTTAAACCAGTCCAAACTGTATCCTGCAGCAAGCGTGACCCCCATCGTATAAAAAGAATCCTTTTTTCCATGATTAAAAAAATGCACTTTCCCTTTAAAATCTCTTTCATTGCCTTCTTCGCAGGAAAGTATGACCCCTGATGTCCCAATACTGCATAGTGTTTTTTCGGAAGAGAGAATACCGGCTCCGATAGCACCACAAGCGTTATCTGCTCCCCCAGCGTACACTTTTGTTTTTTCCGATAGTCCTGTCTCCGCCGCAACGTTGGGAAGCAACGATCCTACACATTCATGAGATTCAACAAGCGGAGGACAAATAGCTGCAGAAATACCAAATTGATTGCAAATATCATCACTCCACTCCTTGTGAGTAATATGTAAAAGTAAAGTTCCTGCTGCATCGGAGTATTCGGTGTGAATCGCACCAGTCATACGGAATCTCACATAGTCCTTCGGAAGCAAAAAAACAGCAGTTTTTTTAAAAAGTTCAGGTTCATGTTCCTTCACCCATAACATTTTTGGTAATGTAAACCCTTCTAGAACACGGTTTTTTGTGATGTCAAGCAGATGATCGCCAAATTCCTCGGTCATCCTGTTACATTGAGGCGTCGTTCTGGTATCATTCCAAATAATGGCACGACGTAACACCTGTTTGTCTTGGTCAAGCAGTACTAACCCATGCATTTGTCCTGAATAGCTTATTCCGTCAATATCCTTGGCTTGAACGTTAGATATAGAAACCAATTCAGCCAATGCATCAATTGTTTGCTGCACCCAGTCTTCAGGATTTTGCTCACTATATCCCGCCTTCTCTTGGATGAGCGGATATTCTTTGGATGTTTCTGCACAAACCTTGCCGTTTTGATTAACTAAAATGGTTTTAACAGCACTCGTTCCAAGATCTATTCCAATGACATACTTCATGTTTTCACTCCTTAACCCTTTAAAAACCATTCACTCTACATAAATCCGAATTTTAGAAATTACCCGTCATATCCATAATCAAGAGGTAAGGAATCATGACGGGTAGTTCAGGTAACTTGGCTATCCTGCTATATCTTTTACGGCAGGACATGGAGCTTCTCTTCCATCTGTTATACTTCTAAAATGTATTGGTTCAATATTGCTTTTAATTGTTCCTGTCTTCCAGATTCATTTTTAATTGATTTATTATTTAGCGCATATTGCTCAAGTGTATTAAAGTTAGCTCTTCCTTCTGAAATTTCAAGACCAATCCCTTCAGTAAAGCTGCGATAACGATGTTGAATCACATCTTCAAACACACGTTCTTTGATCAATTTGTGAGCTACTTTCAATCCTCTTGCAAATGCATCCATCCCCGCAATATGGGCATATACTAAATCATCAGGCTCAAAAGAAGATCTACTGACCTTTGCGTCAAAGTTTAATCCGCCGCTTCCAAGGCCGCCATTTTGCAGGATCTCGTACATTGCTAATGTCGTGGAATATAAATCTGTCGGAAATTCATCCGTGTCCCAGCCTAAAAGAGGATGACCTTGGTTCGCGTCAACAGAGCCAAGCAGACCGTGTACTCTTGCCATGCGTAATTCATGTTCGAATGTATGTCCGGCTAATGTGGCATGATTGGCTTCGAGATTTAATTTAAAATGATTGTCTAAGCCATATTGCTTCAAAAAGGCAATGGTTGTTGCTGCATCTGTATCATATTGATGAGTGGTCGGCTCCTTTGGTTTTGGTTCAATCAAAAACTGCCCTGTATACCCGATTTCCTTCGCATAATCCACTGCCATATGCATAAATCTGGCCAAATTATCAAGTTCAAATTTTAAATCGGTATTTAACAATGTTTCGTATCCTTCACGGCCGCCCCAAAACACATAATTCTCGGCGCCAAGTTCTTTTGCTGTTTCTAGCCCTTTTTTTACTTGGGCAGCAGCATACGCAAACACATCTGCATTGCAGGAAGTCGCGGCACCATGGACGAAACGTGGATTCGTGAACATGTTTGCAGTATTCCATAATAGCTTAACGTTGCTGGTTCTCATGTACTCTTTCATCATGCTCACGATACGATCTAAATTTTGATTCGTCTCTTTTAACGTACTTCCTTCGGGTGCAATATCTCGGTCATGAAAAGCAAAAAATGGTGCATCCAGTTTTTCAAACAACTCAAATGCTGCTTCTACTCTCGCCTTGGCCAGATCCATTCCTTTATACTGATCCCACGGCCTTTGCATCGTAGCCGCTCCAAAAACGTCTGTGCCATCAGCGGTAAATGTATGCCAATAAGCAATAGAAAAACGCAAATGCTCTTTCATCGTTTTTCCGCCGATTACTTCTTGAGCATTATAATATTTAAATGCTAAAGGATTAGTGGAATCTGTCCCTTCGTAAACCACTTTGTTTACGCTTTCAAAATAGTTAACTGAACTAGAATGAGATTGAGCCATGTGATTTCCCCCTTAAAAATAAATTCAGGCGCATTTTATGCCATATTGTAAGTAGATTGTTTATTAGTTTGTTGCTCAAACAAACTAACTTATTTTCATCTTATATAACCTCATCCGCATTTTCAATATTTTTTTAGTTTTTTATGAACACATTAGATATAATAAGGGTAAGATTCGCTATGTACCATGTTTCATACTGAACACATAAAAATTTCAACTTAATTTATAGGTTATACAAATGGAGTGGATGAAGTGGATATCGCAGATCAAACCTTTGTCAAAAAAGTAAATCAAAAATTATTATTAAAAGAAATACTTAAGAACTCACCTATTTCAAGAGCTAAATTATCTGAAATAACTGGTTTAAATAAATCAACTGTTTCATCACAGGTAAACACATTAATGAAAGAAAATCTTGTATTTGAAATCGGCCAGGGACAATCAAGCGGCGGCAGAAGACCTGTCATGCTTGTTTTTAATAAAAAGGCTGGATACTCCGTAGGAATAGACGTTGGTGTGGATTATATTAATGGCATTTTAACAGACCTTGAAGGGACGATCGTTCTGGATCAACACCACCATTTGGAATGCAATTCTCCAGAAATAACGAAAGACATTCTAGTTAATATGATTCATCACTTTATGACACATATGCCACAATCTCCGTACGGGCTTATTGGTATAGGCATATGTGTGCCTGGGCTCATTGATGAAAATCAAAAAATTATTTTCACTCCGAACTCCAACTGGAGAAATATTGCCTTAAAACCTTTCATCGAAGAGAAGTTCAATGTTCCTGTTTTTGTTGAAAATGAGGCAAATGCCGGTGCATATGGAGAAAAAGTATTCGGTGCTGCAAAAAATCACGATAACATTATTTATGCAAGCATCAGTACAGGAATAGGGATCGGTGTCATTATCAACAATCATTTATATAGAGGTGTAAGCGGATTCTCCGGAGAAATGGGACATATGACAATAGACTTTAATGGACCTAAATGCAGTTGCGGAAACCGAGGATGCTGGGAATTGTATGCATCCGAGAAGGCTTTATTAACATCTCTTCAGACTAAAGAGAAAAAAGTGTCCACTCAAGATATCATAGACCTCGCCCATCTGAATGATATTGGAACTTTAAATGCGCTACAAAATTTTGGATTCTATTTAGGCATAGGCCTTACCAATATTTTAAATACTTTCAACCCACAAGCCGTCATTTTAAGAAACAGCATAATCGAATCGCATCCAATGGTTTTAAATTCAATTAGAAGTGAAGTATCATTCAGGGTTTATTCCCAATTGGCCAATAGCTATGAGTTATTGCCATCTTCCTTAGGAAAGAATGCACCGGCATTAGGAATGTCTTCGATTGTTATTGAACTTTTTCTAGATATCGTTACATGATTAAATTGTACAAAACTCTATGTTCTACGCTCATCTTCAAAGATGAGTTTTTGTTTTGTTGGTGTAATGTTGAATAAGACCATTTTATTAAGGATACCTTCTCCTATGAAAAAGGAGTTCTTCAATAGAAGTCTCCTTTTCACGTGTATATTATTTTTCTTTATAACGAAAATACCTAAAGTCGGCCGGAATATGATTACCGCTGGTATCTTGACATTGCATTCCTACAAAGGCACCTGTGAAGAACCCTCCTCCACGGATGTAATCATCTGATAATTTTTTCGATTCCAATGCAATGTCAATTTTTCTCCAATCTTCTTTGTTAAAAGAATAGAAATAATAATAGTTTTCCTTTTCAATTTTTACTCTTAGATATATATACTTTACCTCACGAGGAATAACAATTTTATTTTTTAATGGCTGTGAAAAAGAGAAGTTATCACATATTATTAATTCAAGAATACGGCCAAGTTCTTCATCATGCGTGACTTGAAGAGCCGTCCAGTTCTCAGTATTGTAATAGTTCACCAATCCGGCAGCTTGTTGAAAATTCTCCGGATAAAACTCAACTGCAGTTTCCGCTTCAAAATGGAGACTTTGCCAACGTCTGGCTACAAATGCCTGAGTAAATGTCGAGGTTAATGATTCATGGCCGTATAATCGCAAATGATTTGGCACTTGAGTCAATGAACCTAATTCATTTGTAAACGGGATCCTTAACGTTTGAAAATGAATATTTAATGTAGAATCCTCGAATTCATCAACCTCCGGGTAGGTTGCTGGAAACATTTTTTCTGATACAGCAGGGGCTTCTACCTCCAAACTTCCTTCTTTTCCACCAACTATATAAGGCCATTCATCTTTCCAATAGAGTTTTTGAATAGCTGTTTCCCTGCCCAAAGGGCAATATCCTCTCTGCTGAAAAATGGAATCATCGTCAGGATGAATAGGACGTCCCGTTAAATGAGCTAAATACCACTCACCTGTATGTGTTTGAACAATGGAGGCATGTCCACATTTTTGCAGTGGATTTTCTGGAGCATGCCACGATGTTAAGAGTGGATTATCAGGATGAACTTCATATGGCCCTTCAATATTTGAAGAACGGGCAATTGTAGCAGCGTGTTCGAACCGAGTTCCTCCTTCTGCAGTTAATAAATAATAATAGTTCCCGATATGATAAAGGTGCGGAGCTTCAGTCAGCTTTCTATCCGTTCCTTTAAATATAACTTTCGGTTTACCAATTAATTTTTGCTGCTTATCAGAATACTCCTGTATGACAATTCCTCCGAATGAGTGCCGATCAATACGCTGATCCCATAACATATTTAATAAATATTTTTTTCCATCTGTATCATGAAATAAAGATGCATCAAACCCCGAGCTATTTAATGTAATCGGTTCTCCCCAGTCACCATTAATCGTTTCACAAGTCACTAAATAATTGTGACAATCTTTCCAAGCGCCATCTACGACCTTAACATCCGTATAGATCAGCCAAAACCTTCCGTCGCTATAACTTAAACATGGCGCCCAAACCCCACCTGAATTAGGGTTTCCTTTCATGTCTAATTGTGAAACTCTCTGTAATGGATGTGCAACTAAGTGCCAATTCACTAAATCTTTTGAGTGATGTATCTGTACTCCTGGAAACCACTCAAATGTAGATACAGCGATATAATAATCCTCTCCTACCCTACAAATACTTGGATCGGGATTGAATCCTTTAAGTACTGGATTGATAATCTTCATTTGGGACTCCTCCTCAGCTATTTTCTTTTCACTCATCAATGTTTAAGCTTTGAATTCATCAATGTTATCCAAATAAACTTTATCTCTATTCTCTAATTCTCGTACCATGTTTTTATATTTTTTCTCATCTAAATTATAGAAATGAATATCAATCATGGCTAGAACCAGTAAGAACACGGGAATAATGGTAGTTGTAATTAAAATTCCCGTTAATGCCTCCGGCGTTTGTGCCTGATTTGCCACATATCCAAACTTATCTAGAACCAATCCCGGTACAACCCCTCCCAAGGCCATGCCAAATTTAAAGAAAAATCCGATGATAGCGTATATGAGCCCGCCCATTCTTTTCCCAGTCCTATACTCTCCATATTCTATTGTTTCAGGAATGAGCGCCCACATATATCCCCCGGCAGTGAGACTTCCAGCAGCAGCGATTAATCGAAAGAAGAGTATGAGGTATATATGACTTGACGGAACAAACAGTAAAGCTAGGAGGCCGATTATATTCAGTAATAATGCATAGTTTAGTAATTTCTTCTTCCCCAATCGTTGATGAAGCTTTGGAATAAACGGTAAAATGACCAATGCAGGCAAGCTTCCTATCAAACCGTACCACTTCACTAAATCCTCTCTTCCTAAGTTATACGTCACGTAATAGATGCCAACTGAATTACTGATTGAATTCACTCCGAAAATGATAATAAAGAAAATACTTAATACAACAAGCGGACGATTCACATGAAATTGCTCAAATATATCAGAGAATTTAATTTTCTCTTCAGATTTTTGAAGAGTGACACGCTCTTTTGTGCTTTTAAAACAATAGATTAAAAGGAACGCGCCTATCATTCCCAAAATACCCATGGTTAGTTGCCAGCCAAGAGATTCGTTACCAAAAGTATCGCTTAAATAGGCAGCCAGTAAGGGAACAAAAAAAGCAACGACAAGTCCTCCAAGATTCGCAAATAACATACGAACAGATGTTATACTAACAACTTCTTGATTATTTCTAGTCATTGCAGAAGTTAACGCGCCATATGGAACGTTTATCGTTGTATATGTAAGCGACAAGCCAACATAGGTCATATAGGCATATATTAATTTCCCCATCTCCGAAAAATCTGGGGTTGTAAAACAGAGTATGGCCAGTATGACAAATGGAAAAGCTCCGAATAAAAGATACGGTCTAAAGCGTCCAAATCTGCTGTTCGTTCTGTCTACTATTGTTCCGATAAAAGGATCAGCGAGGGCGTCAATTATTCTAACCACTAAGAACATCGTACCGGCTGTTGCTGCCGATAAGCCAAATACATCTGTATAGAAGAACAAAAGGTAAGTAGACACCGTTGCATAAATTAAATTACATGCGAAATCCCCAGACGCATATCCAACTTTTTCAACCATCCTAATCTTCTTTACATTTTCACTGAGCATGATTACTCCCCTTTTCGATCCTTTAATATGGAACAGTAAGAAATGGAAAAAATATCTCCAGACTTATGCCCAGTGTTCTATAAAAGCGCTTTCAAAAAGGTGTAAAAATTCTAGTGGTTTACTTTACTGAGCATTATCATCATCTAAATAGTGATCAGCAAGCAGTAAATTCATCTGTTTTTCGTCGAGGCTCTTCCCCCTTTCATCCATATTGAATAAGAACTTATCTTATGGACAACTGTAAGTTCGCCTCGTTACTTTGTTGACTAAACAAACTAACTTGATTTAATATTATAAAATCCTTTCAGCTTTTTCAACGTTTTTTTCAGAAAATTTAAATTGGCTTGAGAAAAATATTGATTTCACCTTCTTTTTTAGGCGCAGCATAGATTAAATAACAGATAAAGAGAATAACACTTATAAAGCGGTTCCTCATAAAAACGGCTTGTTTTCCGCTATAGGGACTGCTCTTCTATGTTTTTCAGGTATAGGCGGTTGAAAGCTTAACAATTTTTTCTTTCGAAAATTTAATTTAAACTTTTGGCACATAAAACACGAATAATTTTTACACTATAGATGGACCCAGTTACCGAAAAACATAAAGGGATTTAATTATAATTATGTATTCTTCATCCAGTATCGATTTAAAACTAAAACAAAGTTTCCAGTCTTTATTTCCTGAATACGCATCAAAGCTTGAAACTTAAAGTGATCATTCCACCTTCTCATCATGCACATAATTCGGAAAGCCCTTTGTGGCTTTCTTCTTATTTCTCGGATTGTTTGTCATTGAGTAAAAAAATTAGTACCTCTTCAATTTCCTTTTCTAAGTCATTATTATTTAAATCGAATAATGTTCCACAACCGCTTCCTATAAATCCATCGTAGTAATACCATAAATCACTTGTAAATGCGTTCATATCTTCAGCTTCATTGGCTGTTACAGTTCCATAATTAATTATGATTTGGGAACGGTATTCTTTTTCCAAGCACCTCTCAGCTGTTAAATCACTAATCACATCTCCATCTATATCTCTACAAATTTTGATGCTAAGGTTACGTTTGCCCTGACTTTCAAAAACATCTGTATATTTACGTTGCAGTTTTTCTGCTACTACTTCCCCTAAGCCTTCCAACGCATATATTTTTTGTTTTAATTCTAGATTTATATTCTTATCTAGAATATGCAAATAGCCATCAGCGTCTGGACTTTGATTTTTCTGTATCTTGAATAAACGACTTAAAGCTTTCCGCACAGCGTTGTCCTCCTTACAGGGAACTCTCGGCTATAGTGGCTGATATACCCACTATGGTATATACAGGATACTTTATATTTGGGACATATTCAAAACTGCTTAGATAGCGAGCTTTCAGGAGTGCCAATACATAAAATCAATTTATGAAGATTAGGCTGGCATTGCTGACCAATCAATTGATCTTGATTAAAATTGCTTCTTTAACGAGTGTATTCTTGGTAGCTTGGAGGAGGCCGACTTATCTACATAGAAGAATCTTAGAACATGATTTGGCTAATGTTATTTCAATATCAAATTCCATTATGTCTTAACAGAAGACGTCATGACCTTAGATATTTATCAAAAGAAGATTTTAAAGATGAGTTATCCTCTGTTGAGAATAAGCGCAAAAACTGCAGGCGAGATGATGAAAATTCAGCGGCAGAATACGGTCTAAAATAAGCAAACGAACAAATGATTTAGACTGATTATCAAACACTCATGAAGGCAAGAGAAAAAGGCAAAAGAGCCCCTACCTATATTTTTTGCATGCTGAATATAATTCTCAACTAAGATAGATATAGTTAGTGCTTAACCGTACTATAATTTCACTTTACAAATAAGTTTTTTTAAAACTCTTATTTTATTTAACTGAGAGATTGGTATTCCACTTTAAAATTAAGCTTTTATTAGTACTGGAAGTAATAGAAATTGTACTTTTGATCAAATACTACTTCACTGCTACATTGCTGTAAACATAAGTTTGTTATTAAAAACAGAAATTAATTCTGTATCAGTTTATTCAATATGTTAATTTTACTTTGGTCTTTATTATTCTTCTTTGTTCTTCTATAGCCATCTAACAAAGACTTATTATAAATCTTGAGGTAATCATCAATAGTTAGCAAATGATATCTCGCTCCGTAATCTTCAAAAATCTCTAGGTTATTATAGTCTACATCTGCAAATGGTTTTAAATCCTCTATGTACGCAATGCCTATTTTAGTATTAGTTTTCCTAAATTCATGCTCATGTAAATCAACCATTTTATAGCCTTGCAGTTCCATAATTTTTTTTAGTCTTTCCCACTTTTCCTCTAAAAAAATTAAAGGAATAAGGATATCAATATCTTCTGGTGAAAAGTCCACCCCAGTTACCTTTTCAAGACCTAAAGAGCCATATAATAATGGAATAATGTCTAACTCTTTATTAAGAGTTTTAGCTATATTTATAAATTCATTATATAATTTCATTTTTTATATCCCCAATATGTAGTGATTCATTATTTAAGCATTAATTGCCCCTTGAAGTTTCAAGTCCTCAAATTCTTCCATATGGTGAATATCCCCAAACTCATTTAACCCCTTTTTTCTAATCAGAAAGATTGAAGCATTAGCACTTAGAATTGGTTTGGCTGCACTGGGCTCTTTTTTAAAAAATAGCCTGCATTTTTACAATTAACGATTCTTTTATCTAAAAAGCTTTGAATACTGAATTAAAGAATATTAGCAATATAATGATGGCTAGTACAACAACAATCTCAAAAGTATGTGAACTGCCATCTTTTTTTTCTTGTTCTGTCTTCTCTCTCATTTGTTCCCTATATTTTCTTTGTATTTCATCCTTTTTTCTATTCACCTTACTCGACCCCTTTCAAAATACAGTAAAGCCATTCTGAATTATTCTTCATGAGGTCAAATCCAATTTTTACCGTTATTCCTTGAATGTATCATGAGCTTGTAGATTGTGATAACTTAGATTGCTGTCTTTGCCTTGTTTTGCAGAAACACTGAGTCCCAGACCCAAAAGATAAAAGCAAATGAAATGCTAAATAAGTAAATTTCATATGATAATAGAATCCCTAAGGTGTTCATTGGATCAGTGATTAAAGCGAAGAATAACCATACTAAGAAGGAAAAGAATAAGTATATGAGTAAATATTTCAGGTAAAACCTTTTTGGTTTACGATTTAAGAAGTATTGTACAGGGGCTGCAAAGATTAAATAAAAGATATAGAGAATAGCACTTATTAGAATGTATGGATAGTAGCCATCATAATTAATGCCAAAAACATAAACAGCAGCAGCTGATAACGCAGACAAGACATGAACAATAAAGATCCTTAAAACTTGCATGTTTATAACCCCTTTCATGATGAATGCTTCTACAACATTATCTAGATCCTTCCTTAAAATCCCTTACAATATATGTTTTAACTTAAACAATTTGAAATATCACAAACATTGCAACTTCTGCTACAAGCAAATAAATCATATATCTAGCATAATTAAACACGTTTTCATCAGCATTTTTTTCTTTTTTAAAAGTCCAAGCAAATAATCCTAATATAGTTGCCACTAACACGATTTCAGTTATTGTTAAAATTGACATACTTTCCTCCCAAATAAGTACCAAATATAGACCAGAGTTTATGATGGCGAAAATTTACTTAGTTTCTTCAAAGCAATAATGACAATAAACTGAGTTGTTATCTTCATATCTAATGTATGTATCTTAGATTAAGGAGTTTGTATAGCCAGCTGTTTTGAGTATCGCTTTACTTATCATAATCATATCCTTCTGGATATCATAATCTGTTTGAAGATCCAAATTAACTTTAAACGCTGCATGTAAGTCAAAGAACGAATTATCAAATTTAAATTTTAAGAGTTTTCATTGCAATCCCCCGATCTGTTTCCTTTATTATACAGTGAGGTCATATCTAATTAAAACTGCTGTTTTATTCAGAACTTACAAGTTCCCCATCTGATTTTAGCTCACCTATTTTTTCTCTGGTTTTATTAAACAACGTAATTTCAGCTTTGGTGGCTATACGCTTAATTGACTCTTTAGCCCAATCATTTGTGTACATATTACGCACTTGACCGTCTTTGACATACAACGTTTCAGATTTGGCAAGAGCATCTGACCTATGCGGTAGGCTTGGTAAGATTTTAATTATATTTATTTCCGTGCTCCCTTCTTCATCAGTGTATTCAAGAGCGTAGTATTGGCCGACCTTAACCTCCATCACTTTTTCTCTCCATTCTGTGTGAAATTATTGTTCATTCTTGTCTCTAAGTAGTTCAAAATTAATCAACGGGATGTATAAGTCTTTGTCTGATAAATTTAATTTGTTTCTAAATTATTTAATTGCTTCATCTTGTTCTTTAAAATAATGTTTGGCATTTTTCTATTCTCCTTTTTATATAATGTTTTAATACACACTAAATTGGGTAAAAATTTGTAGAGGTGATTTCTTTGAATAATGATCATAAAGTTACTCATTACTCATCATTTATTTTTTCAACAATCATGGTTTTGCTGGTCGCCATCTTTCCACAATACACTTCTTGGTTTGTAACAGTTTTCTTTCTAGGTTTTGCACTTATTTATACATTCCAAAGACATAAAACAAGTTCTTCAAAAGCAATTTCTTATATTTCGTATTTATTATTCATCGTTTCATTGACTTACACTTTAGTCAATATGTAGTATTAATCCTCCCTTTCTGGAAGGATTTTTTGTTTAAACTTATTTATCAGCAGCTTTTGGGCCACCTCTTTTCTTGCGATCTTTGTCTTCATAAATTGTAACATTGTGGCGTGTCATTAGTGTCGCCCCGGTCATTTTAAACTCTTTACGATCTTTAAAATAAACAACAGGATATTCGCCTAAAATAACCATATTTGCTAAACCCGCTAAGTAAGATGACCATCCCCCTTAAGGTAATAAGAAGACAAATGAATTCTTATCTGTAGAACGACAAGGAAATAAAGATACTATAATAACTTACAATCAAGCCAAAACATCCAAATAAAAAAGCTGGTTATAATTATTATAAAAATCAATAGGAACTTATAAAGAGGGATTGCTATGGCAAAATTATATACATGTTTAATTTGCGGATATAAAGGATTAATTCAAAACCCCTTAAACAATGATGGTGAGTATCAAAAAACATTTGATATCTGCCCTTGTTGCGATTTTGAATACGGCTACAGTGAAGATCATGACGTAAGCTTAGGTTTTATAGTAACTCCAGATCACTTAATTGAAGCTGCAATTCAGTTATACCGAAAACAGTGGATTGAGACTGGAATGAAAATTGCAAATCATGAAGATATTCCAGAAGAATTAAGAAACGGTGACTGCTTAAAATTCGAAGTGTTGTTAAAGCAATTGAATAGCCTAAATCTCGATACAGAAAACTTTGAAATTAAGGGGTTTAATGGTTATTAACGCAGATTCAAGCCCCAATTTTGGGGGCTTTCTTATTATAGTACAGTCTACCAGAAAACTGTTGAATGTATAAATATATTCAAAAACCCTAAAGGATGATGAACATGTGTGGCAGGTTCACTTTATTCTCTGAGTTTGATGACATCATTGAGCAATTCAACATAGATCAATTCTTCCCCGAAGATGAATATTACCCAAGCTATAATATCGCTCCTTCACAAAACATCCTGACAATTATCAACGACGGATTAAACAACCGTCTGGGCAAACTTAGATGGGGTCTTATCCCTCCTTGGGCTAAAGACGAAAAGATCGGCTATAAAATGATCAATGCCCGAGCTGAAACATTGTCCGAAAAACCAAGCTTTAGAAAACCGCTCTTCAGCAAACGTTGTATCATACCCGCTGACAGTTTTTATGAATGGAAACGCCTTGATCCAAAGACTAAGATCCCTATGCGGATTAAGCTTAAATCATCCAACCTCTTTGCTTTTGCAGGATTATATGAAAAGTGGAACACACCAGAAGGCAATCCGTTGTATACTTGCACAATTATCACAACAAAGCCTAATGAGCTTACGGAAGACACTCATGATCGGATGCCGGTTATCCTTACTAATCACAATGAAAGGGAATGGCTCAACCCTAAAAATACTGATCCTAATTATCTGCAAAACTTACTGCAGCCATACGATCCCGATGACATGGAAGCATACCGGGTTTCATCTTTAGTGAACTCACCTAAAAACAATTCACCTGATCTTATTGAAGCCCATTAAGTCCCACTGCCATATCGCTTTTATATCACTTTCGCTTAGCGAATATGTTCTAAGCAGGAGGTGATATTTTGTTTGTACCGCCAATGTTATTGCATTTGATAAAGGAACCGCTTGATGACGAGAACTATATCACTGAGCTGAAAGTATCTCAATAAATGGTAATGTACAATATTAAAAAATATATCCACGTACTTATATAACATGCGTTTTTACCTAATTCATTACGTGTACATAATTATGTCATTGTACATAAATAGCCGATGTTACCTCGAATATATTTGTACAGAAATTTCTCAATGATAATAAATGGTTAGGGGGTAGTGGCTTCATGCCACCCGGGACCAACGCCGCTGAACTTCGAAAGTTTAAAAACTGCATTTAGGTAATCTATGGTAATTTAAAAATGTAGCTTTGAAATAAGGTTTGAGCAAAAATACCTTACAAACCCTTATTTTACGATAAATAAATAGAAGCCATTTTGAAAAAAGATTGATCAAAATGGCTTCTTCTTCATTAGATTTTAGTTTGGTTTTTATAAAAAAGATTAATCATTTTCTACCTATGTTGTTCAACAATCGCGCCCGTTTGTTGAAGACCATTAACAGAGTTTTTCTATTGCGTTTCCTTTTACTCGGGTTCTAATAATTTTGCTTTGTTGTATAAAAGTTTCGGATTTAATAATACTAGGCCGCCCCATAGCGACTCCTTGAATAATCTTATAGCTGTTCCAACCATCTTTTAACGGGTAGAACACCTTATTTTCGGTTAAATATGCCCCTAATGCAGATGCGGCTACACCAGTTGCCGGATCTTCGTTGTATCCAGCTCTCCTAGGAAATTGACGTGCCTGGACATATTGCTTGCTTTCCTGCTCAATGGCAAAAGGATAAAACCCAGTAGTGTTAAACTCATCACATAATTTCCAAAGGTATTCAAAATTAGGTTTAAGATTGTTAAGAGTTCCCACGCTTTTTAAAGGAATAATTAGTTTATAACGAGACGTAGAGACAGATTGAATAGGAAAATTATTTATGTCATCTATTCCAATACATAATGCTTTACATATTTCTTCTACTGTAGGATTTACATTCAAAAATTGGGGGGAGAATTGATCCACATTAACATCTAAATTCGATCCTTTTACTTCCCATTCAACTTTAACAGGCCCTAACATTGTCTCCACTATAGTCGGTGAATATTTTATCATACCTCGGTTAACGAGAACTGTAATGCTTCCTATAGTCGCATGGATGCACATTTCCATCTCATGTAATGGAACAAAGAAACGAATCTTTACATCACAATCAGAACGAGTTGATTTTAAAACGAAGGCTGATTCATGAGCAAAATCCTTTGTCATCTTTTGCATTTTATCTGTTGTTAAACTATCTGCATTCAAAACAACAGGACACGGGTTACCTCCACCGTTTTCCAGAGAAAACACTGTTGTATTTACAACTTCATAACACAATTTTCTAACACCTCCTTTGCTTTAAGCTTCATTTTAACATCATTTTCCTTCCTAAAAGTTCCTGTTGATCTTCAACAATATGGCCCTTTAACGGAACAACTCTATTGTCACTCAACAGTTTTTTAATCCACTTTCAACTTCAGATGTTCTTTTTCTTTCAATATAAAAACACCCCTTTAGATAACCAATCCAAAGGGGTGAAACGGTGCAACTTTTCCAGATTAAGCTATATACTCGTCACAACAATGAAATAACAAGCAAGTTTCCAGAACTCTTGGACTTAGATATTCCAGATGGAACAGTACTCGATGGTGAAGTTATTGTAGCTGCCCCAGGTGGTGCTCCTGACTTTGAGGCTGTAATGGAACGTTTTATGTCCAAAAAATCAGACCATAAGATTGTTTACTGTGTCTTTGATGCTATCTACAAAGACGGTCAGTCAATTGCGGTTAAGCCGCTCAGTGAGCGTAAGATAGCTCTGAACTCACTTGAACGGAATCATCCTAGTAGATAACAACAAAAGTGGGTTTACGAACAGTTTGAAAACTATATTATTGAAACTTAATATACTTTCACCCTTCTTTATTCCATTAAAGGGCCATATTGTGGAGGATCACCGAAGGAGAATAAAGGCTGAATAATTGCGAGGGAATGGAAGAAGGCTAATCGTTAAAACGGGGCGCATATTCTGGAACAAATAGCACTTTTGTTGAATAAGGAAGCGCATTCTATTACACTAGGAAATAGGTTTAACGGGAATATTCTTAAATAAACTTTTTGAGGGGTATTACTATGACTAACTATGCCAATCAAGTTGTTTTAAACGTTCGTTTCAAAGTTAAAGCAGGCAAAAAAGAAGCTTTTCGAAAATCACTTTATTCACTTGTTGAAGTGATGTCAAACGAACCTACCTTTATAAATGCTATTATAAGTGATGATATTGAAAAACCAGATGATCTTGTAATTTATGAAATCTGGCAAGGTACAAAAGACAGTTGGTTACAGGAAGAATTGCCAAAGCCTTATCGAAAAAAATATGAAGAAGTTGTTGGTGATCTGCTTGAGGATAGAATAATAAGTTGGTTAACCCCAAACGGAGAATGGGGAAGTAATTTAACGAATGTCAGTCGCTGATTTAAACTTGGCCAGTTAAGAAAAACTGTTTATAGTCGCTGTTTTTTAAGGTGCTTTCAACTTTAAGGACGTTTTCTAATATGTCCTTCATTGATTCTTTCATCATCTTCAATTACCAAGCTAATCAACTGATAACTACCTCTGTTGGAATCCCCCCTTGTCTATAAGCTATGAAGATCGCAACTTTGTTCAGAAAAAGGGCGCGATTGCGGAGTGAAAAAAGCCCAATTTTTCAAATTCAATACTTAGAAATTGGGCTTTTAAATATTAGCATTTTCCTGACCTTACGCTACCCCTTATTAAGTTTGCATTTCTAATTTTCTTAATATTGCTCAATTTCAATAATATCTCCTAATTTTAAAACATGTTTTTTAGTCGAGTAATCAACAATTCGCAATTCTCTTTTTGCATGTCAAACCCTTTGATAAGGACGTACATGTTACTATCATCAAATTTAATATCATTCAACAACATTTCACTATTGCCTGCATAGAATTTTGAAAGGTGTTTTCTTATTTAGATTTTCACCAAAAAAGCTACTTTTCCATTGTATGAGACAGCAACGATAATATGAATATACCAAAACATGATCGGCAGAAACTAACTCAAAACGAATGTCTTAATCCTCTGTATAGTTTTTTCATTGATTCCTTCTATTCTTAAGATTTTAACACATTACCATTCTTGTCAAGATGATATTAAGAATAAACAAGAGAGGAAATTAAAGTTTGTTTTACATGAAGTCTTTAAGTTGATCTAAAATCATCTCAGTATCTTCGTTTTTGGACTTTCCTACCTCCTGAGCAGCTTCTCAAACTATAGTTCTTAAATTGTTCGACTTTATTTGGTGTGTGTACGAAGAAACAATTGATATCAATACATCAGCCAATTCAAAAGCCATATCACCTTTTGCCCTATGGAATTTTCTCTAATAATGTGCAGTATCCACACTAGGTCTTCGAGATCTTGGATTGGAAAAAGAGAAATTTTATGAAACTCCATAGAATTCTTACTAACCAATATTTTTTCGACTTCTTCTTTCTGTATAGCATCAGGATCATTTAGATTAATAGTATGAATTTCATCAAAATCTAAGTTATCGTATTCATGAATTTCATCTTCGCATTCATATGTGTATAGCTTAGATAAAAATTCATCAAATAAGTCTGCAATCCTAAAGTCTGTATTTAATTCAAGGTCAAAATACTGTACAGGTGTATTCTCATTAGTTTGGCGATAATCTAATGCAACCCATTTGTGTCATCTCCCTGTATGAACAACAGTTTTTGTGGTAGCCCCTCAACTTCAATATGGTCGTCTGACCAAGATGTTTCCTAATTTCTTAGGAACGCATTAAAATTAAATCAATCCACCATTTTGTTATGATCAAATTTTTATATTCTTGAGGCAAAGTTAAATTCAACTTCACTGATGTCCTTTAACCTTAAAAGGATCATATTCAATGTTCTCCCTTAATGACTCTCATTTATTACCTCCTATAGGTTGTGTAATAAATACACCAATACATATACGCTTCTAAATTTGTAATATTTTATGTCCTCAATCGCAGAGTTAGATTTCTAACTTCAAATATGTTTGGTCATAATTTGGTCATTGACCAAAAATACTAATTCCTCATTCTATTAATCAAAATCAAAAAATCCCTTGACACCAATAGTGTCAAGGGATTGAGAGATTAATACTGAGACATATACTGTTCGCGTTCCCAAGGATGTACTTGCGTGCGGAACATATCCCATTCGATTTCTTTTGATTCGATGAAGTGTTCGAATAGGTGCTCGCCTAGCGCTTTGACCATGACTTCGTTTGATTTGAATTCTTCTAGCGCTTCCGCAAGTGTTGCTGGAAGGTCAACGATTCCGTTTTCCATGCGCTCTTCTTTGTTCATCACGTAGATGTTACGGTCGATTGGAGCTGGCGCTTCCAGTTTGTTTTTGATTCCGTCTAAGCCTGCAGCAAGCAATACGCTGAGTGCAAGGTACGGGTTAGCAGCTGGGTCTACGCTTCGTACTTCAACACGTGTGCTGATGCCGCGGGAAGCCGGGATACGGATAAGCGGGCTTCTGTTTTGCGCGCTCCATGCTACGTAGCAAGGTGCTTCATAGCCAGGGACAAGACGTTTGTAAGAGTTCACAGTCGGGTTTGTTACTGCTGTAAAGCTTGTTGCGTGCTTCACGATACCTGCAATGAAGTGTTTCGCTGTTTCACTTAACTGAAGATCTGCGTTTTCGTCATAGAATGAGTTAACGCCATCTTTGAAGAGTGAGAGATTGCAGTGCATACCGGAACCGTTCACACCGAACAACGGTTTTGGCATAAATGTCGCATGCAGACCGTGTTTGCGGGCAATTGTTTTGACGACTAGTTTAAACGTTTGGATATCGTCGCAAGAGCGGACAGCACCAGCATATTTAAAGTCGATTTCGTGCTGGCCAGGCGCTACTTCGTGGTGAGACGCTTCGATTTCAAAGCCCATCTCTTCAAGCTCAAGTACGATATCGCGGCGGCAGTTTTCTCCCAAGTCAGTTGGAGCCAAGTCGAAATATCCGCCTTTGTCGTTTAGTTCAAGCGTCGGCTCGCCTTTTTCGTCTAATTTGAATAAGAAGAATTCAGGCTCAGGTCCGAGGTTGAAATCACTGAAGCCGAGATCTTCCATTTCTTTCAGAATCCGTTTTAAATTGTTTCGCGGGTCACCTTCGAAAGGTGTGCCATCCGGATTGTAGATATCACAGATGAAACGTGCTACTTTACCTTTTTCAGCTGTCCATGGGAAGATAACAAATGTATTCAGATCTGGATACAGGTACATATCTGACTCTTCGATGCGAACGAATCCTTCAATAGAAGAACCGTCAAACATGACTTTATTATCAAGCGCTTTTTCAAGCTGGCTTACAGGAATTTCAACGTTCTTGATTGTTCCAAGAATGTCAGTAAACTGAAGACGGATATACTTCACGTTTTCTTCTTTTACTAATTTTACGATATCTTCTCTAGTGTACTTTGCCATTTCGTAAAACTCCTCCTCTTAAAAGGTAAATGTATATAGCAAAACAGTTGCTAACGGATTAATGAAAGAAGCGGGACATGTCGCCTTGGCGGAATGTATTCCCTCGTTGAAAACGGCCGGCTTGCATGAGCTCGTTTTTCAGGAGCTGTCTTAGTTCGTCATCGGACAGATCATGTTTCATTGGTTTTTTCGTCTTCTCGTTTTGTTTTTGCTCTGGTTCGGCTTCTGCTTTCGCCAGAATTTGTTTAATTCCTGCCATGTTTACACCTTGTTCTATCAGGTGCTTGATTTCTAACAGTTTATCTACATCATGGAACGAAAATAATCGTCTATTCCCTTCGCTTCTCGCTGGAAATATCAGTCCATTTTCCTCATAATATCGAATTTGCCTTGCTGATAACTCAGTTAACTGCATGACAATTCCTATTGGAAATAAAGGCATTGAGCGGCGAATATTATCACTCATCTCAATTTCCTCCTTTTCTTAACTTAGTTTCATTATAGGTGATGTTATATTTTGTGTCAATAAGATGTAAGGATTCTTAACATCAAATTCAGTGAAATTTTTAAAAAATTTAAATTAATTGCTTTTCCATGAGTGAATCCACTGCACTGCAGATGGCATTCTTCACATGCGAATAGGTTAATCCTCCCTGAACATACGCTACATACGGCGGGCGGATAGGGCCATCTGCTGATAATTCGATGCTTGCTCCTTGAATAAATGTGCCTGCTGCCATAATGACATCATCTTCGTACCCCGGCATGTAGGCCGGATAAGGGGTCACGTGCGCATTGATCGGTGATGCATATTGAATCGCCTGGCAAAAGGCAATCATCTTTTCTCTGTCAGAAAACTCAACAGATTGAATCAAATCCGTTCTTTTCGCATCCCATTTAGGGTTTGAAGTAAAGCCTAGTTTTTCTAGGAACCTTGCTGTAAACACAGCTCCCTTTAAACTTTGCGACACAACGTGAGGCGCCAAAAAGAAGCCTTGATACATTTCTTGGAGCGAATAAAGAGATGCCCCTGCTTCCCTGCCGATGCCCGGTGACGTCATACGGTATGAGCAAGCTTCAATCCATTTCGCTTTCCCAACGAGATAGCCGCCTGTTTTCGCAAGGCCGCCGCCGGGATTTTTAATGAGAGACCCCGCCATCAGATCGGCTCCGACATGGCAAGGCTCAAGCTCCTCCACAAATTCTCCGTAACAGTTGTCCACAAAGACGATCAGGTTTTCATTGATTTCTTTTACGAAACGGATCATTTCTTTTATTTCACTGATTAAGAAAGAAGGACGATTCGCATATCCTTTTGAGCGCTGAATGCCGATTACTTTCGTCTTCGGATTGATCGCAGCAGCGACTGCATCATAGTCTATTTTACCGTCTTCCGTCAGATCAACCGCATTGTAGCCGATTTGAAAATCCTTTAATGATCCAGCGTTTTCTCCGCCTCTGACGCCCACAATTTCTTCTAGCGTATCATAGGGCTTACCCGTGATATAAAGGAGCTCGTCCCCCGGTCTGAGAACACCAAAAAGAGCAATTGAAATGGCGTGTGTGCCTGAGATAATTTGCGGTCTTACCAATCCCGCTTCTCCGCCAAACACATCCGCATAAATGCTTTCAAGCGTATCTCTTCCGATATCATCATAGCCGTATCCAGTAGACGGCGTGAAATGAGTGTCGCTTACTTTGTGTTTTCTATAGCTTTGAAGCACTCTCCATTCATTGCGCTCACTGATTTCTTCTATTTGTTTATGAACGCCGGCAATGTCCGCTTCCACTTCCATTGCCGTTTTTTTCAATAATTCTCCGTGTGTTAATGTGTCAAACATGTTTTTGTATTTCCTTCCTACATATACTTCTTTAATTCACCGATGATGCTTTGCTCTTCTTGTACATAACCTGATATGTCGTACCGTTCATTTTCTTCATCAAAGCAGAACCGGTCAACCATCGTTTCCGATTTGATTCTGGAAAGAAGCTTCCCTTCACTTGCCGGCACACGTGCTTCAAAAGACGTTAACAGCTCTTGGCGCAAATAGCGCTGAATCGCTTCTTTAAACGTATAGGCGTCTTCCTCAAATTTCGCACTGACCATAATATGATCTCTCCCGGCCGTCGGAATAAAGTCAGGCAGCTTTTGATCACGCTTATTGTAAGCCGTCAGCATAGGGATGTCATCGGCTTCAAGTTCCTCAAGCAACCGAAGCACCGTTTTTTCGTGTCCCGGGTAATCCTCATTTGAGGAATCAATCAAATGCAAGATCAAATCCGCTTCTTTGACTTCCTCAAGTGTTGACCGAAATGCAGCAATCAGTGTCGTCGGAAGATCCTGAATAAATCCTACTGTATCTGACAGAAGTACGCTGTAGCCGCTTGGAAGGACCAATTTTCTGGTCATCGGGTCCAGTGTGGCAAACAGCAGGTCTTCTTCATAGCTGTCTGCACTTGTCAAGCGGTTGAACCATGTAGATTTCCCCGCGTTTGTGTATCCGACAAGCGCAATTTGAAGCACGCCATTTTTCTTTCTTCTTTCACGGTATCGGCTTCTATGGCGAGTGACAGTCGAGAGCTGTGTGTTGATTTCATGAATACGATTTCTGATATGGCGGCGGTCGGTTTCCAGTTTTGTTTCCCCGGGACCTCTCGCCCCGATTCCTCCGCCTTGCCGGGAGAGATTAATTCCTTGCCCCGTCAGACGCGGAAGTGCATATTGCAGCTGAGCCAGTTCAATCTGGAGTTTGCCTTCTCTCGTTCTCGCCCGCTTTGCGAAAATATCTAATATCAATTGCGTGCGGTCAATCATTTTCACTTCAATTGCAGTTGCCAATGACTTCAATTGACTCGGCGACAGCTCATCATTAAAAATAAGGAGATCAGCTTCAAGCTCTTCCACCAATGCCTTCAGCTCTTCTACCTTTCCTTTTCCTATATATGTAGCGGCGTCAGCCCTGTTCCTTTTTTGAGTGACGCTGGTCAATACGGTTCCGTCTGCTGTTTTTGTCAGAGATGCAAGCTCTTCCATAGAATTTTCAAAATGCTCATCCGTGATATGCGGCAGCTGACATCCGACTAAAATGGCTTTTTCCTGTCTTGTTTCCTGTTCGTTCAAATGGATGTTCCTTTCTTTTGCATATTGGGCAGTAGTATTATCATACCAAACCCTGCATGTGTATACCACAAATCGACTGCTTTGAAAAGTTAGAAATACAACAAAAAACAGACCTCTCGATAGCTGAGAGGCCTATACGGAGCCAGATGCTTCTTCTTTAATGGAAAGATCTTGGCTTTTAATGGTCATCAAGTCGCTCTTTAAGTATTGATCGCCCATTAAAAGCCTCATGGCTTGCGCTCTGATCGATTTTTCGATTACATTTCTGACAAAACGGCCATTGCTGAATTTAATGGGACTTGTCGTACTTTTCACTGTCATTAAGTAATCTTTCAATTTCCATTCCGCTTCTTGACTGAGCTGGTATTCTCTTTCTGCGATCATTCGTTTCGCTATCTCCATGAGCTGGGTGACAGAATAATCCGGAAAATCAATAGAGATGGGAAATCTTGATTGGAGACCGGGATTTAATGAGAGAAAATGATCCATTTCCCGAGAATATCCGGCGAGGATCAAAATAAACTCATGCTGTTTATCTTCCATATGCTTGACGAGCGTGTCGATCGCTTCTTTCCCAAAGTCCTTTTCGCCGCCTCTTGCCAGCGAGTAGGCTTCGTCTATAAACAAAATGCCTCCTAATGATTTTTTGATTAAATCTCTCGTCTTTTGGGCGGTGTGGCCGATATATTCCCCGACCAGATCAGCCCGCTCTGCTTCTATCAAGTGGCCTTTTGACAAGACATTCATTTCAAAGAACAGCCTTCCGATCAGCCGAGCAACCGTCGTTTTTCCTGTTCCCGGATTTCCTTTAAACATCATGTGCAGGGCTTGCTTCCCCACCTTCAAGCCTTGCTCTGCGCGTTTTTGGTTTACAAAAATCCAAGCGTATATTTCCTTGATGTTACGCTTCATTTCCTCCATCCCAACCAACGTGCTCATCTCTTTTTCCATTTCCTTTAAAATACCGTGCTTCGCTTCGTTTTTTTGCAATGCAGCTTGATATTCCGCCTCTGCCTCAGCATTCGTCAGCACCTGCTTTTGTCCGTTAAGAATAATGTTGATCTGTCCGTTGTTTTTATATGTCACAGCGCGCTCCAACATTTTCACCTCTCTGTTCTCTCTATATGATATTCAAGCGGATGCCCTTTGTGACAAACGCCTATCATGTGTCGAAACAATTGCTTTTATCGGGAATGATAAGGAATCTTGCGCTTTCCCGAGAAATACTTTATTTCTTATTGTATTCAAGGACATGGGGTGGACAAACCAAGAGATTTTGTTTTTAACAATTTTGTAAGGAACACCGGAGATATGCCTTTGACAGATAAACCTCATATCACTATTTACTCAATATCAGGTTTCTATCATCCCTTGAGGGACATTTCCTATATCGCTTTTAACAGCTCAAACGAATTTGTCAGCGGAAGAGCCCACCCGAGCTCCTTTGCGCACCCTGTTTAGCATGGCGCTTTCGGTTTTGAACAGGAACCAAGCCAAAACTCGGTTAATTTGACGCCCTCATTCGGCCTAAGATACCCGAGACATTTCTTTTTCTTCTATTAATAAAGAGATGTCTTCAGCGACACGTTTTCCTTCCCTTTTTCTTCTCAGCATATAAGGAGCTCTGCGCATTCATTTACGTTTCAAATTTCTGACGCAAAGCCGAAGACCAGATGGAATCAGCGGAAATCAAGCCGCCCCCATCATACTAATACTCACAAACAAATGATTTTTTCACATTTTTCATTCAGAGAGAATCTGCTGTCGCTTCATGTTGAATTGTGCGCTTTCCCGAGAAATAATTTCCGCATGTGAAAGGGTTATTTCCTCATTTTTCAGACGAATGATAATCGTACAAGCAGAAGCCGTGTTTTTTCATATCCTGTAATGAGGTGATAGAGAATGGTTAAAATTTTTATTGACGCTGGCCATGGCGGCTCTGATCCAGGCGCAACAGGAAATGGCCTTCAAGAAAAAACGTTAACCCTGCAAATCGCTTTAGCTTTGCGTACGATATTGACAAATGAGTATGAAGGCGTTTCTTTGCTGCTGAGCCGGACAAGCGACCAATATGTCAGCTTAAGCGACCGGACGAATGCTGCAAATAACTGGGGTGCAGATTTCTTTTTGTCCATTCACATTAATGCCGGGGGAGGCACAGGTTTTGAAAGCTATATTTACCCGGGTGTGGGGGCCCCGACGACGATTTACCAATCTGCGATTCACTCTGAAGTGATACAAGCTGTCAACTTTGCAGACCGCGGCAAAAAAACAGCAAACTTCCACGTCCTAAGGGAGTCGGCAATGCCTGCCCTATTGACTGAGAACGGATTCATTGATACCGTAGCGGATGCGAATAAGCTGAAAACAAGCAGCTTTATTCAAAGCTTAGCGAGAGGCCATGCAAACGGATTGGAGCAAGCCTTTAAGCTTAAAAAGACCTCCAGTTCAAGCTTATATAAGGTTCAGGTCGGCGCATTTAAAGTAAAAGCAAATGCGGACTCACTCGCAAGCAGTGCCGAAGCTAAAGGCTTTGACACGATTGTCCTTTTAAAGGACGGATTATACAAAGTACAGATTGGCGCATTTTTATCCAAAGCCAATGCAGACGCACTTGCTGTAAGAGCGAGAAATGCCGGCTTTGACGCTATTGTGATTCTAGAATCATAGTCTAGACGTGGACGAGCGTCTCATAAAAAACCCGGCTCCTCATCGTGAGAAACCGGGTTTTTTTATTCAAGAATATCAACAACAAATTGGGACCATGTTTCCAGACGGTTATAGATGTCGTCCCGTTTTAATTCAGAGACTTTCATCCATTTTCCCGCAATTTGCTCTTTCTCTTTGACTTCCACTTGTGAACCAGACTTTAATTGAAGCGCAGACAGAATACCGATATGCACTTTGCCGACACTGTTCTCATCATCATTGATGAGCCCCAGAGTGACAATCGCCTGTTTATCCTCTTCGTTGATTTGCAGTTCTTCGTCAAGCTCACGGTCTGTGTTGAGCTTTAAGACTTCTGAAAATGAGGCTGCTCCTTCAATAGAGTTCATATGACCTCCAAATCCGAGAGAAAGTTTATTGTGCAGACGTGATTCTCCGCCGCCGGCCAGCCGCTCGTAAAGGAAAACTTCATCTTCCCGCTTAATGACGACATAAGGAATCGGCTGCTTATAATGAGGATCTTCTTCTGCATCTCCCCTTCTCATTTCACGATAGCCCGCTTCGATCTGAGCCATGATTTCTGCTACTCTGCTATCTTCACTGTTCACACCCTGGAAGGTTAAGCTTTCTTTCTTAAACACGTCATCGCGCGGGGCGACCAATATTATTTCGTCCATTTTTCCCATGATTACTGCGTCCTCCTCATTTGTACCTTCAAGCCGAAAAGAGCAGATATTAGATCTGCTCTTTTTCATCTCCAAAATAAAAGTCATCGTCTTTGAGCGGCTCAACTGTCGCTTTTTTATAACCGTTACCCTTCATAGAGAAGAAGTCATGTGATTTTGTTTTTGTATTTAATCCATTTAAAACGATCGGGTTAATGTCTTCCTCTTCAAAGTATGGATCGAATCCAAGATTCATCAGCGCTTTATTGGCATTATAGCGGATGAATTTCTTTACATCGTGTGAGAGTCCGACTTGATCGTACAAGTCCTCTGTATACTCAAGCTCATTTTCATATAACTCATCCAGAAGGTTGATCGCAAACTCGCGAAGCTCTGCTTTTTTCTCTTCTGTCTGCTTATTATAAATTTCCTGAGCAAGCAGACCCACATAAACGCCGTGAATCGCTTCATCACGAAGGATCAGGTTAATGATTTCACCGCTCTGCATCAGTTTTCCTTGTCCGTAGAAATATAACGGATAATAGAAACCGCTGTAGAAGAGGAAACTTTCCAAATAGACGGAAGCAACCATCGCTTTGAATAGTGAAATCTCATCATCTTTTTGAATGGCTTTGTAAAGTCCGACGATGACTTGCGCTTTTTTCTGCAAATATTTATTTTGCTTAACCCATTCGAATACTTCATTAATCGTTTCAGTCGGTGCCAGAGTCATGAAAATATTAGAGTACGACTTCGCATGGACAGCGTTCTCCATCATCGCCATAAAGTTCAGCACCGCTTTCCGCTGGTGGCCGTCTACGTGTTCAGCCACGATCGGCATCCCCGTATTCCCCTGCTCTGTATCAAGAAGAGTCAGTCCGGCCAGCACCTTCATATAAGTGTCCTGCTCGTTTTTCCCGAGGTACTTCCATGTGAGGAGATCGCCGTTTAAAGCAATCTCTTCCGGAAGCCAGAACTGCTTCACGTTTTGGTTATAGAACATTTGGGTAAAATCGTCTTCATGCTTTGACCAGTTTGCTGCGTCATAAATTTTCGTCACTATAAACTCTCCTTTAATCAAACAACACAAGAAAGGCAGCTGTCTTGCCCAGTATCTTTCGTTCTTGCATAGTAAATGGTTTTAATTCCTCTGTGATGTGCATACAGATCGATTCGGTTTAAATCACGAGTCGTCATTGTATCTTTTAAGAACAACGTGAAGCTGATTCCCTGATCAATGTGCTGCTGGATAGTCCCGATCATATCCACAACCTTAAACATGTCCATATCGTAGGCTTCTTTATAGAAGAACCAGTTATTAGATGCAAGCCCAGGCATTGGGTAGTACGTTTTTGAGTTCCCGTATGTTCTTTCTTCAATCCGTTCCATAATCGGCATGACAGACGCCGTGCTTGATTGAACGTATGAGATAGAGCCTGTCGGCGCAATGCATAATCTGTAGCTGTGGTACATGCCGTGTTCAGCCACAAATGCTTTTAGCTTTTCCCAGTCCTCTGCTGTCGGGATATGCATACCTTCAAATAGAGTAGCGATTTTTTCGTATTTCGGTGAGAAATCTGTTGAAACGTATTTTTCGAAATATTCACCTGTCGCATAGGTTGATCCTTCATATTGATCAAACGTTTCGCCCTTCTCTTTTGCGATTTCCGCTGAGCGCTGGATGGAGTAGAAGTTCACCATCATAAAGAACGTGTTTGCAAAGTCACGCGCTTCCGGACTTTCATACGCAATGCCATTTTGCGCAAGATAGCCGTGAAGGTTCATAGCGCCGAGACCGATTGATTTCATCGCTTTATTTGCCCGTCTTACAGCAGGCGCGTTGCGGATATCAGTCGTTTCAGACACGTGTGTTAAAGAGTCTGTCGCAAGCTTAACCGTCTTTTCGATTGATTTGTGCTCCATGACATTGAGAATGTTAAGTGAACCCAGGTTGCAGGAAATATCCAAACCAATTTCATCTTCTACGTCATAGTCTGTGTATGAAGAAACCTGTGATGCCTGAAGCACTTCAGAGCAAAGGTTAGAAAATTTCACCTTGGAAATATGGTTATTCGCATGCACTTTATTCACGTTATCTTGGAACATGATGTATGGATAGCCTGATTCAGAACGAAGCATCGCCAGTTTTTCAAGCAATTTACGCGGGTTGATTTTTTCCTTTTTCACCCGGGGATTGTCGACAAATTGGTCGTACATTTCGTTCATGTCCAGCTCATCCATGTGCTGGCCGTACTCTTTATAAATCGTGTGCGGATAAAATACGTAAGCCGCTTTGTCCTCACGCGCAAGCTCAACGAATTTATCCGGAATGACAACACCGATAGAAAGCGTTTTGACACGTACATCTTCATCCGCTGAAATCTTTTTCGTATCAAGAAAATCATTGATATCGCGGTGGAATATGTTTAAGTACGCCGCTCCAGATCCTTGTCTTTGTCCCATTTGGTCAGCGTAGCGGAACGCGTTATCAAGAAGCTTCATCACGCCTACAACGCCTTTTGTGGCATTTTCAACATCTTTAATGGCTTCACCTTTGGCGCGAAGCTTGGACAGGTTAAGAGAAACCCCGCCGCCCAGCTTAGAAAGCTGCATGGAGATATCGATCGCTCTTGAAATGTCGTTTAAAGAATCATTGACTTCGAGCAAGAAGCAGCTCACCAGTTCACCGCGGCGTTTTCTGCCGGCGTTCAAAAATGTCGGTGTGCTCGGCTGATATTCCTGATTGATCATCAGGTTCACATATTCTTTTGCTTTCTCAGTGTCGCCGTTTGCGAAGAACAGCGCAACAATTGAGATTCGGTCCTCATAACGCTCGAGGATTTTTTTCTTGTCATTCGTCTTCAAAGCATAGTCATTATAGAATTTAAACGCACTCATGAAGGAAGGAAAACGAAACTTCTTAGCGTAAGCTGTCTTAAACACGTCTTTAATGTCTTCAAAAGAATAAAGGCTTAAGAATTCCTCTTCGTAGTATTGGTTTTCAATCAAATAATCCAGCTTCTCTTTTAAGTCGTGAAAGAAAACTGTGTTTTGGTTGATATAGTCTACAAAATAGCTATGTACAGCCTCTTTATCCTTATCAAACTGGAATTTTCCATCTTTTTGGATCATGATTTCGTTATTTAACTGGATCCATTTTGGCACTTGATTTTGTGACAACTCTTTCTACCTCCTGAGTAAACAATTCAACGTCTTTAGATGTGCCGCTGAGTTCAAATTTGTGCAAGATCGGCACCTGATATTGTCTTGAAATGGTATCGGCGCTTTTTGCAAAGTTATCGCCCCATACTTTATTGCCGCTCGCAGCGACTCCTAATAAAAGATGGGCGTATTTTTCGAGAAATGATTGTGTTGATGCCGGTACCTGACCGAAGTTCGTCGTGTAGGTGACCAAAACAAACGGAGTGTCCATGTGGTCAATGTCGTCCACCTTGCGTATCTGCTGAAAGTCTATTTTATTCACAAACCGCTGAACATTCCCTGTTTTCGAATCAAATATGATTTGTACCACGTTTTATCACGACCTATCAAAAAATATGAATCTCTCATCACTAACACTATATATAGTATACTATCCTCTAGCAAAAACACAATATATAGATTTGTTTTCGTGAAAAATTCATATTTTGATCAAATCAGGCAAATGGGCAGGCTCATCAGGGCCCAAAAAAGAGAGCAGAACGAGAATGATCTCTCGTCCTACTCGGGGTGTCGTTTTTAAGCCGATGTATATCATAACATGAAAAAAAACTGCTTAGTAGTCTAGATTTTTTTTTCTTAAGCTATCACAGCATTTTTCGCTCTCTACTGTTTCTTCTATTTCAACATCCGCACCGATCTCTTCTAAAACCGCCTTCAAGGCGCTGATAATTGACGCTTCTCTGATTAATTCTTTTCCGTTCACAATGATGCTTGTTCCGTACTCATAGCAAGAATCATCTTCACAAATTTCTTCCCAATGATTCACGATCACTTTATGCTTCATGTTTTCACCCTCTGTTTGATCTGTGTCTGTATTTAGTTTAGCGGGTAGTATCCGCTTTGTAAATTCGGATGCTTGTGAATTTTATTCAAGCTCATCATCATCCGAATATTCTTTTTTCAGCTTTACCTCATTGCGGGACTCATTATACTCATAAATTTTGATATAGCCGTCCTCCACAACGCCAAAATGATTATGTTCAAGAGGAAACGAGGTTGGCTGAGGCGTTTCATAGCCTGAATTGCCGCTGTCTGTTTCAATGATGGTGTCTTGATTCCCGCACGCCCCGAACAGCAAAAATACAGCTATCCACACAAGCGCTATCCTGATCCGTCTCAGTTCTGTCTCACTTTCAAACAAGGTCGCGTCACTCCCAGATTCTTTTTTATACATAATATACCATTTCAATTCACATATGTTGATCTCATAAAAAAAGACCGTGCCTTGGCATGGTCAGCTTACAAAAAAGCTTGGAACGAAAGTGGATCAATTTTAAAAAATGGCTGCCGGAATTCCCCCGACAGCCTCCCCATGCCTTAACATGGTGTTTTTTGATCTATTCGAGTTCAAGCTGGACGTTTTTTTGCGGCGCAAACGTTGAGATCGCATGTTTATATATAAGCTGCTGTTTCCCTTCCGATTCCAGCAATACGGTAAAGTTATCAAAGCCTTTCACCTGGCCCCGCAACTGAAAGCCATTCAGCAAAAAAACAGTGACATACGTATTTTCTTTCCGGATTTGATTCAAAAACTGATCCTGAATATTAATCGGTTTCATGTTTCGTCCTCCTTGATTCTCTATATCATACAGTTTCGATTAAAGTTCGAGTTTTCCTGCTATATGTGTGAAAATTTCCTTTTTTTTCAGTTCCATATCAACGGGTGGTGTCATATCGAACCAGGTCACCTGCATTTTGTTGCGAAACCATGTCAGCTGGCGTTTCGCATATCGCCTTGAGTTCTGCTTCAGTTGATCGACGGCATCAGAAAGCGTCACAAAACCGTCAAAATGTGCAAATAGCTCCTTATAGCCTATCGCTTGAATCGATTGACAGTCCCTCACATTCCTGTCGTAGAGGCGTTTCACTTCCGAAAGAAGACCTGCCTCCATCATCATATCAACACGCTGATTAATTCTTGCGTAAAGCGTGTCTCTATCCATTGTCAGCCCGATTAACACTGCATTGTACAGGAGTTCTCTTTTTTGCTCCTTCAAATGCTGAGACATCGTTTTTCCAGACGTATGTAAAATTTCCAGCGCGCGAATGACTCTTCTCGTATTATTCGGATGAATCGCAGCTGCTGCCTCTGGATCTGCCGCAGCGAGTTTGGCATGAAGAAAGTCAGCACCTTCCCGCTCAGCAGCCATTTGCAGGCTCTGCCGAAACGCAGGGTCGTTCGCCTCTTCCGTAAATGTATAATCGTAAAGCACAGATTGTATGTAAAGCCCTGTACCGCCGACAATCATCGGAAGCTTTCCTCTTTTGGCAATCTCGCTGATTTTGTTTCTCACTAAGCTTTGATAATCTGCAGTGGAGAAGGAATCTTGGGGATCTAAAATGTCAATCAGATGATGGGGCACCCCCTCCATCTCCTGTTCGGTGATTTTAGCTGTTCCAATATCCATCCCTTTATAAACCTGCATCGAATCTCCGCTGATAATTTCCGCGTTCAAGGATTTAGCCAGCTGAATACTTAAATTTGTTTTCCCCACTGCCGTCGGTCCTACTAAAATGACAACGGGCTGCTTCGTATTATTCAATATGTATCACTCTCTTTTATAAATCTCCCCCCCATTATAGCATTCATCATGTACAACCACCTATCCATTTTGCCCTTTTTTTGCATCGGTAAACATCCTTCTACCAACCGAGCGGCTCATTGCCGACGATTTCTCTCGTCTTTCCTTGCAGGGCATGCCGATGCGCTTTTCTTCCGTCATCATTCGGGTCATACACAACGCCTCCGTACCGGATCTCAATCGGCTCATTATAGGCCAGATACGTCGTTTCTTCGATTTCGTGATAATGGGTGCCGTCTGTTCGGGGAATCGCAGGACCCGTTATACCGTAATACCGGTGAAAGTGTCCGTTTTCAAAAGACGTAATCCCTGAAAAGTAGTGTGTATGCTGATCTGTGTTCGATCCGTTTGCCGGCTGAGTAAACCCTTCAATGAGATGATAATGTCCCTGTCCTCTGGTCGTCTTGGCAAGATAAGCATGTACGTGAGGCGGCGCTTTTGACCAGTCAGATGGATACAGGCCCAATGTGTTCACACCCCTTCTTTTTCATCAAACGCCCAATCAAATCCGGGTAGGCTGAATACACTGCATCATCTACACTTTATGACAGGAGGAAAGAAAACATGAATGAGGTAGATCATTATTTCACTGCTGCAGATACAAGGATCATTGGAAGGCCTTACGGATTCGGAAGACCATTTGGGTTTGGAAGACCCGGGTTTGGCTATGGATTTGGTTTTGGCCGGCCATTTGGGTTTTTTGGAGGGCCATTTATCGGCGGCCTTGCAGGCGGGCTTATAGGAAGCGCTTTATTTAATCCCTATTTGTATGGCGGATATCCCTACTATCCTCCATATCCTTATTACTATTAATCACAACAGACCTCTTAAAAAGGGGTCTTTTTTATGGGACCGGAAATGAATCTCTTGACTCGTTGTTAGGCATACACTAATATTTTTCTAGCTGACGATTTTATGTTCTCAAAACACATTTGAAGTGAGGAGAATTTACGATGTTAATAGGATACATATTCCTCACGATTGCCATATGCTCGGAATCAATTGGAGCGGCCATGCTGAAAGTGTCTGACGGCTTCAAAAAGTGGAAGCCCAGCGCCTTGGTCGTGATTGGCTATAGCATCGCCCTTTACATGCTGTCACTCACCTTAAATCATATCCCCCTCAGCCTCTCGTATGCAACTTGGAGCGGTGTGGGCACGGTGCTGACGGCATTGATCGGAGTGAAATGGTTCCAGGAAGAACTGAACGTGAAAGGACTTATCGGAATCCTTTTATTAATTTCAGGAGTTGTGTTGCTTAACTGGCAGTAAGGGAGTGTTGATGATGATGAAAGGATTTCTTTATTTGGCTCTTGCCATTGTATCTGAGGTTTTCGGGAGTACGATGCTGAAGCTTTCAGAAGGATTTACACAAGCCTGGCCCATTATCGGAGTCATTGCCGGATTTCTTTCTGCTTTTGCCTTTCTAAGCTTTTCTTTAAAAACATTAGACTTATCAAGCGCGTATGCGACATGGTCGGGTGTTGGAACGGCGCTTACAGCCATTGTCGGATTTTTGCTTTTTGGCGAAACCATCAGTTTAAAGGGAGCGTTCGGGCTCACGCTTGTCATTGCAGGCGTCGTCATTTTAAATCAATCAAAAGCCCCTGCTGAAGAAAAAAAACAGACGGTCTGTGAGTGACCGTCTGTTTCTTATTCACCACTCCGTTTTACAGAGGCCTCCAGCTGCACCTCGACATTTCCTTGAATGGCGCGTGAAATCATGCAAGACGACTCCGCCTTTTCACAAAGCTTGTGCGCCAATGCGACATCCTCTTGTGAAGCATCCTGTTTGAGCACGACGGAGGGGCGGTGAATGATCTTTTTGTATGTAAAGACTCCTTTTGTGACGTCGACAATACCTTCTGCCTCCATCTGCAGGTCTTCTTTTTCCAGCCCGCTTCTTTCCATCATCGCAGCAAGTGTAATAATGTAACAGGTTGCTGCCGCCCCGAGAAGCATTTCATCCGGGTTGGTCCCCTCTCCCGGTCCATCCATTTCTTTAGGAATGGAAATAGATGTGATGAGGTTTCCGCTTTCGATCGTACCAACGTCGTTGCGTTTACCCGGCCAGTTCGCTTTTAAATAAAAATGATGATCTGCCATCGTCTGTTTTGCCTCCTTTAATAATCCTATTTCAGTCTACTGATCTTCTCTTATTTTGTCTTCTTGTCTGCTTGTTATGAATACTCTTGTTCAAGGACACTGTTGATTGCACGGACATAATCATAAAATTCACTGTTCTTTGTGTATTTCCTATTTTTATAATAAAAATCATCGAAAAATGCTTCTCTCTGCTCGCGGCTGATTTCCAGCTGGATACTCAGCCCCGTTTCCCCTTTGTTGTTAATGTTTTCGGCATTCAATCCAGCAAGGCCGCTTTTAGATGACGCTAACTCAGCTGAAAACCCTCTTCTCTCAAGGGCCCTTACGATCATTTTCGCACGCTTTCGGTCTGTGCCTCCAACA
The DNA here is from genome assembly GCF_055486375.1 of Bacillus sp. 11C. Taxonomy (NCBI): domain Bacteria; kingdom Bacillati; phylum Bacillota; class Bacilli; order Caryophanales; family Bacillaceae; genus Bacillus; species Bacillus sp. 11C. Next base: position 52,930 of record NZ_JBUPVZ010000004.1, read on the forward strand.
AGTGTATTCTTGCTCTCCCCTTTATATCCGTGAAAAGCCACAACATATTGATGCTCCTTGATTTTCTTTCCAGCCAATGGCTCATCAAAGTTGGTGCTTGTAATATGCAGTGTTTGGTTATCGTGTGACTTTAAACCTTCAAACAGGTATGTAGAGTATTCATTATTGAAATACCGCACAAGCTCGCTTACTCCGCCTTCAATTCTTCCGCCATGCGGAGACATAATTAAGACTTTGCTTCCTTTTTTTTCATTATAAGAAATATCATAATCGGCTGAGCTCTCATTTTCTGCCAAGCTGCTGAAATTTGAATATGTATCTGGCTGATTAGATGGTTCAGGTTCTAATGAGTAATGAACATATCTCAGAAATAAGACAATGGCTAAGACTAATATGACATTTAGTAAAAATCTTCTCATGTTTAACTCCTTTCATAAGAATGGCGCGGTTCATTATATGAGGTTTAGCCAATAGGTTTTATCTTACCATTGTATACACTATATCAGCAGTGAAAAAGTTCCCGGTTTCAAAAAATCAATTGATTGTCACGGTTCATAGCGGTTCGTTTCAAATATGAGTGAAAAAAGATTGAGAGGAAAGACAAAAAAGGTAGGAACAACCTCACTTGGCAAATACATGTATAGAGGTGTAAGGAGGTTTTTTTAGCAGCTGCCCGGCATGCTGAGACGGACAGCCTGTTATCGGCCTGAAAAATGGAAGTTTTGCTTATTTGTTCTCACAAAGTCACAAGAGAGAATAGAGTCTAACAAAAACGTTCTGATCTGTTGTTTCGAAAAACAAAAAGCTTTGATTTGCGTTTTGCTTTTCTGCCTTACAATAATTGTTCTTTTACTAATCGTTCCGTCTTTCTTCATATATATAATGCTGATTGGCATTTGGCTTTCCAAAGACCGAAGTAAGAAGAAATTCATACGTTGCTCTCTCCTTGCCAGTTTGATGACAACATTATAATACGAACAAATGTTCTTTTTCAATCCCCAATGATTTCCTCCTCTCCTGAATCTTTCGTATTTGATTCAAAAGATTCATTAAAACCAACTCTTGTCCGCTTACTATGAAGGACAAACAAACTTACCAAACCTATCATCCGTTCATAGAGTATACAGAATACCTTATAATAGGAGGAAAATACATGTTTGGGTACTCTATGGTACAAATGGTGAGAGCAAATGCTCATAAGCTAGATTGGCCGTTACGGGAAAGCGTCTTGCAGCTTTACAAGCCCTTCAAATGGACTCCTTGCTTCTTGCATCAGTTTTTCGAAACCAAATTGAAAAACCGAAAAAAATTGTCGGTCATTATTGAATTTGAGGAAGGCTGTCACGAGACCGGCTTTCAAATGGCTGGAGAGGTGCTGCAAAAAGAAAAACGCAGCAAGCTAAAAAGACGCTTCAACACAATCAATTGCTGCAGCGCGGAGGTGACCCCACAAGCGCTAGATTTACTTCTTTCTGAATGCAGCGATATCCGCAAAGTGTATTTAAACCGTGAAGTCAAAGCGCTTCTAGACACGGCAACCGAAGCAAGCCACGCGAAGGAAGTCGTCAGAAACGGGCAAACCCTGACTGGAAAAGGCGTTACCGTCGCTGTTGTCGATACAGGAATCTACCCGCATCCTGATTTAGAAGGCAGGATTATCGGATTCGCCGACATGGTCAATCAAAAAACTGAGCCGTATGATGATAATGGCCATGGCACACACTGTGCAGGTGATGTCGCCAGCAGCGGCGCATCCTCTTCCGGCCAATACCGCGGACCAGCGCCGGAAGCTAATCTAATCGGCGTGAAGGTACTGAATAAGCAAGGTTCAGGAACATTAGCGGATATTATTGAAGGTGTGGAGTGGTGTATTCAATACAATGAGGACAACCCGAACGAACCGATTGATATTATCAGTATGTCGCTCGGGGGCGATGCGCTTAGATATGATAATGAACAGCAAGACCCGTTAGTCAGAGCGGTTGACGAAGCGTGGAACGCTGGGATTGTCGTCTGTGTCACTGCCGGAAACTCTGGGCCTGATCCACAAACCATTGCAAGCCCGGGCGTGAGCGAAAAGGTGATGACAGTAGGTGCCCTTGACGATAACGATACCGCAAGCAGCGATGATGATACGGTCGCTTCCTTCTCAAGCCGCGGGCCGACAGTATACGGGAAAGTAAAGCCCGATATTTTAGCGCCGGGTGTTGATATCATTTCCCTTCGCTCTCCGAATTCTTATATCGATAAGCTTCAAAAGTCAAGCCGTGTAGGATCTCAGTACTTTACAATGTCAGGAACATCGATGGCAACACCAATATGTGCAGGAATCGCAGCTTTAATCCTTCAGCAAAACCCGGATCTTACACCTGATAAAGTGAAAGAGCTTTTGAAAAACGGCACGGACAAATGGAAAGATGAAGATCCGAATGTTTACGGCGCGGGCGCTGTCAACGCAGAAAATTCCGTTCCCGGCCAATAGACAGCTTCATAGAGCCGGCAAATCTCTCAGTAGACTTGCCGGCTTTATATTTTGAACTTTCATAATAATGGGATAAAGTATAGAAAATAAATGAAGGGAGTGAAAGAAATGCCATATTATATCTGCGAGACATGCGGTGTACAACATGCGCAAACAGTAAATCCGCCAGACTCATGTCTGATTTGCGATGACGAACGGCAGTATATTCATCCGGATGGACAAGCTTGGACAACCCTTGCAGGCATGCGTGAAAAAGGAAACCTTCAAAACATCCTCAAAAAAGAAGAAGAACATCTTTACAGCATCAAAACTGAACCAGAGTTTGCGATCGGACAAACAGCATATTTGATCCAGCATAAGGGCTACAACGTGCTATGGGATTGTATTTCATATCTTGATCAAAAGACAATTGAGCAAATCAACGAATTAGGCGGTATTCAAGCCATCGCTCTGTCTCATCCTCATTATTACTCTGCTCAGGTGGAGTGGGCTGAAGCGTTTCAGGCCCCGATCTACATTCATGAGGATGACAAAGAATGGGTGGCAAGGCCAAGCAATCACATTCAGTTCTGGTCAGGGGAAACGCTCAACATGAAGCCGGGACTGGACCTTTACCGCTTGGGCGGACACTTTAAAGGCGGTGCTGTTCTCCATTGGCGCAATGGCAATGAAGGGAAAGGCTGTCTATTGACCGGGGATATCATTGCGGTTGCGGCCGATCGGAACTGGGTCAGCTTTATGTACAGCTATCCAAATCTCATTCCCCTCCCCGCCTCCAAAGTTGAAGAAATAGCAGCCAAAGTGAAACCGCTTCAATTTAACAGGATTTATAATGCTTTTTCAAAAGTTGTCAAAGAAAATGCCGACGAAGCGGTTCAGCGTTCTGCTGTACGTTATATCAAGGCACTGAACAACAAGTTGTTTCATACATAAAGGGTGAGGCGGCTCTTTTCCGTGTAAAAGTTGCAGCAATTGGGAATAGTATCGTGTAGATCAAAAGGAGGAATATTGATGGCACACATGAATACACAGCTTTCTCAATGGCTGGAATCAAAAGTCGGCCAAACAATTGATATTAGAAAAGGTGAATTGACCCATGATGAAGAGATTTCTGACTTGGATCAGATTGTTCTCCACCTTGAAAAAGTGGGGATACGCAGCACCAATCATCCTGATGACTATGTTGCAAATGAAGAACTCGTTTTAGAAGGCGAAGGAACAACATTCACAGAAGAAGGCAACATACCGCTTCCGCAAAACGCCTATGAGATTCCTTTATTAGGTGATATTCATATTCATCAAGAAAACGAAGGATTGAAGGTCGTAACAGATCGTGCAGTCTATACATTTGATGTCCAGCACAGCTGACGGTCACTTTCATCAAAATCATACAGCTTAGCGCCTTTGAGCTTTCATTCAAAGGTGCTGCTTTACATGGAGCCACTTTTTCATTTTTTCGTTCTTCACCCTATTGAATGACGCCTAAAATAGATATATAGTTTTAGAGACAGGATTAAGTTTCAAATAATTCTGTATTTCACAAGCTGTTTCTGCAAAAACATCTATTTACCCTATTAGGCGAGGAGAATGCAAAATGGAAAAATTGATGTTTCATCCGCACGGAAAAGAATTTCATCACAATCCTTTTTCAGTTTTGGGCCGATTTAGAGAGGAAGATCCCCTTCACCGATTTGAATTAAAACGGTTCGGAGGTACATATCCGGCTTGGTTAATTACCCGATACGATGATTGTATGGCCTTTTTAAAAGACAATCGGATTACAAGAGACGTTAAAAACGTGATGAGCCAAGAACAAATCAAAATGCTCAACGTCAGCGAGGATATCGATTTCGTATCCGATCATATGCTGGCAAAAGACACACCTGATCACACCCGCTTGAGATCACTTGTTCATCAAGCATTTACTCCCCGAACGATTGAAAATCTGCGCGGCAGCATCGAACACATTTCTGAACAGCTTTTAGATGAAATGGAAAAAGAAAAGAAAGCGGATATCATAAAATCCTTCGCATCCCCTTTGCCTTTTATTGTTATATCTGAATTGATGGGAATTCCTAAAAAGGATCGGGCACAGTTTCAAATCTGGACCAATGCGATGGTTGATACCTCTGAAAGTAACAGAGAGCTGACTAATCAAGCCCTTCATGAATTTAAAGACTATATCGCCAAGCTGATCCACGAAAGAAGAATACAGCCAAAAGACGATTTAATCAGCAAACTTGTGCATGCTGAAGAAAACGGCAGCAAGTTAAGCGAAAAAGAGCTTTATTCGATGCTGTTTTTACTGGTTGTAGCGGGTCTTGAAACAACTGTTAACTTGCTAGGATCGGGCACTCTCGCATTGCTTCAGCACAAGGAGGAATGTGAGAAGCTCAAGCAGCATCCTGAAATGATCGCTACAGCTGTTGAAGAATTGCTGCGATACACCTCGCCTGTTGTGATGATGGCAAATCGGTGGGCCATCGAGGACTTTACATACAAGGGGTTTTCGATCAAAAGAGGAGACATGATCTTTATAGGCATCGGATCTGCCAATCGCGATCCAAGCTTTTTTGAGAACCCGGAAATACTAAATATAAATCGGTCGCCTAACAGACATATTTCTTTCGGCTTTGGCATTCATTTCTGTTTAGGAGCGCCGCTAGCCAGACTGGAAGGCCACATTGCATTTAACGCGCTTCTGAAGAGATTCCCGGATATTGAACTCGCGGCAGCGCCTGATGACATCCAATGGAGAAAAAATGTCTTTTTAAGAGGGTTAGAAAGTCTCCCTGTGTTACTTTCAAAATAACATATTCAAAACGCCCCCTTCAAAAGGGGGCGTTTGTGTTTCTCAGCGCTTCACCAATTCATCTTCTTTCGCTTCATGTTTTTTCCGGAAAGCCTTAAGGAAATTCGCGTTAACAACTCCCCTGTTTGAATAGAGTTTTTCGCAAAATTCTAACATGGCTTTGGAGGCTTTAGGTTCTGTTAATATCATGAAGTGGTTGTTTGATTCGACATCCACCAGATGGAAATGTGGCATTTGCCGCTCCCATTCCTCCCAGTAGGCAGATTGATCAAACGGTGCTTTTTCATTTGAGAAAGTGAAATAAATGTCTAAATCTCCAAAGAAAGACCTGCTTTTATTGCGGAAGTAATAACATTTTACCGCCTCAGGATCAGGCAGAGGCTGAACAGTGTACGATTCAACATCATAGGCACGCTGGGTTTTCATCATTTGCTGAGTCTGCGCGCGTATTTGCTTCTCCACTTTGTTCAATCCCCGTTTTCTTGCCAAATCAATCAGCTCAGACAGGAATTCTTCATCCTCTGAGTTTGTGTCTACCTCTTCACGGCTGATGAGAACGTCAGTAAGCTTATCCGGCTTCGCAATCGATGCCAGCATCGTATTGATCGTTTGCAGCATTGATGTTTTCATAGAAGCTTCATTCTCTTTCATCTCAGAACTGTATGGAGAGTCAATCATCACCATGCTTTTGACAGCAAGACCTTGGCTTTGCAGCTGGCGTGTGACTTCATATGCAATCATTCCGCCTAAGGAATATCCGCCTACATCATAAGGGCCTTCCGGCTGAATGGCTCGGATGATCTCTATATAATAGGAAGCCATTTGTTCAATTCCGTGCAAAGGAGCATGTTGAGTCATAAATCCCCTTGCTTGAATACCGTAAAAAGGGCGCTGGCTTTTTTCTGCAAATGACTGATAGATTTCAACGCCACCTACCCCGCCATGAAACCAAAATACAGGGCGCCCCCGCTTGCCGTCATTTAACGGTATCAATTCCGGGAACGTACGAGTGTGCTCGTTTCGTAAGGAGGCATCCGCCTGTTTCTTTGCGATCAAGTCCGTCATATCCTGCACAGTTTGGCATGCTTGCAGCTCCGCCAAGGTGATGAAAGGATCAACCTTTGCTTGCAGTTGCTGCAATAACTGTATGCAAGAAATCGAATCAAACCCGTAATGCTGCAATGGCTTATGAGGATGCAGTTCTTCTGGATCCATCCCTAATACATCAGCTAACATGTGATGATCGCTACTGTTGATATGCATCTCATGTGAAACAGAAGGCGTATTCTCTAATGCTTGAAAGCCATTCCAGCAGCTTCTCTTTTCAAATGGATAGGTTGGCAACGGTATTCTGCTGGCGCCTTTTCCTTGATAAAACTGCTCCCACGGGATTCGCACCCCTTTTGTCCAGCAAAATGCGATCTTTTCAAGGTTATTCTCAGACAACAGAGTTCCTATCACCATTTCTCTTAATGGACCATCAAGCAAGGTTTCGATATCTGACGAGCCCTCTTCTGCATTCCCGCAAAAAACAGGCACAGAACTTTTTGGCTTTTCGCCTTTTTCCGCAGCTGTTATGCAGTCTTGCAAGCAAATAACCAGTTCTTCTTTACTTCGGACGACCAGCGCCAGGCGGTCCTCCATCTCCTCTCGTCCGGTTTGAAGTGTATAAGCATAATGTGGCAACGACAGTTCTTGTTGTTCGTTCACATAATCAAGCTGCTGTTGAATAACTGCTTTTAGCCTGTCTTGATTTTTTGCTGAAAGAACCACAATATGAGCTTCATTCTCGTTCATATTAACCGGTGCTTTTGATGAAGGAATATATTCTTCTAAAATGACGTGCGCATTTACGCCTCCAAAGCTATAGCTGTTGATACCCGCTCTGCGCGGGATGATTCTGCCTGAGTCGTCCTTTACATCCTCCCATTGCTGGTTCTCCGGAATCATTCGGAAACGGGTGCCCTTTATTGACACCTGATCATTCAATGAAGAAAATCCGGAAATGCCTGGTATTGTTTGATGCTTCATCGCCATGCTGACCTTCATGAGAGCAGCCATACCGGAGACCAGTTCACCGTGTCCAATGCTCGGCTTTAAGCTGCTGATATAACACGGCGCTTCCTCCTGTACTTCCTGTGGAAGTTCAGACTCTAGCTGACTTAAGCCTGAAGTTAACGCACCTATTTCTATCGCGTCTGCCAATGGAGAGGCGATCCCATGCGCTTCGATATAGGCCACCGTTTTGGGATCAATTTGCGCTCCTTCATAAGCCTTCAGCATTGCATCCTTCATACCGGCCGGATTTGGTGCGTGCAGTGACATTCCCCGGCCGCCATGCGATACACCTGTACCTTTAATGACCGAATAAATATGATCGGAATCTTCAATGGCTTTTGGCAAAGGTTTAATGATGAGAACCCCTGCGCCTTCACTTCTGACAAAGCCATTCGCATCTGCTTGAAAGGATTTGGCCTGTCCATCCGCACTCAAATATCCCATTGAGTCGAAGCCAATGAATCCTTTTGGTGAAAGCAGCAAATTCACAGCCCCGACAATGGCTTGTTCACATTCGCCGTTTCGGATGGATTGTATAGCTCTGTGCAAAGCCACAAGAGCGGAGGAACAGGCAGCTTCGTAATATTCGCTTGGCCCTTTTACATTCAGCGCATAGGATATACGGTTTGGAATTAAGGAAGGAATCACAGCTGCATCCGTATTGCCAGCTGCGACGAATACGCCTGTCGGACGGCTTGATAAGGCCTGTCCTGTTAAGCCTGCGTCTTCCATCGCCTTCCATGCATGTGTCAAGAGCAGAAATTCCTGCGGATCCATATGTGCCGCTTCTTTAGGTGATATGCCAAAAAACAGCGGGTCAAACTCACCTATTCCTTCTATAAATCCGCCCCATTGAAGGCTTGATGATCCTTCTTTATCAACTGAGGCAAATTCACGCCAGTCCCAGCGTTCTTTCGGCACTTCAGAGACACAGTTTTTTCCGTGAATGATGTTGTCCCAAAATTCCGTTACGCTGTTTGCTTTCGGAAACTGTCCGGACATGCCGATAATGGCTATGCCGTCGGCTGCATGTTCGATTGCTTTATCCGTTTTCATCTCATCAGCCGGCATCTGTTTCATTTGGTTTTCGATTTGGGCTGATCGTTCCTGCTGCTGATCAACTCCACCAAACAGCTGAACAAAAGATGTTTCATGGTTGTCCGCAAAAAATTCAATAAGCTCTTGAACAGTCGGATATTCAAAAAACAACGTCGGGTTTAATTCGATTTTTGTTTCTGATTCGATCTCCCTTGTCAGCCCAACCAATTGAGAGGAATCAATACCCAATTCCATAATATGAGCTTTTGAGAGAGCCAGTTTTGACGGATCGGCCATGTGTACTGCCAGTTTATTTGTTACATAGCTTTTGATACGGTCTTTTAGACCGCGGACTTTGATGTTCTGATTTTCATTCCTTATTTGATTTGTAACTCGCAGTTGTTTTAACGAGTAACCCGAATAGCGCAGCACCGTTTCTGACGATTCATTGATCACATCTACATCGAACAGCAGCATGTCACCTGTATTCTTAACCAATGTAATCAGAAGCCAGCAATCCTCTTGTATCGTATGTTTAGTAAATTGGATATCATTGATTCCAAAGGGCAGGAAACTGCCTTCAATGTCAAATTGCTCCAAGAAACTAAGGATAGCCAAGTAGGCGCTGTTTGTCATCAATGGGCTTACAGTGTAATGATGCCCGTTTGCCAGATCGCTTTGAGGCAGGCGAATTTTTGCCAGTACGGACTTATGATCTCTGTAAAGATGTGTAATCGTCTTAAATAACGATCCCCACTCAGGGCCATTTCCCGCTTTATACATCTGATCGATGTGATGAAGCTCGGTTAACGAATGCTTTAAGCTTTCGATATTGACTTTTTTTGTTTCAACCAAACTTTTTTGGCATTGCCCGATTGCGGCAGGCTTCCATGTATCAGAGGCCAGCTCACGGTACATGATTTGTAATTCTATGACTTGATTTTTTTGAAGCGGCTTTGCCTGCAGTTCAATGGTCTCGCCTTGTTTGATGACAATTGGATTGATATAGCTTAATTTGCTAATACGGCCGCTGTTTTCCTCAGGAAACATGTTAAAAAATGCGTCAATAGCCAGACTGCTGTATGTTGCGCCGACAAGCACCCGTTCATTGTTGAAGACGTGGCCTTGCACGTAAGGCTCATCATATGTGAATTGATCTTGTATGACCGGATGATTGTTATTGCTTTCGACAGCTGATGGTTTCCCCTGACCCGCCGGAACATCGAAATGAAATGATGTATGATGATCAAATGCATAGTGCGGCAGGCGAACCCAGCTGGATCGGTTCCCTTGAGCTGCTTCTTTAAAATCAACGGATGCCCCTGCTGCCCATTGCTCTGCTGCGCTTGTTTCTCGTTCCTTTTGGGCTGATCCCGCGCATGGCTGTAAATCGAATGATGTATAAATACCTTGCTTGCGTGAGCTTTCTTTTGATGTACGGAACATCTTCAGTTTTTCGATCAGTTCCTGAGTCGATGTTACTGTAAATGCAACCCTATGCTCTAAATCGTGGTTTATTCTTTGTAAAGCCTGTACAATTGGTTCAATATCCAGAGCAGCTTCCTTCTCTAAAAACAATTGCATGTTTTCAAGATAGCTGAGCAGGCTCCATTTTGTTTTTGCTGAAAAAACGGCTGTACACTTCGGCTGGCGGGAAGTAATCCGTCTCTCAGGAGCCATCTCTATAAATTCTTCTATAATGAGATTGGCATAGGCTCCCCCCGCTCCGAAGGAATTGATCATGCTTCTGCGAGGCAATTGCTTTCCTGTTTCAGGATCATTCAAGCGATGCCATGGCTCCGTTTGTTCTTGAAGATAAAAAGCCGTGTTTTCCAGTTTAATATTTGGATTGATAGGTGTTGCGTTGATTGTCGGCACCAGCGTTCCCTTCTTCATCTGCAGTAGCACTTTTGTCAGCTGAGAAATGCCGGAAGCTGCCTCCAAATGTCCCAGATTGGATTTGACAGAACCTATCGCGCAAAACTGTTTCTTATTCGTGTATTGTTCAAATGCGTTTGTTAATGCAATCATTTCAATAGGATCGCCCAGCGCTGAACCATTTGCAGCTGATTCAATATAGCTGATTGTCTCCGGATCAATGCCCGACTGCTCAATCGACCTGACGATTAATTTTGCTTGCTGCTTCGGATCTGGTGCTGTATACATCTGTCTTCCGCCGCTATGATTGGCAAAACTGCTTTTGATCACAGCGTAAATATGATCCTGATCTTCCATTGCCTTCGAAAGCGGTTTTAACAGGACTGCTCCGACACCTTCCCCGGGAATAAGTCCGGTTCCTGTGCCAAAACTTTTGCTTTGGTTTCCGCTTTCCAGCAGATTGGCCCGCTCCAAAGAATCATACTTTGAGAGATCGAGTGTTAAATTGACTCCTCCCGCAATTGCCATAGAGCTGCTGTTCAATTTCAGGCTTTCACAGGCAAGATGGATGGCGTTTAATGAACTGGAGCACGCTGAGCTGACAGCGATACTCGGTCCAGTCAGGTTGAAAAAGTGGGAAATGCGGTTTGCGATATGCCAGTCTCCCCCATTTGAACTGAGCACTGCCTGCTCTAATGATGGGATATTCCAAAAATACTGGTTATACATATTCCCAATAAAGACACCCACTCCGGCATCATCATCCCGCAGTTTATCCAGCCGGGTTCGGGTATAGCCGCCATCCTCAAATGTTTCCCAGACGGTTTCTAAACATAAGCGCAGTTCAGGCGTCATTTCCATCACCCGGCTTGGCTCCACCTCAAAAAGCTGATGGTCAAATGCTTCAATGTCTTGTAAAAATCCGCCATACCGCTTCTTATCTGCCATCTGGATTGAATCTTTTGATAATGTTTTCAATAAAGATGTGCGCCATCTGGATTCCGGCGCCTCTGTAATACAATTGTCTCCAGCGATTAAATGCGCCCAAAGCTCTTCTAAGCCAGCAGACATCGGATAGCGTCCGCTGATCCCGATTATTGCGATATCTTCTGTACCATGATCATTCGTCTGTGCCACTTGGAAATGGCTTGTCTTTTCTTTTTTTAACTCACTATTTGATGCTTGCTGAGTTTCTTTGATCTGCTGCTCTCCGGCAAAGCGGCGTGCGGTAAAAGCAAGCGGCTTACTAGCAGCTGCACGCTCCCTTTGAACAGGTGCTTCGTATTTTGCAGGCTGCTGTGTTTCTTTTAACAGCGCTGTCCGGAGCTTACTTTCGTACTCCTTTACTAAATAGTCGACGAGTTCTTTTGTGTTGTTATGTTCGAATAAAATGGTTTTTGGAAGATCCCCCGTCACTTTTTCTAATTCACGAATGAAATTGACCTGCAAAATCGAATCGATTCCATACTTCTCGAAAGTCGTATCTTCGTGAATACGCTCTGGTGATAGTTTGATCGATTTTGCCAGCGTATGTTTCACAAATTGAATCGTTTGTTCAATGAGAGAATCGTTATTCTGTGAATGAACTTTTTCCGCATCGATTTGTAAATGTGCTGTATCTTCTATCTCAGTTTTCTTTTTTTGACGAACGACTCCGTTACTTTCAGCAGCAATGATCTGCTGGCCGAGCTGATGTGATTGTTCAGCCATAAAGGAAACATGGCGATATCCCTCACTCTCAAGCACCATTTCCCAAGTGTCCGGATACAGACCCGGGCAGCCCGGTATACGGAGAGCAGGATCCTCATACAGCCACCAGCCCTCTAAAAGGCCGAACGTCAAATGCGAATATATATTATGATCACTTATTTCATTTAAGAGGAGCAGTCCGTTCTTTTTCAAAACTGCTTTTGCGTTTCGCAATGTCTGCCGGATATTTTTCGTGGCATGCAGCACATTCGCTGCGATGGCCACGTCATAGCTCCCCGCATCAATATGCTGTTCAGATGCAGGCTTCTCCACATTAAATCGTTTAAATGTCAAATACGGGTTATCCGGGCCGTACTTATTTTCTGCGTGCATTAAAAATGCTTTAGACAGATCTGTATAGCAGTATTCTTTTATATGTGTCTGCCAGGCTTTCAACTTTTGAAAAACAGCCGCGCTTGTACCGCCGGTTCCGGCTCCGATTTCTAATATACGAAACTTTGCCTCAGGCTCTTGCTTCAGACGTTCTTGCAGATAGGCCGTTAGTGTGTTCGCCAGCACATCATTAAAATAGTCTGCGACTTGGTTGTTTTTATAGACGCCTTCTACTAGATCCATTGATGAATTCGGAAACAGGATATCGGTGGCAGACACCTTGCCGGTCAGAATATCCGGCAAGGCTTTAAGTGCTGTCTCCACCAATGTCACCATGGCTTTCATATTATTGTCTTGAAGCAGGTCTGATTTTTGTTCATTCCATTCCTTCCACAGCTCACTCACGGTTCCTATTGAGCGCGTTGGAACATGTCCATTCGCCGTCCGCTTGAGAAATTGATGGCGTTCTAAAATCGAATGGCTTTCTTCTAACCATCTGCCATAGAAATTCTCCAATACTGGCTGGGATTTACTTTCTGTGAAAAAACCTATGGACTGCAATTGTGCGAAAAGCATTTTACAGAGAATGTCTTCTGTGTTCAGCATTGGCGCTCCCCCTCCTATAACAGTTGTTGAATCTTTGTGCTGTCACCCAGGTGATAGCTTCGCAGCTTTTGAATGGCTGAGCTGTGAGTTTCCGGGTAAACTTCAATTGTTTCTTCCATCTGTTCCGCTTCATCATTCATATCGTTTGCCAGTTTCATCATCACCAGCTGCTGCAGCGGTCCCCCGAGCAGCAATTCCAATGCCTCCATCGCTTCAGGGGCTTCAATAGAGCCGATGCCTGCCTGAGCCATTCTCTTCTGATAATCCGGTGAGGAAACCACACCGACGCTTCCCCAATAACTCCAATTCATCACGGCTGCTGCACAAGGCCATACTTGAGAAAGCCGCTGTGCAAAAGCATCCTTAAAACTGCAGCCGGCAGCGTAATTGCTTTGTCCCGAAGCTCTCGCAAACGATTGGACGGAAGAGAAAAACAAAACAAAGTCCAGTGGTTCATGCCGGAAAACTTGAGCCATTCGCACACTGACATCTACTTTTGCAGAAAGAACGTTTCTGAAGCATTCCTCGTTCATGTTCATCAGGCTTTGGTCTTGCAAGACAATGGCAGAATGAATGATGCCGTTGATTTCTCGATACATTTGTTTCATTGTTTCATAAGCGCGCTCCAATTCCTCTCGGTTAGCCGCATCAGCTTGAATGTAAAGCGGGGCAGGCCCTAGGTGCGAAAGTCTGTCGATTTTACTTTGAATAGCCGCATTCATTTTTGTTCTGCCAATCCAAACGATCTGCGCCTGATATGTTCTGATCATGTATTCGCTCCAGACTTCGCCAATTCCGCCTGCGCCGCCTATGATGACATAAACACCTCCGCGCTTATACTTATTTTGCACCGGTTGATTGTTGTGCACTGGAATCAAGCGCAATTTATGCCAGCTCTTATTCCGGTAGGCCCAAGTATTCCCTTCTTCATCAGCAGGCAAGGAAAAGATTTCAGGCACAGGCAAGTTCTCATGTTTCGTGACATCAATCAGCTTTGTCTGCCAATTTGGATATTCTTTTGCCATCGAACCGATCAGGCCGTGCACACCAGCATCGACCGGATCGACAATATCATGCTGATCAACATATTGCGTGTTCGCCGTCACGACCGTCCAGCGTATCTCCCTCTCTCCATAGCCTAAAGACTGGATCGCCTTAATGATTCTGTATATTTGAATCACGCCTTGATCTTGGGCTTCAATCATTTCGTCACCGACTTCACATTCTGTCACACGAGAAGGAGACAGCCACACAATATGGTCAAACGATCCGAGAGTTTCAAGGTGGCTGGCAATCTCATGAATCGATGTGTTCGGCTCAATGTATAGCTCCTTGGCAAACGGGTACTGCCTTTGAACAGCTTTTCTGCTGTTGTCATCCCCTCCGAGGATGACAACACGCTCATCAGCAGGCGGCATGACGCTCTTCACCAATTGAACTTGATCCCATACCGGCGCCATTAGAAGCGCTCCATCAAGAGATGTCTTGATATCCGGTGACTTCGGCTCATCTTGCGGTTTGTCTTCTTCCAGCACCCTTGAGGAAATACCCTTGATTCGCACACACACTCGGCCTTGTTCATCACAGAGATCAATATCCAGTCTCTGTATTCTGTCCTCATTTGGACGAGACGTCACAGAAGCCCACATTTTATCTGTACACGGGCTGAATATTTCGAGCTCTTGGAGCGCAAAAGGCAGGGAAAGCTGCTCGTCATCGGAATTCAGTTTCAGCCCGATTGATGCTTGTAAAGCAGAGTCTGCCATACTTGGATGAAGAACAAATTCGTCCAGCGTGTGAGACACACAAGGAGGCAGGGAAAGCTCTGCCAAGGCTTGATTACGGCCAATATAAAGCCGATCTATTCCTTGAAAACCAGGTCCGTAGTCAATGCCGATTGCCTTAAATAATTCATAACATTGCTCGTGGGAAAGGGTGCTCAGACTGCATTGATCTTGAAGCATGCTGATATCCTGAACTGGAATACCTCCTGCTCGGTTGATTGCAGCACTGCCTTGACAGTGTATTTTCCGCCCATTGTGCCCATCCGCTGTGTAGATGTTAAAGGCCATCTCACCGTCCTGCTGGGGATCTAGACTGATATCGACTTGAACAGGCTTCCCGTCCGCCACAATCGGCTGCACCCACACAACATTTTTGATATGGATAACAGCTTGCTTGTCTTTAAGTTCTCTCACTGCTCTCGAAACGGCGGCATGAACCATCTCAAGATATGCTACACCCGGCATGACCGGGCTTCCCTTCACCTTATGATCGGTGAAAAAGAACTCAGCACCTGTAAAGGTCGAGCTGAAACGCTGCTCTGACAAATCGGATGTATTGGACTGTACTAGCGGGTGCAATGCTGCTGTTTCGAAAATATTTGTTTCATGATGTGTGACTGCTTTTTCTTTCATATCCGTTATCCAGTAGCGTTCTTTTGCAAATGGATAGGTTGGGAGGCTGATGCGTTTCGGCTGTTTGCCGCCATACAGTTTACTCCAATCTATTTCCATGCCTTTTATCCATAATTCAAGCAGTCTTTCATATATTCCGGGCTCCCAGCTGCTTTTGAGCGTTTTCTGTATTTCATCATCTGATCTCAATGTCTGTACAATCCCTTTGTCCGCTCTGCCTGACATGTACTTCGCACTCGCATGTCCAGCTATAAAGAGGTTCAGTTTTTCCAGCAAGTCCTCCGCCGAGACAGCGATGATCCCTAATCTCTCCTCCATTGGATCACGCCCTTCTTGGAGTGTATAAGCAATATCAGTGAGATCACGAGATGTGACAGGTTGGCTGCTGATAAAGTCTGCTAATTGCTGGGCTTGGTCTTTCAGACGATTTTCATCCTTTGCCGACAAGATAAAGATGCCCGGGTGTTGTGCTGTCACAGCTGGCGCTTGTGCAGGTCGAGTGGTTTCTTTTGGAATATATTCCTCAATGACCACGTGGGCATTGACGCCGCCTATGCCAAATGAACTGACGCCGGCGCGCCGTGGCAACTCTCGGCCAGCTTCATCCTGCAGCGATTGCCACTTTTTGGATTCCTGCACAATATAAAACGGGCTGCCTTCCAGTCTGATATACGGATTGATGGTTTCACTGTACAGGCTTTTTACAAGCGTCTTATGTTTTAGCTGCAATAACACTTTAATGACACCCGCCACACCGGCCGCCAGTGATAAATGACCGATGTTTGTTTTCGCTGACCCAAGTCCGCAATGGCTTCCTTGAACAGCCGGGTCACCCGTTTTTTCATACAGCTCTTGAAATGCCGCTTTCAGGCCGTTGATTTCTACTGGATCACCAAGCTCTGTTCCGGTTCCATGCGCTTCAATGTAAGTAACGGTTCTTGGATCGATTCCCGCTTTTTCATATGCTGTTTTTACGACATCCGCCTGAGCCTTCGGATTAGGAGTCGTCAGAGAGTTTGCGCGGCCTCCGTGGTTTACCGCACTTCCTTTGATGACACCGTAAATATGATCACCGTCTCGTTCAGCCGCTGTCATTTTTTTCAGGAAGAGAATGCCGGCGCCTTCACTGACTGCGAACCCATCGGCTCTATCAGAAAATGTTTTGCACCTTCCTTCTTTACTCAGCGCCCCGGCCTTATCATAAGCGATATGGCCTTGCGGCGTTACGACTGTGTTGACACCTCCTGCAATCGCCATTTCACAGTTTCCGTTTTCAATTGCGCATACTGCATGATGAATGGCGACCAAAGAGCTTGAGCATGCAGTATCTATCGGTTCGCTCGGTCCATGAATGTTCAGGAAATAACTGACCCTATTCGGTCCGGCAGAAGGACTCATATTCGCAGCTGCTGAGCCTTCTATGTCTAGATTTGACAGCAGTGAACTATACCCCGTGTTTCCAGTCCCAATGAAGATGCCCGTTTTGGTTCCTGACAGGCTTCTCGCTGAGTACCCCGCTTCTTCTATCGCCTTCCACGCATAGGTCATTAACAGGCGTTGCTGAGGCTCCATCTGCTCAGCCTCAAGCGGCGATATGCCGAAGAACAATGGATCAAAGTCAGCGACTTCATCAATAAAACCGCCCCATTTGACGTTTGTTTTATTCGGTTCTTTTAGAGGGTCTCCGTAATACTCCTGCCAATCCCAGCGGTCTTTTGGAACCTCTGTAATACAATCCGCGCCCGCTTTCAGGTTCCTCCAGTATTCCTCGATGTCCTTTGCCTTCGGGAAAACACCGCTCATCCCGACAATCGCGATAGGCTCAGGCCTATGATCAGCTGTCTTTTCTACTGGCGTTACCGAAGGGTTTACAAAGCGGTTTTCAGTCGAAAACGTCATATTTTTTATATTTTGTTCGACAGGCTGTATCAGCATTTCAGATTCGGCAGACAATTGGGCTGTAAAAGCATTCGGATATTCTTCTGACAGATACGCTGCAAATGCATAAACAGTTGCGTGCTCAAAGAAGATCGTAGGCGTGAGATCCAGCTTGTACTGCTCATTCAGTGTATTTGCGAATTCAGTTAACGTAATCGAATCAAAACCATATTGATTAAACTCCATATCCGTGTCAATCTCTTCAGGTTTGATTTTAAGCAATTGAGAGATTGTTTGCTTCAAAGCTTCTTGAATGTGGTCAAATAAATTGTCTTGACCCATCCTGGCTTCAGGTATCACCGGTACTTGCGCTGTTTGCATTGGCACATCATCAGAAGACGGCTTTTGAGTCAGCTTTTCCCTCATCATGTCTCTGATCCCTTCCATGACAATGACGTGATCTTTGCCGAATGCCAAACCTTTGTAAAGCGCCTGAATGCCGGTCTCGGACCGCATTGGAGTCACACCTGTGTTTTTCAAAGTCATGTTTTCAATTTCTTTATTCGCGCGCATGCCGCCTTCTTTCCAGAGCGGCCAATTGATCGACAGCGTTTGCCCGTGCCTGTACATGGCGGTCACGAGCCCATTTCGATAAGCTGCATAACTGTCCATAAACGCATTAGCCATCGCATAATCCGCCTGCCCCGCGCTGCCGGCAACACCGGATATTGAAGAAAAGAGGATAAAGAAATCTAACGCGAGATGCTCGGTAGCCTCATCCACATTCACAAGCCCTTTTACCTTAGGGGCAAAAACTTGTGTCAGTTCTTCGTTGGTTTTGTTCATGAGATAGTTATCTTTAATCAGGCCTGCGCTGTGAATGACGCCATTCAAGTCTCCGTAATCAGACGTAATGCTTGTGATGAGCCCGGAGGCTTCTTCCGCTTGCGTCACATCAACCCGCCTATATTCTGCTCGGGCCCCTAATCGCTGAAGTTCGTTAAGCTGCGTCTCTTGATCCGCATTCAATGCAGATCTGCCTGTCAGAATGAGCACAGGCTGTTCAGCTTTACGAGCAACCTCTTTTGCAAAAATAAACCCAAGTCCTCCTGCGCCGCCTGTGATGAGGTATACTCCCTTATCTCTCCACGGCAGGCTTATTTCCCGATCAGCCATTTGCATTTCACGCAAATCATTGATGTACCGTTTGCCCTTTTCGTATTTGATGCGCTGATCTCCTGCGTGTCTTTTATTCTCTCTCAGTTTTTCTGCCATACTTTCAATGTTTTCGTTTGAATCGATTTCAATCGTCTGGCCTATCAATTTTTTATTCTCCAGGCTGGCGGTTTTAAGGAGCGCCGATAGCCCTGAAAATGAGTACTGCTTTCTTGCTGCAGAAGTAAGCAGCTGAATCAGGACATTGTCTTGCGGCTTGCTTTTGAGAAGATTCTGTACCGTCTTAAGCGCTTGTTCGGCATAATCTTGGAACCTTTCTGCCAGTCCTTCGCGGAAAGAATCCAAAACGATGCATTCCGCTCCTTTAACTCTTGATTCAATGCTGTCTTTTGTGAGGCCATTCATGTCACAAAGCAAAACAATGTGCCGTTCGTAATGAGGCTCAGGACTTTCTTTTTCACAATCCTTAGGCACCCATTTTTCTTCAAACATCAAGGTTTCCAGCACTTGATCAGGTTCCGTCGATCCATTTCCGCCTTCCGCTGCTCTGAAAGATAATCCTTTCAGCCGTACGCAAACTTTGCCGTTCTCATCTAACATATCAATATCCCGTTTTTGCACCTTATCAGTTGCCTTGCTGCCTTGACTGTACCTTGCGTATACCCACATTTCTGACGAGCATGCTCCGAAGACTTCAAGCTCCTGAACCGCAAAAGGCAGTGTCAGTTGGTTATCTCCGGCGCCTGTCAAAATGCTTGACGCCTGCAAAGCAGAGTCCATCAGCCCCGGATGCATGTTGTATTGGCTGAACGTATCTAAAGCAGACGGATGCAATGACAATCTTGCTAAAACAAAATGTTCGGCTGTATAGATTTTTTCCATGCCGCGATAAGCAGGACCATATTCAAAACCGATCATTCGATAGGTGTCATATACTTCGTCAACGCTGAAATGGCTTTGCTGACACTGCTCCCGCAAGGACTGCAAATCAACCGCTGGCTGATTTTCAGCAGGACTCAATACAGCGCTGCCTTGGCTGTAGACGATTGACTGTTCGCCCGCAATGTCTGGATTACCGTAGATTTCATAGGAAATCTCACCATTTTCCTCCGGTAAAAGCCTAATGTGTATGTGCTGAGGCTGGCCCTCTACAACAATGGGCCGCACCCACACCGCGTTCTTTAGCTTCATGGTACACGGAACACCTTGTACCTCTGCCGCCTGCTCAACGGCCGCCCGCGCCAATTCAAGATGCGCCACCCCCGGCAAGATCCGTTGGCCTTTGACAACATGATCAGCAAGGAAAAACTCTTCTCCCGTATAGATTGAGCTAAACCTTTGTTCCGAGAGGTTCGATGTGTTTTGATGCATTAATGGATGCAGCACGGCTGCGCCAATGCGGAAGGTGTCTTTGTTTGCTACAGGGCTGCCGCTTTTTTCTATATGATCAGAGATCCAATAACGGTCTTTTGCGAAAGGGTATGTCGGCAAGCTGATGCGCTTAGGCACATTCTCGCCATACAGTTTCGTCCAGTCTGCATCAAGGCCTTTTACCCATAATTCAAGCAGTTTTGCGTACTTTCCCCGTTCCATCCATTTTTCGACGGCTTCTTGAATCTCGTCGTCCTCTGTCAGCATTTGCAGTGTGCCTTTATCAATCCTGCCTCTAAATAAATCTTCCACATCGCTTTTGCCTGCTGCAAAGTCTTTTAACTTTTGCTGCAAATCCTCAATGGAACCGGAAATAATCCCAAGACGTTCTTCCATCGCGTCCCGTCCGGCTTGCAGGGTATAAGCGATGCGGGTGAGATTTGCGCCACCATACGTTTCCTTATCAAGCGCATCAGCCAGCTGCTGTGCCTGTTCTTTTAGCCGTGCTTCATTTTTAGCCGATAAAACGAAGATACCCGGATGTTCAGATGTGATGGACGGTACAATCTCATCGGCCGCTTCTGGAATATATTCCTCAATAATCACGTGGGCGTTTACGCCGCCGATCCCAAATGAACTGACACCTGCCCGGCGTGGCAGCTCTTCCCCCTGTTCATTTTTCAGCGCTTTCCATTCTTCCGTTTCCCGTACGATATAGAACGGACTGTTTTTCAGCTGAATGTATGGATTCACGGTTTCGCAGTGAAGACTTTTCGCTAAGGTTTTATGCTTAAGCTGCAATAATATTTTAATAACCCCTGCTGCACCTGCTGCCAGCGATAAGTGGCCAATGTTTGTCTTCACAGACCCCAGTCCGCAATAAGGATTGGCTGATGCATCGCCTTCATTCATACCCAATGCTTGAAAAGCTGATTTCAATCCGTTAATTTCAACCGGGTCTCCAAGCTCCGTCCCGGTTCCGTGCGCTTCAATATAGGTCACGGTTTTCGGATCGATACCCGCTTTTTGATATGCCGACTGAATGACATCCGCCTGCGCCTTCGGATTAGGTGTCGTTAAAGACGCTGCACGGCCGCCGTGATTAATTGCGCTGCCTTTTATGACTCCGTAAATGTGGTCTCCCGCTTCTTCAGCCGCTTTTAACTTTTTCAGAAACAGGATGCCTGCCCCTTCCCCATGAGCAAAACCATCGGCTTGATTTGAAAACGTCTTGCATTTCCCTTCTTTACTGAGCGCACCCGCTTTATCAAAGCTGATATACACTTCAGGAAGGATAATCGTATTCACGCCGCCCGCTAATGCCATCTCACAAGTGCCTTCCTCAATTGAAGAGATGGCGTGGTGGATAGCCACCAATGAGCTGGAGCATGCTGTATCAATCGGTTCGCTCGGCCCATGAAGATTCAGGAAATAACTGACCCGGTTCGGACCGACTGAAGGGCTCGTATTGGCTGCCGCTGAGCCTTCTATTGCCGAGTCGGCTTTTGACAAAAGGGAGCTGTACCCTGTATTTCCGGTTCCGATGAAGACGCCTGTTTTTGTGCCTGACAGACGTTTTGCCGAATATCCTGCATCTTCGATCGCTTTCCAGGCGTAAGTCAACAGTAAGCGCTGCTGAGGTTCCATTTGTTCAGCTTCACGCGGGGAGATGCCGAAGAATAATGGATCAAAATCGGCAATTCCGTCGATAAAACCGCCCCATTTTACATTCGTTTTATTGCCTTCCTTCGCCGGATCACCTTCATATTCCCGCCAATCCCAGCGGTCTTTCGGAATTTCCGTCATGCAGTCTTTGCCCTCTTTTAAAGTCTCCCAGAACGCATCAACATCTTTTGCCATAGGGAAAATCCCGCTTATGCCTACAATCGCAATTGGCTCATGGCCAGCATCACTTTGTGCGGCGTTTGGCAATATGACTTGCTGCTTTCGGCGTCTTTTAGCTTTGACATGCAAGGCTTGCTCCTGTTTGGCAGCAGGCTGAACCTGAGCCGATACAGCGCGCACAGCAAATGTGTTCGCAAATACCGCTTGATATTCTTCGGCCAAATGCTTGCCAAACGCATGAATCGTCGGGTAGTCAAAAAAGACGGTTGGCGTCAGCTCTAACTTATAGGCGCGGTTCATATGGTTTGTGAATTCCGTCATTGAGATAGAATCAAATCCATACACTGTCATCTCGACATGATCATCAATCGTTTCAAGCTTGACCTTTAACAGCTTGGCGACCTCCCGTTTTAACATCGCCTTTACTTTATCCAGTAAACTGTCTGTATCAATGCTTTTTACTTGTTCAGTCAAGTTCTCTGTTTCCTTCTTTTCCATAGGTGCTGAGACGGTTTTTGCGAACATGTTTTGTTTTATCTTATGCCCATCGCCTTCAATCACCATTACTTGGTTTGCTTCGGAATGAAACGCTTGATATAATGCCTGAATACCTTTTTCTGCTCTCATAGGAACAATCCCGGCCAGTTGCACAAGCCTTTTCTCTGTTTCTTGGTCGACCTTCATGCCGCCCTCTCTCCATAATGGCCAGTTTATGGAAAGTGTCTTTCCGTGCCGCTGGCTGATTTCGGCAAGCCCATTTCGATAGCCTGCATACATATCCATAAATACATTGGCTGCCGCATAGTCAGATTGACCAATGCTTCCTAAACTTCCTGAAATAGAGGAAAAGAGAATAAAGAAGTCCAATGGCAAGTCCTTGCTCGCTTCGTCTAGAAAAACAATCCCTTTTACTTTAGGCGCCAGTACGTCGTGCAGGTCTTCTGCCGGTTTATTGACCATGTAGCTGTCTTTGATGATTCCCGCGCTATGAAGAATGCCGTCTAGACGGCCGTACGTTTTCTGAATTTCGTCGATGAGCTGGCAGACTTCAATCTTATCGGACACATCTGTTTGCCGATAGGTGACCTCAGCCCCCTTGTCGTGAAGCTCTTTAAGCTTTTTCCTTTTGCTTTCGCTAAGAGGTGAGCGGCCCGTCAAAATAACTGTTGCATTCTTCGTTTGTTCCGCGATTTCGTTTGCAAAAATAAGGCCTAATCCTCCGGCACCTCCTGTAATGAGATAAACGCCATCGTCTTTCCACGGCTTGCTGATGTCACGGCTGGCCGTTTTGATGTCACACCAATCAGCAATGTACCGAGTGCCGTTTTGATATTTGATATATGAATCGCTGCTCATTTGATTTTCTTTCAGTTTGCCAGCAATGCTTTCTCCGCTTTCTTCACTGCTGACTTCAATCATTTGGCCGGTTAGTTTGGCATTTTCCTGTCCGGCTGTTTTCAGCAGTCCTGTCAGCCCTGAAAACACCTGCTGTTCTCCTTCGGAAGAGGTTACGACCTGAATAAGCGTGTCGCCTTTCGATTTCGTGCGAATGAGCTCTTGTACCTTTTTAAACACTTGTTCCGTATATGAATGGAAACGCGCCTCCATTGAAGAAGGCCTTCCTTCCAGGCTGAAAACATGGACACCCTCGAGTACTGCTTCAATCTGTTTTCTCGTCTCATGATCATATTCACATAGGAACACGAGATGCTCCGCATATTTTTTTTGACCTGCTCCGTCAGCTGCCTTTTGTTCTTGCCAAACGGGCTGAAGCAATAAAGTTTCAGCTTTCATTTTTGATGGTTCGGTTTGTATATCTGCCTCCATTACTCTCGTCGAAAATCCTTTCATCCGCACGTAAATCGTGCCATGCTCATCGCATAGATCGATATCGACTTTCTGTATCAGATCCCCCGGTTTGTTTTTCGAGTTGAATTGAACATAAACCCACATGTCAGAAACGCATTGCTGAAAGATCTCAAGTTCCTCCAGGGCAAATGGGAGTGCCGCCTTAAAGTCTTCACCGCGTGAAAGCTCCGCCCTAACGACGTTTTGCAAATATTCAGCCGCCTGCAACGCCCCATCCATTACACTTGGATGAAGAACATAATCGTCTGACGTATGCATGACAGATTCCGGCAGTGATAATTTGGCAAGCAGCTGCCCGTCGCCTTTATATACGGCTTTTACACTCTTGTAGCCAGGACCGTAATCGGCACCGATCATTCCTTCATAAAACAGGGCAGCGTCCAATCTGTTTTGATCACATCGGTTTTTGATCTCAGCAAGATCCAGCGCTTTTTCTTGGTTTATCTGAATCAATTCCGCTATCCCCTGGTTATATACCACCGGTTCTGCATCAGCAGATTCCGGCTCACCATACATCCGATAAAGAATGTGTCCGCCGTCTTCGTCATAAAGTCCGATGTTTACTTGAACTGGCTCATTTCCTGCTACAACTGGACGCATCCAAACAACATTTTTCAGGCGGATTCCGGTTTCTTGATCTTCTAAACCGCCAATTCCTTGTTCTATCGCGGCTCTTGCCATTTCAAGCGTGACCGCTGCCGGCAAAATTGCCATGCCTTTAATGATATGCTCGGCAATAAAATACTCTTGTCCTGTAAAGATGGAGCTAAACCGCTGCTCTGACAGAACCGATGTATTATGGTGCACCAAAGGATGCAAACACGATGGTTCAATTGTTGTTACATCGCTGGTGCTGCTTTCAGGCCAGTATCGTTCTTCAGCAAAAGGGTACGTCGGCAAACTGATACGGCGCGGCTTCGTATTTGGATAAAGTCTGCGCCATTCAACATGAAAGCCTTTTGCCCACATCTCAGCAAGCTTTTTCAATTCTTCTTTTGATATTCGTGATGAAGCCAATTCTTCTGCTTCAGCGTTTCCAAGCAGCTGTTCAGCGGATGTCATTCTCGTTTTTTCTCCTTGAATACTGCTTTCTGCTAGGGTCTTTCCATTCACAAAAGCTTCCAGCTGTTGTTTCCATTCTTCCAGATCGTTCACCATAAAAATAATCCTGCTGTCCATTGCTTCCCGTCCGACCTGGAAGGTGTATGCAATATTTCTTAGAGACATATGCGCTTGCTCGTTTTGACTGATATAGATCAGCAGTTCCTTCACGTATGCTAGGAGCCGCTCTCTATTTTTTGCCGATACAGGAATGAGATAGGGCGGATTGCCTTCGTTCTCCGCTCTCATATCAGAGATGTTTTCATATTGCTCAAAAATAGCATGGGCGTTAGTGCCGCCAAGACCGAATGAGCTCAGAGCCGCCCGATGGACACCTTCTCGTTTCTCTAATGGCTTTCGTTCACGGACTAGATAAAAAGGCGAGCTTTCAAACTTTATATTCGGATTCGGCTCAGTGCAGTTGATGGTCGGTGCAAGTTCATTATGGTATAAGCTCATCGCAACTTTAATGCATCCGGCTAGCCCAGCAGCTGTATCCATATGGCCGATATTCGTTTTCACTGAACCAATTCCGCAAAATTGTTTTTTGTCCGTGTATTGCTTGTACACTTTATTTAATGCAGACATTTCAATAGGATCGCCTAATTTCGTTCCCGTTCCGTGCGCTTCAATATAGCTGACCGTTTCGGGATGAATGTTGTTTTGATCCAATACATGCTGTATCACTTCTGTTTGGCCTTTTACACTTGGCGCATAGAAGCCGGCCTTATCTGCCCCATCATTATTGATGCCTATTCCGCGCATAATGGCATAAATATGGTCTCCGTCTTTTACGGCATCCACAGCTTTCTTCAGCAGGATAACCGCTACGCCTTCGCCCCCGGCCATTCCGTCTGCTGAAGCATCGAAGGCCTTAACATGTCCGTCGCTTGAAAAATTCAACCCGTTTTGGTGCACGTAGCCGATCGCTGATTGTGCGTGCAATGTTGCGCCTCCGACAAGCGCATATTGAGATTCACCTGATGTCAGGCTTTTGTATGCCTGATACAAGCCGACTAGTGATGAAGAGCAGTTAGAATGAACAAAGTAGCTTGGCCCTTTTAATCCGAGCTTATGTGAGATCATCGTCGGGATGGTTCCGCTTTGGGCTAAAACCCACGAAACATAGCCATCAGGTGATTCATGCCCTTCTATTGCCTCCTTCGGCAATAACGTTCTGTATGAATTGCTGCTTGCAGACATATATACACTTGTTGCCGGAATCTCATTTGCCACATATCCTGCATCCTCAATCGCTTTCCAGGAATGCAGCAATAAAAGGCGGAGCTGAGGGTCCATATACTCAGCATCTCTCGGAGAAATTTGAAAGAAACCAGGGTCGAATAAATCTTTCCCCTCGATCGCAGATTGCACAGGCACATAGTCAGGATGTTGAATCAATTCTTCCGGAACTCCGTTTTCGCGAAGCTCTTCTTCAGAGAAGAACTGAATGCTTTCTTTGCCTTCTTTGATACGATTCCAAAAGTCATGATGATGCTTCGCCCCAGGAAACTGGCAGGATATCCCCACAATCGCAACACTATCGTCAAAATAGGAAGGAATCGTCTGCTGCGAGTATTTTCCATCTTCTTTGAGATCATGATTGTCTTCAATTTGAGTTATGGCTTGATCTGCGTTTTTCATTTCCAAAATGTATTGGCTTATGGCACGGATCGTGGAATGCTCGAATAGCTCAGTGACACTAAACTCACAATACAATTCTTTTTTGATTCGTTCAGCCACGGCTACA
Organism: Bacillus sp. 11C; assembly: GCF_055486375.1. Taxonomy (NCBI): domain Bacteria; kingdom Bacillati; phylum Bacillota; class Bacilli; order Caryophanales; family Bacillaceae; genus Bacillus; species Bacillus sp. 11C. The sequence goes on from NZ_JBUPVZ010000004.1 coordinate 79,293, forward strand.
GCCAGAAGCGAATCGCCGCCCGCATCGAAAAATCCGTCTTCCGGCCCAAAGCCGCTGACCTTGAGCGTTTCCTCCCAAATGCGAAGCACCTGATCCTCTATTTCCGTTAACTGCAATTGATTTGATTTCTTTCTATTGAAAACGATCTCTCGTTTTTCCAGTTCTTTACGGTCCACTTTCCCGCTAGGCGATAACGGCATCTTATCTAAGCGGATAAAGTGTGAAGGTATCATATATTCCGGCAGACTGGATTTTAGATGCCGGCGCAAATTTTTTGGATCTGCAGGGGAATGTCCGCTTTTCTCTGTATAATAAGCAGCGAGCTGTTGATGGCCTTCCAGCTGCTTCACCACAACCGCCTGATCTAAAATGCTCGGTAATTCACCCAGCTTTGTTTCTATTGCGCCAAGCTCGACGCGAAAACCGCGTATTTTGACTTGGCTGTCAATCCGTCCTAAATACTCTATGTTGCCGTCAGGAAGCCATCTTGCTGAATCACCTGATTTATAAAGTTTGGTCCCCGGTTCAAACGGATTATCAATAAATTTTTCAGCCGTAAGGCCAGGCTTATGATAGTAGCCTCTTGCCAAACCGGCTCCCGCAATGCAAAGCTCACCTGGTTTTCCGATCGGGACAGGCTTCAAATGCCGGTCCACAATATGAATTTTCGCGTTGGAGACGGGCTTTCCAATCGGTGTATGGTGACTTGCGATATCTCCTTTTCCGCATCCGAAATACGCAGCGTAAATGGCGGCTTCCGTAGGTCCGTAAATATTTTCAACATGGCAGTTTTTAAAGATCGATACCGCCTTTTTCACTAATTCTTTAGGGAAAGCTTCGCCTGCAACCATCATATACTTGAGCGGTCCATCCTCTGTGAGCTGCTTGTTGTCTTTCGCCGTTTCTAAAAAGACATGCAGCATAGCCGGCACAAAATTAATGTGGCTCACTTGGTATTTTTCTATATAATCCATACAAAGCTGCGGTGATTTTTCTCCATTAGGCGGAAGAATCACAAGGCGGCCGTTTCCGATAAACCATCCGAATAATTCCGAAATCGATACATCGAACACATAGTTCGTTTTCAGTAAATATGCATCCTCAGCAGTCACGGGATAGTGGGATTCAAGAAAATTCAGGGTATTCATAATGCTTCGATGCTCTACCATTACCCCTTTAGGCTGTCCTGTGCTTCCCGATGTGTAAATGATATAGGCGAGATGCTCCGGTTTTACTTTCCGCTTTAAATCGCTGCTTTGCTGATCTGTATAACCGTTTCGGCAAGCCAACTCGATATTGATTGCTTTTACATGGCTGCCAGTTAATCCGCTGATCGAATGACGAACGTTAGGTTGGGTCAGGACAATGGATGCCTGACTGTCATCGAGCATGTACTCCAACCGTTCTTGCGGGAAGCTTGGATCTAACGGCACATACGCTCCGCCGGCTTTCAGTATCCCTAAAATCCCGATAATCATATCAAACGAACGCTCTGCACAAATTGCAACGGGGTGTTCAGGTCCAACCCCCTGATGTTGAAGGTAGACTGCCACAGATGTGCTTTTTTCATCTAGTTCTTTATATGTAAGAGACCTGTCTTCGAAAATCACAGCAACCGCATCCGGGTTTTGTTTCGTTTTTTCCTCAAATACTTCATGTATACACTTGTCATTTGGCGTGTTTGTCCCTGTCGCATTCCATTGTTCCAGCAAACTATTTTGTTCTTGATTTAACTGAAAAGAGTAGGTTTCAAGCGGCAAAGACGGATCCTCCATCATATGCTGCGCGAGCTTCATATAGTTCTCCATCATACCTTCAATGGAGGACAATTCATATAGATCAGGATTGTACAAAAGATGAAGCACTGTATCATTTTCTTGCTCATATATTTCGAGTGCCAGCTCAAATTCTCCCTCTTGCCGAATATCCTCCATATATTCAATGCCAAGCGTTTGATATGATTCGAGCACTTTTTGTAAGCCTGTTGTCTGAAAGAAGTTTTGGTACAGAAAGGCTGTTTGAAAAACCGGCGAATCCGCTGCCGAGCGGTCTACATTCAGCTCTCTTACCAATGCAGGGAACGGATACGCCGCATGGTCCAGACCGTCAGCCATTGTCAGCTGCAGCTCCCGAATAAATGCTGTAAATGGCTGGGATCCGATATTCTTGCTCCGAACAGCCATCATGTTGATAAAGTATCCGATAATAGATTCAAAGCTATCTTCAGGCCGTCCCATTGTCGGAACGCCGACAATGATATCCTTTTGTTTTGTATAGTGATGCAGCAGTACCTTGTAAATGCAGAGAAACACAGCCGATTCATTCACATGATAGGTGCGGGCAAACGATTTGATTTGATTCCTCAGGTTATGAGGGAGCAAGCTTTTATAAGCTTGCCCCTTGAATTTTCGTGCTGAAGACCGCGGACGGTCAGCAGGAAGATCAAGAACTGGCAGATTCCCAGACAACTGTTCTTTCCAGTAAGCGAGATGCTCTTCCCCTTTTCTGCTGTTCAGCATCCGGGTTTCCCATTTGACAAAATCATAATAATCAGCCGTTAGCGTCTGCTGCACCGGTTCAACCCCATTCAGCAAATGTTGATACGCCTCGAAAAGCGACGATATCAAAGTCAGCATCGACACACCGTCAAATATGATATGGTGAATCGTGATGAGCAAAATGCATTCTTCGTTTGACCGATGAAAAAGATGTGTGCGCCATAACGGACCAGCTTCCAAACGAAAAGGCACTTTTGCTTTTTCTTTTAGAAAAGGCAGTATCTCTGCTGATTTCATAGTCGATATATCCTCTTCCTCAAAAGAAAGAGCCTCTGAAGACTGAACCGTTTGAAATGGAATGCCATTCTCCTCTTGAATCACACTGGTTAAAACAGGATATTGTCTCTGTACAAACAGAAGGGCTTTCTTGAACGTCTCTGCATGTATTGGTTTAGTGATGCGAAAGCATAAAGGAATATGATAAGCACTCATTTCAGGAGACATTTTTTGAAGCATCCACAGCCCTTTTTGCCCTTCTGAAAGCGGGCTTTTGAACTGCCGCTTCATGCCTTGAAGATGTTGTTCCACCTCAGAAATGGTTAATTCTCCTGATCTGAAGGCATCGAGAATTTCTTTATGATTCATACGATTTACTCCCTTCTATGATGTTTTGCACACTCTTAAAATCCAGTTTTCCTTGCGCCACCTCTTGCATCAATCCGATGATTTGCTCGTCTGTATACGTTCCCTTTGTTTGATGTGCTGCCGCGCTTTGATTGCGTTTTTCAGCTTTTAAGGCCAAATGAGCGGATAAATCTTGGACTGTCTGATATTCAAGGATTTCCCGGCCAGTCACCTTCATCTGCGTGATTTTTTCGATATGACGCATCAATTTTCGGCCAAGAATTGAATCCATCCCATAATCCAAAAAGTTTCTTTTGAAGCTTATTCGCTCCTCAGATATGCCCAACTCTCGTGCTAAAAATTGAACAATGATCTTTTGAATGTGTGTTTCTCCATTAGGCTCGTCAATCTCTGTTTTCATGTCTTGTATATGCGGTTTAGCGGCCTTTGTTTGATGATTGCCTGACGAAACCCAATACCGCTCCCTTGCAAACGGATAGCCAGGTAAAGGAATCGTCCGAACGTCATCGCCTTCATGAAGGAATTCCCACGGGATCTGATGTCCTCGCACCCAACATTCCGCAATGTTTTCCAAATTTCTTTCTTTTGTGAGAGCTTGCAGGAATGTTTCATCCTGTTCTACTAACATCCCTTCCGTATGTCCTATATAAAGGGATGCCTGTTGGCCTGATACCTCACCATTCTTCATTGCTTCCGCGTATTCCTTCAATTTTCGCACCAATTGCTCCTGATTGTTCACAACAATCGCGATCCTCGCTTCCATGGCTTTTCTTCCAGCCTGAAGTGTATATGCAACATCAGGTAAAGATAGGTTCTGATTCTGCTCAAGATACACAATCATGCGGCTGACAGCATCCTGAAGCCGATCGTCATTTTGGGCCGATAGTACGATAACCTGCGGGCATTCAGCTGACTCTTTATGCCGCTGTGTGAACGGCTGCTCATCCGGGATGTATTCTTCAATGACTGCATGGGCATTGGTGCCGCTGATACCTGTCGTGCTGATGGTTCCCATCCTCGGATTCTGATTTTTCCTGATCCATGGAAGGTTCTCTTTGCAAAGCACAAACGGGCTTTCTTTAAACTGAATATACGGGTTGTCCGCTTTACAATGATGAGTAGCAGGAATCGTCTGGTTTTTTATTGCCATCAGCATACTGATTAAAGCAACCACCCCTGACGCTGCAAATGTGTGTCCGATTAAAGGTTTAATCGAGCTCATCATGCAGAATTGCTTCTGCTTCGTGTATTTGCTGAACACGCTTGTTAACGCTTGGACCTCAAGCGGATCACCAAGATTCGAGCCGGTACTGTGCGCCATCACATATTGAATGTTGAGCGGGTTGATTCCATTTTTTTCATAAATGTTCTCGATCAATTCTGTCTGGCTAAAAGGATTTGGTGCCGTAATGCCATTGGTTTTGCCATCGTAATTCACACCGCTGGCCTTTATGCAGCCATAAATGTGATCATTATCTTCAATGGCCTTTGATAATGGTTTCATGAGAACAGCAGCCACCGCTTCACCTGGCACCAGACCATTGGCATCTTGGTCAAATACTTTACATTGTCCGTTCGGAGACAGCATCTCGGCTCTTGTCAGCGCCTCAAATGACATTTGAGAAATATTCAGGCTGACGCCGCCGGCTAAAGCCATTTCACAATCTCCCTGACGGAGGGCTGAACATGCCTGATGAATCGCCACAAGTCCAGATGAACATGCTGCTGTCAATGCCATATTAGGTCCTTTTAGATCTAATGCGTATGCGATTCGCGCAGATAATGTGGCGTTTTGTGTTCCGTTAATGTAATCCGTATCTCCGGTTAAATGCGCATATTCTCCTTCTTCCACACCTACGTAAACACCGCATGATTTTCCTTTTATTCGATGTCCCATATAGCCAGCGTCTTCAAATGTGTGCCAAGCTTCCTCTAGAAAGATGCGCTGGCGCGGGTCCATGCTTTCAGCTTCTTTAGGCGATATTTGAAAAAACAGCGGATCAAATCGGTCTATGTCCTTCAAAAATGCGCCCCATCTCGGCACTGCTTTTTCTGGACCTCCGTTAGCTCCCCCCCAGTCCAAGCGTTCTTTCGGAATGGCAGTGATACAATCTTTCCCGTTTTTCAGATTGTCCCACAGCTCCATGACCGAATCAGCTTGAGGAAATTTGCCGCTCATGCCAATAATGGCGATAGGCTCATCGTGAACCTGCCGGACGCTTTTTTTGCTGGTATCCAGTTCTGCAGGAACCGGAGCATCATCTTCAAGATTCTTTTGTGCCTCAGGTACATCATCCCGGTAAAATGCTTCGATCAGCTCTTTGTGATCCGTTAAGAAGAAACGGATTAATTCCTGTAAAGTCGAGTAACCAAAAAATAAAGCCGGTGTCACTTCGATGTTGAAATGCTTTGTTAACACATTCGAGAACTTAGCCAAATAAATGGAATCAAATCCGAAGTCGGCCCAATTTTTGTTCAAATCCAGCTTGTCCTTTGAGATTTTAAGCAATGTGTGAATACGCTCTTTCAGATCGTGTTCTAAACGCTTTTCAACGCTTAGCGTTTTTACCTCGTCTCTTTTTTCTAGTACAACTGGGGCTTGAATGGCTGGTTTCGGAATAGCTGATTCGGTCATTCCTAAAAAGCGGCTGACCCGGCTGGCCTGACCGGCTACCACAAGATGCTGAGCATCCTGCTGAGACAGGATGTGTTCGAATAGGCGAATGCCTTCATCGGCTTCTAAGAAGCGCTGGCCGCTTGATTTCAGGTACAATTCGGTTGTTTCTTCATCACCGATCTTCATTCCGCCATCTTTCCATACAGGCCAGTTGATGACATACGTTTTGCCGCTATGAAGCCCATTTCTGTACTGTGCATAGGCCATTTGGAACCGATTTCCGACCGCATAATCACAACAGCCAAAATCTCCTAAAACCGCAGAAGACGAAGAAAAATAACAAACAAAATCAAGGATTTCATTTTCAAGCCATTCATCAAGCGCTATCGTACCGCTGATTTTCGGTTCAATGATGCGCTGGAAGCTATCGATCTCTTTATCAAAAATAGCAGAATCGCTCTCGATACCAGCTGCATGAATAACGCCGTTGATGGCGCCAAATCGGTCTTTCCCTCGTTTCACGCAGTCTCCCATCGCGATAGGATCAGAAACATCTGCCTCTGCATACATGGCTTCGCCGCCTAGATCCTTTAATTCTTTTATTTGCTTTTGCTTTTCGTCATTGAAAGGCGACCGCCCTGTCAAAATAAGGTTTGCGGCATAGTTTTTAGCCAAATGCTTGGCGAATAAATAACCGAGCCCTCCTAAACCGCCTGTCATCAGGTAAGTGCCGCCAGACTTCAATTTGCTGTCGTTCGGTTGTATGGTGGTCTGTTTAATGTGACATACACATCGTTTCTCATTTTGATACAAAACGGTTTGTTCAGTTGAAGCCTGTAATTCCGTCCAGATTTTACGAGCCCAATCATCCATCGATTCTTGATCTGCCGGCTGAAAGATTCCAGTCACTTTTGTATGTGGAAAAACAAGCCCGAGTGAGCGTTCGAAGCCAATCCATGATTCCAGATAGCTCCGGTCAAGACCATTTTCAAAACGTCCCGCCAGCAGCAGCCGTGAAGGATGGAACTTCGCTGCGGACATCCCTTGTAATAAATAGACAATGCATGAATGGTCCTTTATATAGCTCTCATCTTCCGCAGGCCACATATAGAGGATTGCATCTGGCTCTCCATGTTCCTCCTGAATGCTCTGGAAGGCTTTTTCAAAAGTGTCGGGTTCTTGCCGCACAATCTGATAGCTGTATTGAGACTGTTTGCTGTACACCTCACCCTGCGAAATAAAAATGACCTTGGTGTCTTGATCAACTTTTTTCACTGATGAAGCGAAGGCGTTTTGCTTTTCTCTATCCGTCAGAAAACAGATGAGCGTTTTGAAGCGTTTCGATGTGAGAGTTGCCGGTTCTTCTTTCCACACCTCTTGAAAAGTCATAACCTCAAAATGCTCTTCTGTTTGTTGTTCTTTAGACGCTGAGGCCTTTGCCTGATCTGGTGCCCAATAACGTTCTCTTGCAAATGGATATGCGGGAAGACTGATCCGGACAGGCGTATTTGTTCCATACAGCTTATCCCAGTCAAAAGACAAGCCTTTCACCCAAAGATCCAGCAGTTTCGTGTATTTCCCTTTGCTCATCCATGCCTCTATGATTTTTTCTGTATCTTCATCTGCCGATAAGACCGCTAATGCTTTTTTGTTCTCATCGATGCGATCCAGGTACAGGCTGTCTGCTTTATTTTCGATAAAATCGCGGAACTTTCTCTCAAGATCCTCTAATGATTCCGCTATAAAGCCCAGCCGTTCCTCCATTGCTTCACGACCCGTTTGCAAGGTATAGGCGATCCTGATCAGATCTGTTTTGCAGTACCTTTTTTCTTGAATGGCTGTGAGCAGCTGTTCCGCTCTTTCTAGCAGCCGTTCCCTGTTTTTCGCTGACAGCACAATCAGCGCAGGAGGAAAAGCTTCAGGCGTTTGCGCTTCTGTTTGCGGAATATATTCTTCAAGAATCATATGAGCATTGGACCCTCCAGCGCCAAAACTGCTCAATCCGGCGCGTCTCGGCACCTCCTGTCCGTCAATCACCGGGCGCTTCCATTCACCAAGATGCTGCTGAACGACAAACGGAGTATGGCTGAATTCAATGTTTGGATTCAGTCGCTGAGAATGCAGTGACGGCGCAATTTGACCGTATTTAAACTGAAAAAGTATTTTTGTCAGTCCTGCAATTCCGGCTGCACTTTCACAATGACCGATATTTGATTTACTGGAGCCGATCGCGCAAAACTGTTTCTCCAGCGTATCTTCCTCAAATGCTTTTGTTAATCCCGCTATCTCAATCGGATCTCCTAATGCGGTGCCTGTTCCATGCGCCTCCAAATAACTGATGGTTCGGGCAGGAATATTGGCGCGCTCAATCGCTTCTTTAATCAGCTGTGCCTGTGCATGGGGATTTGGAACCGTATATCCATTTGTTTTTCCTCCGCTGTTAATCGCACTTGCCTTTATCACACCGTAAATATGGTCTCCGTCTGCTATTGCTTGTTGCAACGGCTTTAACACAATGGCGCCTACGCCTTCACCGTCGACAAATCCATCTGCGTCATCGCCGAAAGATTTACATGTATCACTTGCAGAGAGCATATTCATGACAGATAGGTTCTGATAATGAACCGGGTCAACAACTAGATTGACACCGCCGGCAATGGCGCAATCACTCGATCCGCTATAAATGCTTTCCAGCGCTAGATGAATCGCTGTCAGAGAGGATGAGCAGGCTGTATCGACTGCAAGGCTTGGGCCTTGGAAATTCAGCAAATACGATATTCTGTTTGCGATAGACCAATAGCCGTAGCCGGTCGGATAATTTTTGTTCATGACTCCGGCAAAGACGCCGATTTTTCTGCTTGTACAGAGCGTGTCAGGCGTGTATCCCGCATCTTCTATACTTGCATAAGCGGTTTGCAGAAATAATCGCTCCTGAGGGTCCATTCTTTCTGCTTCAAGCGGAGAAATCTGAAAAAATAATGGATCAAATTTGTCCATATCTTTGATAAAGCCGCCCCATTTCGTATAAATCGACCCTTCTTTTCCTTTTTCTTTATCGTAATAGGCTTTCCAATCCCAGCGTTCTTTCGGAATTTCCTCAATACAATTTCTACCTTCTTTTAGATTATTCCAAAAGTGTTCAGCTGTCTCCGCTTGAGGATAACGGCCTGAAATGCCGATAATGGCAACGTCACGACTGGCAGGAGCGTGTGTTGGCGTTTCTTTCTCCCTGCTGAAGCCAAACTTGCGATAGCGCCGCTTTCCTTTAGCGTCCTGCCCAGATTTTTTTGAAGACTTATTCATGCTTGCGGCCGGTGTCTGTTGGTGAACTTGACGGTCAAGACCTGTCAGTTTCATCAGCGCTTCTGTTTTTGTTTGGATGAAATGCTCAACTAACGCGTCAATCGTCTGGTACTCGAAAAATAAAGTGCTGCTTACATGGTCAAATTCTTTACGCAAGGTATTCGTCAGCTGGACAACGACGATAGAATCAATCCCGTACTTTTCAAGCGGTTCAGATGACTCAATCTTGCTAGCAGGAATTTTCAATGTTTCCCCGATTAGTTTTTTCATATATTCTGTGCTTATTTCTCTGAGATGAGCATGATTTGATTGTCCTGTTTTCTCCGAATCTACGTTTTGTGTATTAGCTGGCTCCTTATTAGACGCTAATGAAACATCCTTCTCTGGCGAGATCACAGTTTCCATCATCATACGGCGAACCAGCCCGTTGCTTGAGCCAGCGACGATCTGGTGACTGAGATCATGGGCCGCTTCGGCCGGGAAGAAGACAGATTCAAAGCCTTCGCTTTCAAGTGCCGCTTTCCAGCTGGTAGGATATAAGCCTGGGCAGCCGGGAATCCGTACTGCAGGATCTTCATACAGCCACCAGCCTTCCAAGAGACCAAAGGTGATGTGAGGGAACAGGCTGTTTCCCGCCATTTCATTCAGCAGCAGCATTCCGTTGTTTTTCATCACTGCTTTTGTATGCCGCAGCGTTTGACGGATATTCTTTGTCGCGTGAAGGACATTGGCTGCAATGACGACATCATAGCCGCCAGCCTCGATTTCCTGCTGGTCAATCGGTTTTTCTACATCAAAAAGCTGATACGTCAGGTACGGATTTTCCGCCCCATATTCCTTTTCAGCATGCAGCAAAAATGCTTTGGACAGATCTGTATAACAGTATTCTTTGATATGGTTTTGATAGGCTTTCAGTTTTTGAAAGATTCCGGCGCTCGTGCCGCCTGTGCCTGCCCCTATTTCCATAATGCGGATGGATGCCTGCGGATCGTGCTTCAGCCGTTCATCCAGATAAGCTATTAACGTATCGGCAAGCACTTTATTAAAATAGTCTGCCACTTGGTTATGCTTATAGATGCCTTCTACTAATTCCATTGAGGACTGAGGAAACATCATATCTGTGGCAGGCACTTTCCCTGTCAAAATATCCGGTAATCCTTTCAGCATGGTTTCTGCTAAAACAACCATCGCTTTTGTATTGCTGTCTTTGAGCCATTTTTCTTTTTTCGCATTCCATTCTTTCCAAAGCAGCGCGATATCCTCTGCTTGATCCTTCCTTACCAATGAATCTCCATCTTTCTTAAGATAATCATGCTGCAGAAGGAATTCACTGCTTTGCCGAAGCCACTTTTCATAAAATTCACGAGTCTTGTATTGTTGAAGGCGTTCAATCGATAATCTATGACCATCAAACAGCCCAGCCGTTTGCAACTGGCCTAACAAAAGTCTGTAAAGAAGATCGTCCAGCTCTTCGTGTGTCACTCTTTGAAATTGTCCTGTTTTCTGCAGGCGCCCCTTCAGGCTTTCAGCGTCTGCCGAAGGGTGCTCAGAATAAAGGGTGATGAATTCTTTCTGATTCACGCCTTCGACTGCTACAGGTTTTGTCGTATGAATAAATGCCGTTTGGCTGACTGGTCCAGAAAGCAGTGCTTCTAACGCCTTCATACCTTCCGCAGGCTCAATTAAGCCTAAGCCAATTTGATTCATAAGCTGTACATACTGTTCATCCTCGGCCGCTTCACTGTTCCCCCAATATCCCCAGTTCATGACTTTTACAGGACAAGCCCAGGTATGAGAAAGTTGGTGAGCAAAAGCATCTGCAAAGGCGCAGCCAGAGGCATAATGGCTTTGCTTTACATTTTTGATGTGTGCGACAAGCGAAGAGAAAAACAGAACAAAATCTAAATGTTCCTGTTGGAACACTTGGGCAGTACGAACACTGGCATCCATCTTCGCCGCTAGTCCGGCAGTAAATTCTTCCATCGTCATATTATCCAGACTTTGTTCAGATAAAACCATTGCAGAGTGAACGATCCCGTGAATTTCAGGATGACGCTTTTTCACTTGATCATAAGCCTGCTGCAATGAATGCATATCCGCAGCATCGGCTGCAATATAGTAAGGCTCAGGGCCAAGCGCTGAGAGACGGTCTATTTTCGCCTGGATGGCATCATTGATTTGACTGCGTCCAATCCAAACGATTTGCGCCTGATAGCGGCGGATCATGTACTCACTCCAAGCCTCTCCGATGTATCCAGCACCTCCGATGACCACATATACTCCGCCTGTTCGGTAAAGCGTGCCATTTGACGGTGAGTACCGATATGGGATCAATTGCTGCTGATGCCATTGCTGATTCCGATAGGCCCAAGTGTGTCCGAGACGGTCAGCAGGAAGCGTAAACATTTGATGTATCGGCCACATGCAGCCTTCTTCAAGATCAAGAAGACGGATTTTCCAATGCGGATATTCCTTAGCAATTGTGCCGGCGAGTCCATGAATGCTTGCATGAGCGGGGTGAACTTTCTCAGATGGAGTAACCGGCTGTGCTTGGACGGTCACAAAAGACCACTCTAGCTTCTTCTCACCATAGCCTAATAGAAGACATGCCTTCACAAGCTTAAATGCCTGAAGAACGGCCTCTTCTTGACCTTCACTAACGATATTCTCCGGGTGTGACGGGGCCATCCACAATACATGGTCAATGCCTCCGCACGCTTGCAGCTTGTCCGCTATTGCAGCAATGTCATCTGCAGACCGGATATCGATAAAGGAAACCTGCGGATGATGCTGCTTTATTAACGTCCGTTCACCTTCAGTACCACCGCATAAAACAGCACGCGCAGCAACAAACAAAGCATTGTCCTCACCATTTGGAGAAACCGGTTCCCAGACAGGGATCATCATCGTATGGCCTGTCAGCGGAGAATCAGCTGCTGTTTGAGGCTTTGTCTGCTCTCCATCAAGTGCCCGCATCGAGGCACCCTTCATTCGTACACAAACGTTCCCGTTCTTATCGCATAAATCAATATCATACTTTTTGACTTTGTCGCCCGCTTTACTGTCTGAACTATAACGAATATAAGACCATATCTCCTCAGGACACGGGCTGAAAACATCCAGCCCCTGCAAAGCAAACGGGAGAGACAGCTGGCGGGCTTGCGAGTCAGCATTGACAGAGCTGACGATAAAACCGACTGTGGCATGGAAGGCGGAATCCATCAAACTCGGGTGGAGCGTAAAATGCTGCTTGCCGTCTTTTAGAAAAGCGGGTAACGAGATTTTTGCAAGCAATTGATCATGTCCGACAAGCACTTTTTCAATCCCTTGATAGCCCTCGCCATAGTCAAGCCCAATCTGTCGAAACGCCGTATAGCATTGTTCTGACGTCACTGTATCCAGACTGCATTCTGTCTGGATGGATGCAAGATCTAAAACAGGAGTGTCCGCTTCAGCTGAAATGACTGCACGGCCTTGACTGTGTATCATCGGGGTTTCTTCTTTAGTTTCAGAGCTGCTGTAAATGTCAAAGGAAATGTCCCCGTTATCCTCAGGATAAAGGCCAATATGTATTTCTTTTGGTTCACTTCCTATCGTGATCGGGCGGATCCAGACGATGTCTTTAAGCGACACAACTCTTTGTTCACCTTCCAGATCGCCCGCAGCTTTTTCCGCTGCTTCCCTTGCCATTTCTAGGCAGGCAACGCCCGGCAGGATTTTCTGTCCCTGCACAACATGATCAGATAGGAAAAATTCTTGACCTGTAAAAACAGAGCTGAAGCGCTGCTCAGTAAAGTCTGACGTATTGCGGTGCACCAGCGGATGTAAGGTATGATCTACTATGCTGGTTTTTGTTTCAGGAGCTGGTATCCAGTAGCGCTCCTTTGCAAACGGATAGGTCGGAACACTGATTTTAAGCGGTTTGCGATCGCCATATAGCTCGTCCCAGATGACCCGCTTTCCTTGAACCCATGATTCAGCCATTTTCTTCAATTCGCTGTTTGTTAATGTTGGTCCGGCGGCCTCCTGGTCCTGCTTGGCTTGCCCAGACCAGCAGCCGTCGATCTCTATTTCACCATTTGCAAACGCCCGAAGTTTAGCAGATAAATCCTTTATGTCCTTCACGATGAAGGCTGCCCGCTCCTCCATTTCCACTCGGCCTGTCTGTAATGTATAAGCTAACGCTACAAGATTGACGTCTTCGCTCAGAAAATCAAGGAGCTTAACAGCGTAAGACTGCAGACGGTCTTTATTTCTCGCGGACAGAGGAATAATCATTTCTTCATTTTTCGCTAAAATCTGCTCTGAACGGCTCTCTGTCGGAATATATTCTTCCAAAATAAGATGAGCATTTGATCCTGAAGCGCCAAACGAACTTAAACCGGCGCGGCGGGGATATGTGACGTCCAACCCGTTTTCTGTAAAAGAAGGCTGCTGCCATTCCTTTGTATCATGCTGGACAAAAAACGGGGTTTCATCCAGCTGCAAATATGGATTCAGCTCTTCCGAGTGTAGTGAAGGCACCAGTGTTTTATGGTGCAGCTGCAGGACAGTCTTCGTTAAACCGCTGATACCGGCTGCAGATTCGGCATGGCCAATATTTGATTTCACAGAACCAATTGAACAGAATCGCTTGTCCTGTGTATTTCGGCTGAAAGCCTTCACCAATCCTTGTATTTCAATCGGATCTCCTAATGAGGTGCCAGTGCCATGGGCTTCAATATAGCTAATGGTGCGCGGATCAATTCCTGTTTTCTCTAAGCACGCTTCGATAACATCAGCCTGAGCTACCGGGCTCGGAACTGTAATTCCGCTTACTTTTCCCACATGATTAATGGCACTGCCTTTGATGACAGCGTAGATTCGGTCACCGTCCTGTTCAGCTTTTCGGAGCGGCTTTAACAATACTGTTCCGACACCTTCTCCAGATACGTAGCCGTCCCCGCCTTTGCCGAATGTATGGCAATAGCCATCACTTGAGTGCATCCCGACACTTCCATAGCTGATATATTTAGCCGGATGCAGTGACAAATTGACGCCTCCGGCAAGCGCGGCCTCACATTCTCCATTCCGGATGCTCTCTATTGCCAGATGAACAGCAGTTAATGAAGAAGAGCAGACCGTGTCGACCGCCATGCTTGGACCGTGGAAATTACAATAGTAAGAGACCCTATTGGCAATTTGCGCATAATTCAGCGATAAAGGAAATGGATGATGTTCTGATAGAGCCTCCGCTCCTATAAGGGAGTAGTCCTTATGCATAACACCTGCAAACACGCCGACATGCTGCCTTTTATTTTCTCCCTGCGGTGAAGCAATTGTTTCTGGTGTATACCCCGCATCTTCAATGGCTTCCCAGCACGTCTCTAAAAATAAGCGTTCCTGAGGGTCCATCGTTTCCGCTTCACGGGGTGAAATCCTGAAAAATTGAGGATCAAAACAATCAGCATGCTCGATAAACCCGCCCCATTTTGACAATGGCTTGCCCGAAGGTGAATCCAGCCCATTGTTATCCTTCCATTCCCAGCGCGAATTTGGGATCTCCGTGATGCAGTCGGTACCTGCCTTAAGATTTTCCCAAAATTCCTGTATGTTTTTCGCCTTAGGATAACGGCCTGCCATTCCGATAATGGCGATATCCCCCCCGATCTCTGTTGAGGAGGGAGAGACGGCTGAAGAATCCCGCATTGGTTTAGGAGACTGGCGAACTGCATCGTCCGCCTCTCCAATTGAATAGTGATCAGCAAGATACACAGCTAGTTCTGCAATCGTCGTATATTCAAACAGCAGCGTTGGCGAAAGATCCGCTCCGATCTCAGTCCCTATCTTCTGAACCACTTTTAGCAAGGATGGTGAATCCAGCCCAAGCTCATAGTATCCGGCGTGGATATCCATTTGTTCTGCTGGTCTTTCAAGCTGTTCAGCAAGCAATTGACGCAAATACGTTTCAATTGCTGTATAGTCCCGACTAGGATTCTGAGAGACAGCATGAATTTCTTTTCCAGAATGAAGGGCTGCCGCATCACGTACAGACTTGCCTGCAAACTGTTTCAGCTCGGCCACTTTTTGTCCGGAGGAATTAAAATATTCAATCGTCATATAAGTGAGTTCTTTCTTCTGGCGCACAGATGAAGAAAGGATCCGTGCTGTACACTCTTTTTGCAATCGTTCTGAAGCTGAGAAAGATTCATAACACAGTGGCAGATACATCGTTTGATCTGAGAGAAGGCAGCTTGAACCTATACCGCTGCCATCAATGAGAGTCGGATGAAACAGAAAAGCTTCAGAATGGCGCAGTGCTTCCTGTCCGACAGATAGATCAATCAAAGCACCCTCTTTGGTTTTATAAATCTGCCCTTCCGCCTTCATCATGCCAGTATGCACTAATTCTTGAGAGCGGCATTGTTCATACAGTTCATCTAAATTCAAAATCCTTTCAGCTGTATGTTTCCACTGATTATGGTCTATTGAATCTTCAAAAGCAGTCCGCTCTTTACGATGCATGTCAGCCGTCACATATTGTCTTTTGTCCGAAAGCGACTCACCACGCTGTTTTTGTCCGTCGATGATGATGGACCATGTCCCTTTCTTGCTTTCAGACACGTGAATTGTGAGAGCAATGTCATACAATTCGTCTGCGATCAAAGGGTAAAAAATAGTCAGGTTTTTTAATTCAAGCTCTTGATATGCGTAACCATGTTCTTGGAATACTTGGTAGATCAAATCTATATAAGCAAGGCCGGGTAATAACGCTTGTCCGTATACCTTGTGGTTGGACATGATAGGATTATTTAATGAAATGTGCAGTTGTTCAGTTATCATTTTCCCACTCCTCTCTTATTTGAAAGTTTTCCAAAACATTTCTTTCGGAGCCCCTGCGTCTGAAAGCACTTTTTTCTGCACAGTTTGAGCTGATGGTTCTGTTAAAACGGGCTGCCGGCTTAATTCCGGCAGAAGCAAAGGTTTTCTTCTAATTAAACGCTCACCCGATTCTTTCCAGGCTTCCACAATCAAATGGGCATTCGTGCCGCCATCGGCAAAACAATTGATTGCCGCAGCCGGTGTTGTCTCCTTCCACTCGGCTTGTGATTTACAAAAATACAAATCGGTCTCTTCTATATCAAAATGCGCCATGCTTTCGTCACCTGACAGGAAGGGAACCAATTGTCTATGGTTCAGCATTAAAGCCACTTTAATCAGACTCGCTATTCCTTCTGCACATAAAGGGTGGCCGATGTTAGGTTTCACTGATCCCAGCCCTAATGGCGCCTTTGAACCGGAACGGTAAATGGCTTGAATCGCCTTCAGTTCAAGTAAATCTGTCACCGCTGATCCCGAGCCATTCGCTTCGAGATAACTGATTTCTTCAGGCTTTTTGCCGCTTTTTTCAAGCGCTGTCTGCATGACATCCTTTTGCGCCTCGAGATTCGGTGAAGATGGGCCTGCCGTTCTTCCGTCATTGTTAATAGCAGCGGCTTTAATGACTGCATATATGGAATCTCCGTCTTCGAGTGCTTGGCTGACGGTTTTGACGAGAACCATACCCACGCCTTCTCCTAAAATGACACCGTCTGCCCGCTTATCAAAAATATGGAATGACGGTTTGTCAGATAAAAGTCCGCGCTCCTGAAACATATGATGCGCATCAGCATCAAGCAAACTGACGCCGCCTACAACCGCTGCCTCAATATCTCCGCTCCGCAGAGCTTGAATGGCCATATTCAGTCCGACCAGTGCAGAGGAACAAGCAGTATCCAGCACAATACTTGGTCCCCTTAAGTCAAAAAATTGTGAGATGTTAGCTGCTAAATAGTTTTGTCCGCCAGCCACAATCGGATTTCTTGCTTTTGAAAGACTGGACGGATCAGGCTTGTGCTGGCTGCGGCCTCCTATATAAACACCAGCCTTCATGCCTTTCACTTCTTTTTCCGTATAGCCTGCGTGATACCACAGCTTCAGGCTTTCCTCCAATACAGCCAAAGCTTGAGGGTCCATCGCTCTGACATCGTTCTCGGACATCATGAAGAAATCATGATCGAATCGATTTATATTATCAATGAGGCCCGCGTAATTCGAGCTGGAGTGCCCGAATCGTTCAGGCGGTACAGGTTTAATCGCAACCCGTCCATCCCGAATTAAATCCCAGTATGCCTCAAGTGTTTCCGCTTCAGGGAATCTGCAAGTAAGTCCGATGATGGCGATATCTTCTGCAAGACCCGCCGTTTTCTCATGACTGGTCTGTTGCGGCTGCTGTTCTGGCATGGGTGCCTGTTTTATTGACGATCGCGCCTTGACAGGTGTCTGTTTCTCAGAAACGTTTCGGTGTAAAACAGCTGATACGTCATGTTTTGATATGAGCCAGCTTGCAAAGGATTCTATTGTCGGATATTCAAACAAAATTGATGGATCAATGTCTCCGTTTAATGCTTGGTTCATCTGCTGTACCAGCTGAGCCAAGATAATCGAGTCGATTCCGTATTCTTGGAAAGGCTCATCCGTTTCAAAGTCTTCAGCTGCGATCTTCAGTTCATCTGAAAAAAGAGTTACGAGCCATTCGACTGTTTCACCGAACAGGTTGTGAGTGCTGTCTTGCTCTTTCGTCTCAGGAGGTGAGAGAGCTTCAACAGGCTGTATAAGTTTGTCCGGCTGCCATACGTTTGTATCCGGGATCGCCGGCAGTACGACAGCATGCCGTGTATCTGATAGAATCTGATCCAGCAGCTGTAATCCCTCACCGTTTGTCAAGCTCACCAATCCAGTCTGTTCTAAAGCTTTGCTTCGAACCTCACCTAAACCGGTCTCCTTCCAGTTAGGCCACTGAATGCTGACAATTGGACATCTCTCTTTATGGGCCTCTGCAAAATAATCCATAAAAGCATTCGCCATCGCATAATCAGCTTGTCCGGCTGCAAGAACAGGAATGGCCGCTGATACAGATGAAAACAAGGCAACAAACGCCAATGATTCGTCTTTCAGCAAATCAAACAACGTTTGCAGGCCTTCGACTTTCGGTTCAAGCACCTGTTCAATCTCTTCGAGCGATTTTCTGATAAATGCCGGATTATGTTTGTTCACCTTCCCGGCACAGTGGATGACTCCGCCAATCTCCCCCATTGTTTCGTGTATGGTCTTCAGGCTCTGTTCAACGGCAAGCGAATCGGTCAGGTCCAGAGACAGCACTTGAACTTCCGCACCCATGGCTTCTAGCTCTTGAATGGCGTTTATTTTCTCCGCGAACGAGACATTTTTTACTGAATTCCACTGGTCACGCGGAGGCAGCTCTTCTCGGCCGATGAGGACCAGGCGCTTTACGCCGTATGTTTTCACAAAATGCCGGGCACACAACGAACCGAGACCTCTTGTCCCGCCTGTAATAAGCAGGACTTTGTCTGCTGAAAACGATACTTGTTTATGATAAAGACCGGCTGTATCTGCTGATTGCTCTGCCAAATATGCGCGGTACCGCTGGCCGTTTCGATAACAGACTTCAGATTCTGTGCTATTAGCATAAAACTCGTCTGCAACCAGTCTGGCCAGCTCCTCATGAGAAGTTGCAGACTCCATATCTGCATGTCTTGATGTAAGATGGCTGTACTCGCTTTGAAGCATGCGGTACAAACCGGCTCGTGAAGCACCGGATAAATGAACAGCTTTATTTTCGAAAGACTCCAGTCCTTTCGTTACACCCAAGATCGTCAAATGATGCTTGCTTGTGCATCCTTGTTCGATTAGCTTTTGGAGCCAGTTTATCCAGCTTATAGATTGCTCATGGCTCGTTCCGCAACCGATCAGATCGACTGCTCCAGAGATATGTTCAAAGTCAGCAGAAGATACATGATCGAGCTCTTGACTGTTAAATATACGGTAATTCGAGAAATACTTCGAAAGCTCTTCCGCTAATGCCATTGTCTCCTCGTTTGCTAATATGGCAACGGTTTGATTCGTACGTTCTGCCGGTTCAATCTGACAGTGCTGCCACTGCTTGTGCAGAAAGCAATGCTTAGTATTCGGCTCGGAGTAAGGCACTGCCAAACCACTGTTTTCAGGCTTGTCTTCTTCATTTGGCAGCCAGTAATACTCTTCTGCAAACGGATAAGCAGGCAGACTGATTCGGCGAGGCTTGTGATCTCCATAAAACCCGTTCCAATCGACCTGTAATCCTTTCACCCATAATTCCGCCACCTTATCAAGCCTTTTCTTCTCTATCCATGTTTGCAGCAATGCTTTGGCATCATGATCTGTTTCAAACAGCTTGATTTCGCTTTTCTTCGTTTTTACGTGAGCGGAAAATATGCTGCTGTTTGGCACATCCGCTAAATAATCACCTAAAGCTTTGATAACTGCTTCTTTGGAATCCGCCAAAAACGCCATCCGATAATCCATCGCTTCCCGGCCCGTCTGAAGTGTATACGCCATATCCTCCAGATTGATTTCTTCATTTGAATTCGCGAAATCTTTCATTACTTTTGCATAGGCCTTCAATTGCTGCTCTTTTTTCGCTGAGAGTACAAATAATGTTGAATGATGCTGCTTTGTCAGTCGATCATTCCTCTTTTCAGCCTGGTATTCTTCTAACACAATGTGGGCATTCGTCCCACTATATCCGAAAGAGCTGACACAGGCTCTTCTCGGTTTTCCATCGGCCGATTCCCAAGGCTTCAGCTCTGTATTTACATATAAAGGCGAATGTTCAAATTGAAAATGCTCATTCGGTGTCGTGAAGTTCAATGTCGGCACCAGCGTTTTGCGGTCCATACACAACAACACCTTTTGAACACCGGCTACTCCTGCCGCCGCAGATGTATGTCCAATATTGCTTTTGACGGAACCGATTGCGCAAAACTGCTTTTTGTCTGTTTTTTCTTGAAATACGGTGGACAGAGCCTCTAATTCAATTGGATCACCTTGTTTTGTTCCGGTGCCGTGCATTTCTACATAACTGATACTCTCAGGATGTATGCCGTATGTTTCGTATATGTCTCTTTCCAGATCCATTTGGCTTTTCGCACTCGGTGCCGTGATTCCGTTTGTTTTCCCGTCTTGATTAATACCTGAGCCAATGATGATGCCATAAATATGGTCACGGTCCGCTTCTGCATCTTTCAGCCTTTTTAGTACCAGCGCACCCGCACCCTCGCCGGGCACGAAACCATTCGCACCATTATCAAATGCTTTACATTGCCCATCAGGTGAAAGCATGCCGGCCTCACACATGCTGATATAAGATTCCGGCGTCAGGTATAAACTGACACCGCCGACCAGCGCCATATCAATTTCTTTGTTTATGAGTGCCTGTCGCGCTAAATGTGTGCCGACCAATGAAGATGAACATGCGGTGTCAATAGGAATTGCAGGCCCTTTTAAATTAAGAAAATACGGAATACGCGCCGCGGCGATCGCAAAGCTGTTACCGGTGGCATTTGCCCTTGCCTGCTGATTCAGCATGACCCCATATTCATTGCTCATAATGCCGAGATAAACGCCGCATCTTTTCTCATTTAATGTTCGGGCGTTATATCCAGCGTCCTCAAAGGCTTTATAGCCTTCCTGCAAAAATATTCGATGCTGCGGGTCCATCAGTTCAGCTTCTGATGGCGGAATATTAAAAAACAACGGATCAAAATGTTCAATATCATCAAGCATCCCCATTGATTTACAATAGACTCTCCCTTTTTTGTTCAGGGCAGGATCATAGAATTTGTCAATATCCCACCGTGATGTTGGAATATCCCGAATCGCATTTCTCGCATGAACCAGGTTATCCCAATACTCTCTTACATTCCTGGCGCCCGGGTACCTTCCCGACATCCCGACAATCGCTATTGCATCCTCCCGGTGATCTTGATGAATAGGAGCCGGTTTCTTCTCAGGTTCTTTCTTTATTGGGTATTGAACGGACTGAAGCGGACGCTCTGCCGGCTGTTTAACAGCTTCAGAGACCTCATGCTGATCTTTCATTTCTTGTTTTCTATTAAGATGCGTTCCAAGCTCAGACTTTAGCATCTCGGCAAAATCACGTATCGTTGGATAATCATACACTTTAGTGACTGAAAAAGACGTGCCATATTGCTTATTCACCGCTTTTATCCATTCGATCCCGGTAATCGAGTCCATTCCGATATCTATGAACGCTTCATCAATATCCACCTCGTGCGGCTCCATAAATAACACGTCTGCTATGCTTTCTCTAAATTCTTTATGCAGCGTTTCAATTGCCCCATTATATTGGCTTGATGCGGATATTTTAGCTGCTGCATATCGAATGGTTGCTGCAGGTTCCTCCTGCAACGGCTGATGGTGCTCTAACCGCTGCAGGGAGATATTATCCGGTTTAGCAGCAGGTGCTGCTGTTTTCTGTTTCATCGACACATACGTCTCCGGTTGCTTCGGAGCATCGCTTTCTGCTGTTTTCTTTCCAGCTTGTGTGCTTAACTCATGTGTTAAGTAAACAGCGAAATCACGTGTTGTCGGATAATCATAAACCTTGGTGACATTTAGTGATGTGCCATACTGTTTATTTATGGCTTTTATCCATTCGAGCCCGGTAATTGAATCCATTCCGATATCTATGAATGCTTCGTCTGGATCAACCTCGCTTTGAGCCATGTACAGCACTTCCGCTAAGCTAGCCGTCAGTTCATTGCACAATTCTTCCGCCGAGATCGTCTCTGTTTCTGTACCTAATGGAAGCGGAGATGCTGCTCGCTGCAAACGATCCTGATTGGCTGTTAAAGGCTGTAACGTGATATTGGCAGGCTTGCCGCTGGCTTCCCTGGCTTTAGACGGCTTTTGAATGACGGACTGTACCGGAACGGGTGGTTCCACTGTTCTTTTTTCCTCAGCCTTTGTTGCATTAACTTCTACCCAATAGCGATCTCTTGCAAAAGGATAGGCGGGTAAACTGATGCGCCGAGGTTTTTGATCCTGGTAGAGCGTGTTCCAGTCGATACGTAAGCCTCTTACCCAAAGGTCTAACACCTTCGTGTACTTTCCTTTTTGCATCCATGCCTCAATTGTTTTTGACATATCTTCATCAGCGGCAAAAGCGGCAATGGTTTCTTTGTTGCGTTTCACTTGTCCTCGAAAGATATATTCACGATCTTCTGTACCGGAAATACATTCAGTCAGCTTTTCTTCAAGCTCCTGCATCGTTTCAGCAACGAACGCCAGGCGATCATTCATCGCTTCACGTCCGACTTGCAGGGTATAGGCGATTCGGTGCAAATCTGCTTCAGCATATCTTTGTTCACGAATGGCATGCAGCAATCGTTCCGCCCGTTTCTGAAGTTTTTCTTCATTTTTTGCGGAGAGCACAATGACAGCCGGCTGTTTCCCCGCTGGCGAACGATCTTGCTCAGACTTCGGAACATACTCTTCTATTAAAATATGGGCGTTTACTCCCCCGGCACCAAATGAAGAGATGCCTGCGATTCTCGGATATTCAACGTCTTTTCCATTGACAGAAACGATCGGCCTCTTCCATTCTTCTAGCTCTTGCTGTACTTTAAACGGTGAGTTAAGGAAATCAATATTCGGATTCAGCACGTTTGAATGCAGGGAAGGCGCAAGCTGCCTGTATTTCATTTGGAGTAATACCTTGGTTAAGCCTGCGATACCTGCCGCACTCTCGCAGTGCCCCATATTTGATTTGGCTGAGCCTATTGCACAATATTGTTTGTCATTCGTTCGTTGCGTAAACACTTTGGACAACCCTGTCATTTCAATCGGATCTCCAAGTGAGGTTCCCGTGCCGTGCGCTTCGATATAACTGACAGTCCGCGGGTCAATCTTCGCTTCCACAAACGCCTTGTTGATCACATCTGCTTGGGCATTCGGGTTTGGAACTGAGTAACCGTTTGTTTTTCCTCCGTGGTTAATGGCAGTCCCCTTAATGATTCCATATATGTGATCGCCATCTTCAACGGCTTTAGACAATGGCTTAAGAAGCACTGCTCCTACGCCTTCTCCCGGCACATAGCCGTCTCCGCCCTCACCGAAGCTTTCACATCGGCCTTTACTGGACATGAATTTGTTCTGCCCGAGCATCAAATATTTATTTGGGTGGATTGAAACATTCACGCCGCCCGCGAATGCCGCCTCACACTCTCCGCGCTGCAAGCTTTGGCAGGCCAAATGAATAGCGGTTAAAGAAGAAGAACACATGGTGTCCAAAGCAATACTCGGCCCATGAAAATCAAAATAATACGATACCCGATTCGCGATGGATGATGGATTTCCTGTTAAAGCCAGAGACCTGCCCCGCGCCTGCTCTTGCGCCCCATACAGCTGGTATTCTTCGTACATGGCTCCGACATATACCCCGACACTTCCGCCAAGCTCCGAATCACGCTTACGGCCGAGATGCTCTCTTGTATATCCTGCATCTTCCATCGTTTCATACACGCACTGCAAAAATAGCCGCTCCTGAGGGTCCATTAATTTTGCCTCACGCGGTGAAATATGGAAAAACTGCGGATCAAACTTGTCTACATCCTTCATAAAGCCGCCCCACTTGCTGTAGGTTTTTCCAGGCTTATCCTTATCTTCATCATAATATAGACTATGATCCCAGCGGTCTTCAGGAATTTCCGTAATACAGTCTCGCCCGTCCCTCAGGTTTTCCCACAATTCATTGATGTTGTCTGCCTGAGGATAGCGCCCAGAGATACCAATGATTGCAATTTCCTCTGTTTCCTTTTCTTTTGACTGCTTCTGCCCTTTTTCTTGCAAAGGAAAGAATCCGGGCTTTCTTTGGGCAACTGAAATTTCTCTCTTTTCAGGCTCTGAAACTGTTTTTCTATTTTCCGCAGCGGAAGGTTTGTCTGTTTCAATTTCCAAGATGTCCAGAAGCTTTTCTCGGTGGGAATCAATAAAATACCGGGTTAATGACCGAATATCCTGATATTCAAAGAACAATGTCTTGGACAAAGACCCAAATACTTTTTCTAATTGACCTGTTACATGCATGATCATAATAGAATCGATCCCATAATCCTCGAGAGGAGCTTCAGCATCAATCTGGCCGGCCGGCAGCTTGATAACCGAAGAAAGCACTTGTTTCACATAATTCTCCGCTTTTTCTCTCAATGTCTCTTCATCGACTCCTAGGACAATGTCTGCTCTTCCCGTATCCTGACTGCCATTTCTTTTTTTCGTATTTTGGGATTCACCTTGACCATGTCCCGTTTCATACAAAAATGCACGAATCCGATTAGCAACACCGGAAGCCACTAATACTTGCGGCTTTCCTGACGCCCAGCCATGGTATAATGCCTGAATCCCATGCCCTGTTTCCATGGCCACCATGCCTGTTTCTTTTGTCAGCATCCTCGCAGTTTCAGCATCAATATGCATCCCCCCGTCTTTCCACAGCGGCCAGCATACCGAAAGAGTTTTTCCATAACGTTTGTGCAGCGCTGCTTGGCCATTTCGATATTCGCTGAATGCATTCATAAATGCATTCGCCATTGCGTAATCAGCCTGCCCCGCGCTTCCCACTGCTCCGGCACCTGAGGAAAAAAAGATAAAGAAGTCGAGCGGAATATCTTTCGTTGCTTCATCAAGATGAATCAGACCGGCTACCTTTGGAGCGAGCACGGTTTGAACTTCTTCTTTCTTTTTCTTAATAATAAAATTATCTTTTATCATACCGGCGCTATGAATGATACCGTTCAAGCCTCCGTAAACGTTTTGGATCTCTTCTAATAAGTCATTAACAGCTCGTTTCTCTGTCAGATCCGCTTGTCTGTAAACCGCTTGAACACCAACTTTCTGTAAGGCTTGAAGCTGCTCCTGCTTCCTTTCATTGAGCGGAGAGCGTCCTGTCAGGATCACAACAGCATCATTCGTTTGGTTTGCGATTTCATTTGCAAAGATGAAGCCAAGGCCACCTGCACCGCCTGTAATCAGATAAACACCTTTATCTTTCCATGGCATGTCACTTAAGTGCTCGCCAGCAACCTCTTTCCATTTGCTTACAAACCGTTTCCCTCGCCAATAGCGAATATGCGTGTCACGCGGACAGCGTCTGTTTTCCTCCAATATTTCGATTAGGTCACTACTAGACATCTCGGTATCTAATTCAATCAGCTGTCCAGTCAGTTTGGGGTTTTCCAGTTCAGCCGTTTTGAGCAGTCCGGTTAAGCCGCTTAATAGCTGCGGCTCGTTCAACACAGGCACCGCCACTTGAATGAATGTATGTCCCCCGGTTTTCGATTGCAGCAGCTGCTTGATTTCTTCAAATAACTGTACGGCATACACTTCAAACCGTTCATCAATTGCCTCTTTATAATGCTGCAATACTGTACAGTCAAGATCATTTCGGATGCTTTCCAGTTGTTCTCCAAAATCACAGATAACGACTTTATGTGTCTCGGATACTATAAACCCCTGCTCCTCGGCAGGAGCATTTTCTTCCCAAACGTGTTCAAACAGCAGCGTGTCAATTGTCTCAGAAGGATCTTCTGCATCTGCTTCTAACACTCTTGCAGAATAGCCCTTCATTCGCACGCAAACCTGCCCCTCTTCATTGCACAAATCGATATCAAGCTTCTGCATGCGATCCCCAGCTGCACTGCCCTCGCTGTATGTGATCCGCGCCCACATAGATATCTCGCAGCCTTTGAAGATTTGGACATCCTGTATGGCAAAAGGCAGCATCGCCTTTCTGTCTGCTAAACTCGTAATGTGTCCCAGCCTCAAACCGATAGATGCTTGAAATGCCGAATCTATCATGCTCGGATGCAGGACATAATGGTCTTGCGTACCGGAGATCACAAGCGGCATCGTCAATTTCGCAAGAACTCCGTTTTTGCCGGCATATATGCTATCGATCGCTCTGTGGCTGTCACCATAATCAATGCCCATTTCTTCATAAGCCTCGTAGCAATCAGAAGGTGACAGAATCTGCTCATTATCGTTTGCCTTCAGTTCTTCAATGTTTATTACAGGAGGTTCATCAGCCTCACAAAGCACTGCATTCCCTTGTCCGTATACAACCGGCGCCTTCTCTGCGCTTTCAGGCTCCTGGCAGATTTCGAATGCAACCTCACCATTTTTCTCAGGATATAAACGTATGTGTATGTCCGCTCGCTGTTCTGTGAAGGCAAACGGCCGAACCCAGACAATGTTCCGAAGCCGGAATCCTGTCGGGAACTGATCTCCAGCTGCCTTTTCGACAGCCGCCCGAACCATTTCCAATAAAGCTGCACCGGGTAAAACCCGCTCGCCCTTAATGACATGATCCTTAAAGAAAAATTCACGTCCTGTGAACGTTGAACGGAAGCGTACTCCCGACATGTCAGACACATTTTGATGCAGAAGAGGATGAAGGACATGCCCTTCCCCTTTTGATAGACGAGTCACTGTCTCTGCTTTAGGCACCCAATAACGCACCTTTTCAAAAGGGTATGTCGGCAAGCTGATCCGCTTTGGTTTCTTTCCTTCGTAAAGAAGGGTCCAGTCAATCGCAGCTCCGTTGGCCCACTGCTCCGCAATCAGATCGAGATTTCTTTGTTCCAGCGATTTATGTACCGTTTCGGCGGAAAGCGATAAATCACTTCCTCTTGACATTCGCCCCATCCAGCAACGCTGAATCGTTTCGCGCCCTTCTGCAAAAGCCTTCAATTGTCCGGTCAATTCTTGAATGCCGGCTGCTGCAAAAGCAACCCGCTCTTCCATCGGTTCACGGCCCACCTGCAATGTATAAGCCAAATCTCTAATCTGAATCCCATCATGAAGAAAATCCAAGAGACGTTTTGCATATACACGAAGACGTTCTTGATTACGGGCAGAAAGCGGGATAACAGCGGGCATGCCAGAAACTGACGGCAATGAAACGCCCTGCTCCGCTGTTTGAGGAATATATTCCTCAAGGATAATATGTGCGTTTGAACCGGTCGCCCCAAAGGAACTGATACCCGCCCGGCGCGGATAAGGGATGTTTTTCTCATTTTCCCTAATAACAGGTAGCTTCCACTTTGCTGTTTCATGCTGTACATAAAATGGAGACTTTTCAAAATCTACGTACGGATTTAGTTCTTCTGAATGCAAAGAAGGCACGAGAGTCTGATGGTGAAGCTGAAGGGCAACCTTGCTTAAACCGCTGATGCCCGCGGCGGATTCAGCATGTCCGATGTTTGACTTAACAGAACCAATCGAACAGAACTGCCGATCCTCTGTATATTGACGGAATGCTTTTACCAACCCCTGAACTTCGATCGGATCTCCTAAGGACGTACCGGTTCCATGCGCTTCCACATAACTAATCGTCCTCGGATCAATTCCCGTTTTCTCCAAGCATGCCTCAATAAGGTCAGCTTGAGAAACTGGACTCGGCACTGAAATGCCGCTTACAGTGCCCACATGATTCACTGCACTTCCTTTAATGACGGCATAAATGCGATCTCCGTCTTCCTCCGCCTGGTGCAAAGGCTTTAATAAAACTGCACCGATCCCTTCAGCCGGTACATAACCGTCTCCATCTTTGCCAAATGTACGGCAGTGCCCGTCAGTGGAAAACATATCCCAGACCCCGTATGTCATATATTTATTAGGATGCAGGGACAGGTTCACTCCGCCTGCTAACGCGACATCGCATTCACCGTGACGAATGCTTTCCAGCGCCAGATGTACAGCGGTCAGAGATGAGGAGCATACCGTATCAACCGCCATACTCGGACCGTGGAAATTACAAAAGTAAGACACTCTGTTGGCAATTTGCGCATAGTTGAGCGAGAGAGGAAACACATTTTCCGCTGATGCTTCTTCAGCGCCGACTAATGTATAATCCTTGTGCATGACGCCCGCAAAAACACCTACATGCTGCCTTTTGTTTCGTCCTCTAGGTTTGGCCAAAGTCTTGGGCATGTAGCCTGCATCCTCAATCGTTTCCCAGCAGGTTTCTAAAAACAGCCGCTCCTGAGGGTCCATTGTCTCTGCCTCTCTCGGCGTGATTCTGAAAAATTGAGGATCGAAGCAGTCTGGGTCGTCAATAAATCCGCCCCATTTGGAAATGTCCTTACCTGAAGGAGATGTGATTCCTTCAAATCGCCGCCAATCCCAGCGCGACTCAGGAATTTCGCTAATGCAATCCTTACCCTCTTTCAGATTGTTCCAAAATTCATGAATATTGTTTGCCTTCGGATACCTGCCCGCCATGCCGATAATCGCAATGTCGCCCGATTGCTCAAAAGATGCAACACGAGAAGAGTCTGTCCGTCCGCTTGTCCTCCGTCCTTCGGCAGTTGTAGCGCCGATTATGCTATTGGAGACGTGTTCTCTTTCAATTTGATCAAGGGAACCAGCGGCACTAAAATGCTCACCATAATCCTCGGTAAGAAACGCTGACAACTCCGCAATGGTGGTATGCTCAAACAGGAGAGTCGGCGAAAGGCTCTCACCGATCTTGTCACTGATCGTTTCTACCACTTCAAGCAAGCCTGATGAATTCAATCCCATTTGGTAATAGCCGACATGCTTTTCAATTTGTTCGATCGGTTTATTTATTTTGTCTGCGATTAATTGGCTTACAAACTGTTCAGCCCCGCCATAGGTATCCATACTGCCGGATGAAGATACCGTATCTGCAGCTTGAGTATGCTCGGCTGCGTCCTTTCCTGTCTCTTGTTTCTCCTGTACATCCTGATGCTTTCCGCTAATCAGCTCTGCTTCACGCACTAGTTTGCTTGTGAAGTTTTTCAGTTCAGCTACTTTTTCACCGGAAGCATTGAAAAATTCAAGTGTTACATAAATCAGCTCTTTTTCCTGACGGACAGAGGAACGCTTAATTCTGGTCATGCAATGTGTCTGCAAAAGTGCTGAAGCGGAAAAGGATTCATAGAACAGAGGCAAATATAGCCTCTGTTCCCCTTTAAGCAAAGATGTGAGCAGATTGTTGGCACCCACCCCGCTCCCGTCTATGAGAGTCGGATGAAACATAAAGCCTTCTGCATGCTGCATGGCTTCCGAGCCGAGAGAAAGATCGAGAAGGACGCCGTCTTCCCCTTCATGAATGCAGCCTTTCGCTTTCATATATTCACTGTGCACCAATTCCTGACGTCTGCATTGTTCATATACATCATTAAGCTGAACAACGTTCTGCGCAGCTGCTTGGATCTGGTTGAAATCCAGAGTTTCTTCAAAAACAGCAGGAGAGTGGGTATGCATA
This sequence comes from Bacillus sp. 11C, assembly GCF_055486375.1. Classification (NCBI taxonomy): domain Bacteria; kingdom Bacillati; phylum Bacillota; class Bacilli; order Caryophanales; family Bacillaceae; genus Bacillus; species Bacillus sp. 11C. The sequence goes on from NZ_JBUPVZ010000004.1 coordinate 108,523, forward strand.
TCAGCCTTCATATAGAGCTTTTCTTCTGAAGCTTCATTCCCTTCACTTTTTTCAATGCCTTTGGCTGTGATTTGCCACTTTCCTTTTTTTGTCTCCGCACATTCGATATCGAGAGCGATTACCGCACCCTGTCCCACCGTCAGCGGCTGATAGATGGATAAATTCCGCAGCTGAAGCTCTGAGCAGGTGTAGCCGTGTTCTCTGAATATCTGGTAGATCATATCGATATAGGCCAATCCCGGAAGGACATGTTGTCCGTAAACCACATGGTGATATATAAACGGATTTTTTAACGATAATGTGAGTTGTTTCGTTATTTTTTTCACGTTAGACCTCCACCTCATAAGTATCCCATATGTTTGCCGCATCCATTTTTAAGGTCTCCGCTTCCGGCTTTGACTCGCCATGCGAAAACGCCCGTTTCTTTAATTGGGGAGGCGATATCGGACTGCGCTTGATAGCGCGTTTTTCATCTTTTTCCCACGCCTCTACGATGACATGAGCATTCGTCCCCCCATCGGCAAAGCAGTTAATGGCCGCAGCAGGCTGCAAATCTGTCCAGTTTTCCAACGTTCGGGTGAACGTGATATTCGCTTTCTGTTGATCGAAATGCGCCATCTCTTTTTCACCTGATAAAAATGGGACGAAGCGTCGCTCTTTCAGCATCAGTACAACCTTAATAAAGCTGGCGATCCCTTCCGCACATAGCGGATGCCCGATGTTCGGCTTTATTGAGCCAAGAGAAAGAGGCAATGAGTGATCGGAACGGTACACCGATTGGATCGCTTTCAGTTCAAGCAGATCGGTTACCATTGAACCTGACCCGTTTGCTTCAAGATAGCTGATGTCCTCTGGTTTTTTCCCGCTTTTGGCAAGCGCGTCTTTCATGACTTCCTTTTGCGCCTCCAGATTAGGTGTTGCCGGTCCTGCCGTTCTACCATCATTATTGACCGAGGCCGCTTTCACGACAGCATATATGGTATCTCCGTCTTCCAGCGCCTGTTTTACTGTTTTTAACATGACCATTCCGACGCCTTCACCTAACACAACTCCGTCAGCACGCTCATCAAACACATGGAAGGATGATTGCTTGCTTAAAATGCCGCGCCGGTCAAATAGCCTGTGAGAGGCATCTGAGCTTAACAAGCTGACACCGCCGACTAAAGCAGATTGAATATCACCGCTGCGCAGAGCTTGAATGGACATATTCATGCCGACCAAAGCTGATGAACAGGCTGTATCTACTACAACGCTCGGGCCGCGGACATCGAAAAATTGTGAAATATTAGCCGCTAAATAATTTTGGCCGACTGTCACGATCGGATTCTTCGCATGGTGAAGACTCTCTTCATCAGGTTTGTGCTGGCTTCTTCCTCCAATATAAACGCCGACTGGCTTCCCCTTTATTTCCTCAGGAGTATATCCGGCGTGATACAAGAGCTTCAGACACTCTTCCAATACGAGTAATGCTTGCGGGTCCATCGCCCTTACGTCTTCTTCATGAAGCAGAAAGAAATCAGGGTCAAAATGGCTGACGCCATCAATCACGCCAGCATAATATGGTGTTTTACAGCCCCAGCGTTCTGCCGGAACCGGGACGATTGACGAACGCCCCTCAGATAATAACGACCAATAGGTTTCCAGCGTATCTGCAGAGGGAAAGCGACAAGACAGCCCGACGACAGCAATATCTTCTGTATGAGAATCCAGTGAAAGAGTTACTGGCTCTTTTATCTGGGCGGCAGAAGCACGATCTTCCGCAGGGCCGGTAATACCTGCCTCCGTTTTGTTCTCCAAAGGTGCTGATGTATCCGATATCCCGCCTCCGAATAGATTGGACAGCATTTCGGAATAAGAGCCGATCAGCCAATCTGCGAACCTTTGAATTGTCGGGTATTCATATAGAATAGATGGATCGAGCGCTGCTTCTAGTTTACGGTTTATACGCTGAAGCACCTGTGCCAAAATGATTGAGTCCACTCCATAATCTTGAAATAAGCCATCAATCTCGAAATCTTCACGTTCAATTCTCAGCTCTTCGGTAAACAAATCAACCAGCCAGGACTGTGTTTCAGATAATAGTCCATCATTTTTGAAAATTTCATCGGTCCCATCGATGTCTTTGACCAGCGGGCTCTGTAAAGTCAATTCGCGTAAACCGTCCTCATGCTGTTTTCTCCGCTTCATCAGCAGCTCCGGCTCCCAATTTATTTGATTCGCCACCGCAGGGAGAACAACCGGTTTGAGCGTTTTAGATAAGATTTGATCCAAAAAACGCAATCCTTCTGAATTCGTAATGCTCAACAAACCGCTTTCTCGATATGCATGATTTGTTACTTCACCCATACCGGTTTCTCTCCAATTCGGCCACTGAACACTGATGATCGGCGTATTTTTCTGATGTGCTTCTGCAAAATAATCCATATAGCTATTTGCCATAGCATAGTCTGCTTGTCCCGCCGAAAGCTGCGGAATAATGGCTGAAACAGAAGAAAATAGTACAAAAAACTGTAATGGCTCGTTACACACGTGGCGATATAGTGTTGTCAGCCCAGCCACTTTAGGCTCCAGCACCCGCTGAATATCATCGGCCGTTTTACGGATGAAGGCCAAAGTATCCATATCTGTCAGACCTGCGCAATGAATAACACCGCCAATCGGCCCTAAGGTTTTCCTGATATGTTGCAGCGTTTGCTCAACAAGAGCCTCATCAGATAAAGGAAGCGGCAGCATTTGCACTTGCACACCCTGTGCTTCCAGTTCCCGGACTGCATTGATTTTTTGTGCCGCGGATGTGTTTGCTGTCTCCAAACGAGCCCACTCCTCTCGCGGAGGAAGCTGCTCTCGTCCAGTCAGCACCAGCTTTTTCACTCCATAGTGCTTCACAAAATGCCGTGCGCATAATAGCCCGATGCCTCGCGTCCCGCCTGTAATGAAAAGTACATGATCTTTCGGGAAGGCCATGCTTTGATCGGCTCCCTTACCTGTTTCAGGATGCGCTTTTAGAAAGGCCTGGTACCGCAAACCGTCTCTGTAGCAAACCTCCGCATCATGGGAGTCCGTATAAAACTCATCTGCGATCTGCTTCGCGAGGCGATGATGGTCAATAACCTCCTCTGCATCCATATGTCTTGATGTAAGGTGGCTGTACTCGCTTTGAAGCATCCGATACAAACCAGCCCGCGAGGCGCCTGCCATCCGGACGGATGTGTTTTGGAACGATTCCAGTCCCTTCGTCACACAAAGCAGCCTGAGCCCCTCTTTATGCCCGAATTCAATCAGCCTTTGCACCCATTCAATCCAATCCAGCCGGCCTTCATCTTCTTCACCGCAGCCGATGACATCTACTAGGCCGCCAAACTGTTTCCAATCGATGTCTGACTGATTACCGTCTAACCGGCTCACATCTAATAAGAGATGATTCGGAAAATAAGCAGACACTTCAGCAGCCAAATCTGCTGTCTCTGGATTGCTCAGGATGGCAACCGTCCGAGTCCCCGGTACCTTTGAGCCAACCGGGCTCAACCTCCATTGTTTTGTCAAAAAACATGCAATGCGCTTTTCACTAGCATTAACTAGTTCTTTCTTCTCCGGTTCTGAATGTTCCTTTGCCGGTACCCAATAGTGATCCTTCGCAAATGGATATGAAGGGAGACTGATCAAGCGCGGTTTGGTCTCGCCGTATAATGTATTCCACTGGATCGCCACGCCTTTGACCCATAGATCCGCAAGTTTGGCGTATTTTCTTTTTCTGATCCAAGCATTAATTGCCATCGCCATATCCTCATCTGCTGTAAAAATAGCCTGGGTTTCTTTGTTTCGATTAGACTGTCCCCGGAAGAATTCTTCGGTTTCTTTCTTATTGTCAACAAACGCTTGCAGTTTTTCTTCAAGTTCCTGCATCGTCCCCGCAATACACGCCAGACGCTCATCCATTTCTTCTCGCCCGACTTGCAGGGTATAAGCGATGCCGTGCAAATCCTGATCTGTATATTTTTTCTTGCGAATCGCCTCCAGCAATTGCGAAGCACGATCCATTAGCCTATTTTTATTTTTAGCCGACAGCACAATCATGTTTGGCTGTTCTGATGCCATTTGTTTTGAATTGGCATCTGGAATATATTCTTCAATCACAATATGTGCGTTTACTCCGCCAATCCCAAATGAACTGATTCCGGCACGGCGCGGAAGCTCGTTTCCGTCACGATCTGTGACAGCCTTCCATTCCTGTTTTTCCTGAACAATGTAAAACGGACTGTCAGCCAGCTGAAGATAAGGATTAAGCGTCTCGCAATGCAGGCTTTTCACTAACGTTTTGTGCTTCATTTGCAGCAGCACTTTGATCAGACCTGAAATACCTGCGGCAAGCTCTAAATGTCCGATATTGCTTTTAACTGAGCCGATGCCGCAACGGTGATCCGGAATGTCCGGCTGGCTGCCGCCTCTCTTATTGGATAATTCCTTAAACGCAGCTTTCAGCCCGTTTATTTCAATCGGATCCCCCAATTCAGTCCCCGTTCCATGGGCTTCGATATATGTGACCGTGCTTGGATCTATGCCTGCTTGTCGATACGCACGCACTAACAGATCAGTTTGTGCTTTCGGATTAGGTGATGTCAGGGTATTGGCTCTTCCGCCGTGATTTTCCGCCGTCCCCCGAATAACGCCGTAAATATGATTTCCGTCGCGCTCCGCGTCTGCAAGCTTTTTCAGCATGATCATTCCGACACCTTCGCCTCTGACATAACCATTGGCATCGGCGGAGAAGGTTTTACACCTGCCTTCTTTGCTGAGCATGCCAGCCTTGCTGTAGCTAATGTGCGCCTCCTCGGTTAGGATCGTGTTTACGCCTCCTGCAATTGCCATCTCACAATCGCCGCTTTGCATCGCCGTCACAGCACGGTGAATGGCTACAAGAGAACTGGAACAAGCTGTTTCAATAGGTTCACTCGGACCATGGATATTCAGAAAATAACTCATTCTATTCGGGCCAACCGAAGGAATCATATGACCTGTAGCCGCATGGCCTTCAATTGGAAGATTCGCTCTATGGAATAGGTCTTTGTAACCTGTGTTTCCAGTACCGATAAAGATACCCGTCCCTGTACCCGAAAGGCTTTGCGGCGAGCACCCTGCATCTTCCAGCGCCTTCCATACATACGTCATTAACAGACGTTGCTGAGGGTCTACATAATTGGCTTCCCGCGGCGAAATACCAAAAAACAACGGATCAAACTCTGCGACACCATCAATAAATCCGCCCCATTTGATGTCGGTTTTATTGGCTTCAGTGTCAGGGTTTCCATAATGCTCCCGCCAGTCCCATCGATCTTTTGGCACTTCTGTGATGCTGTTTTTGCCTTCCTCAAGGTTTCTCCAAAATTCATCTATATCCATAGCGCCAGGAAATCGGCCGCTGATGCCGACAATTGCAATCGGCTCAAAATCGGCAGTCTGCTTGCTTGTTTCTTCTTTTGCAATAACGGGCTGTTTGAAGCGGTGCTTTCTGCGCGTTGTACTTTTCGGAACTTCAGGAGATATTGTCTGTAACTCTTCTTGCCCCTCTGATTCTGCGCTCTCCTGAACAAAAGTCTCCTCAAATTCATCTATCAAATATTCAGCCAGGCTTTGGATGCTTCCATATTCAAAGAAAACGGTCGGCGTTAGTTCCAAGTGATAGGTTTCGTTGATCTTGTTTGTAAAGACCGTAAATGTAACCGAATCAAACCCGTATTCACTCAGCTCTGTATTGACATCAATATCTTCACTATCTACTTTTAAGATCGCACTGACCATGTTGCCTAATGATGCTCTCAGGCTATTTAAACGGTGAAATGAGCTTGACGTTTCATCTGTATTATTAACAGCAGCATCTTGATTCAATTCTCCCGGATGCGATGTCATTACATATTCAGTCAGACTTTGGATGCTTCCATATTCAAAGAATATGGTCGGGGTTAGTTCCAATTGGTATGCTTCGTTGATCTGATTTGTAAAGACCGTAAATGTAACCGAATCGAATCCGTACTCACTCAGCTCTGTATTGACATCGATATCGTCGTTGTTTACTTTTAAAATCGCTCCAACCATTTGAATCAAAGACGCTTCTAATTTTTGAATTTGACCGTGAGCCTGATCTGCGTTTTTCTGCTCTTTCCGTTTGGCTGTCGTTCCTGTAGAAAGCAGTTTTTGCTTCATTTTCTGAAGCTGTCCTTCCATCACAAAAACTTCCGGCTTATCAGATGCTATTCCTTGATAAAATGCTTCCAAGGCGCTATCTGTTGGCATCGGGACCATTCCCATGGTTTTCAGCATTCTCTGTTCAACTTCAGCGCCGACTTGCATACCGCCTTCTTCCCATAACGGCCAGTTAAAGGAAATGGTTGAGCCGAATCGCTTCTTTGATACCGCAAGGGAACGCCGGTATGCAGCAAATGCATCCATAAACGTATTGGCTGCCGCATAATCAGCTTGTCCAGCGTTTCCTAAACTTCCGGAAACAGATGAGAATAAAATGAAAAAGTCCAATGGAAAGTCCTTGCTGCATTCGTCTACATGTAACAATCCGCTTACTTTTGGCTGCAACACTTCTTGAAACTCTTCATTCGATTTTTGAACGATGAAGTGATCTTTAATGCTGCCTGCACCGTGAATGATTCCGTTGAGTGTGCCATACTTTTCTTTGATTTCCTTCATGAGACGCCGAACCGCTCTCTGATCACTGACATCAGTCTCTCGATAGACAACCTCCGCCCCCATGCTTCGCAGAGTCTCCAGTTCATTTTTCTTACGCTCACTTAAAACAGAGCGTCCTGTCAGCACAATGGTGCATCGAACGGCTCGATCGGCAATTTCCTTTGCAAACAGAAGGCCTAAGCTTCCTGCTCCGCCTGTGATGAGATAAACGCCCTCGTCTCTCCACGGCATATGATGGTCATCAGCGGAAGGCAGAGCCATTTCCCGCCAGCCTTTCACAAAGCGGTTTCCAGCCTCATATCGAATCTGTTTATCAGCAGGCCTCCGGCAGTCGTCTTTCAGCTTGAAATGAAGATCATTCATCTCTTCAGGCTTCTCAATCTCGATGACCTGAGCTGTAAGTTTGCTGAATTCTAATTCAGCTGTTTTAAGCAGACCGGAAACACCAGCAAACAATTGTTTCTCTTTATTCAGCGGAACGATGGCTTGAATGATAACACGGCCTGCAGAATGCTCACGGATCTTTCTTTGCACGAGCTCAAACACGTTCTGCGCGTATAACTGATAACGTTCTGCAATATGCCCTTCAGCTTCATCCAGAGTTATGACACGGGCATCCTTCATGTTTGATGCAAGGCTGTCTATGACACTTCGTTCAGTTTCAAAGAGAACAACGATATGCTCTGCGAATGAAAGGTCTTCGTCCACAAATCCGCCATTCTGTTCTCTCCATACCGGCTCGAGCATTAAGCGTTCATGCCGCGGTGAAGACTTTGATGAGTGAACCTCCCCTTCCAATACTCTCGTGGAGAACCCTTTGATCCTGACACATACATCTCCGCTTTCGTCAATGACATCGATATCCGCTTTCTGAACAATATCCTCGGAGTGATGGCTGTCACTTAAACGAGCATAAGCCCACATAGAAGACGAACATCGATTGATCACCTCAAGCTCTTCAAGCGCAAATGGCAAAATCAGCTTCTGATCCGTCAATTCCTGCATGATGCATATTGTTGCCGTCTGCAAGGCGGAGTCCATGATACTTGGATGCAACACAAACTGTTCCTTCGTTCCAGAAACGATTTCTGGAAGCTGCAGCTGCGCCAAAACCTCTTTGTTTCCTATATTCACATTCTTAATTCCTTGGAAGGCCGAACCATGGAACATCCCCCTGCTTCTGCCTTCTTCGTAAAATTGATCAGCTGACATCTTTCCTTTGCCGCAGCGGCGTAATATTTCAGTGAGATCTGCGACCGGCGTTTTGGCGGCAGATACCAGCTCCGCACTGCCTTGACTATGAATAACCGGGTCGGCCCCGTCTTCCTGTGTACTGTAAATGTCAAAAGTGATTTTCCCATCTTCTTCAGGAAAGAGACCGATATCCACTTGAGCCGAATGATTGTCAACCACAACAGGCTGAACCCAGACTGTATGATTCAATCTGATTCTGACCCCTTTGCCATTATCGCTTCCTGCCGCCTGCTTGATAGCCGCGCGTGCCATTTCTAGGTATGCAACACCAGGGAGCACCGGCTTTCCTCTTACCACATGGTCTCTCAGAAAGAATTCCTCACCAGTGAAAACCGAACTGAATTTCTGTTCAGAAAAATCAGATGTATTCTGATGGAGCAGCGGATGAATGGAACCGGTCTCTGTCTGATCTCCGGATATATGACTCGACGGCTTGCGGTCAGCCTGAGACGGCCAGTATCGTTCCTTTGCAAATGGATATGTCGGCAGATTCATTCTGTATGGACGCTCATCTTTGTAAAGCTGAATCCAATCCATATATGCTCCCTTGCTCCAAATTTCCGCAAGCTTGTTCACTTTTCCTTTGGCCATCCACTTACGGATCAGTTCAGCGCTGTCCTCGTCCTCCGTCAGCCATGAAACTTCCCTGGAATTCTGCTGACTTCCTTGAAAACAGCCTTCAATCACTGTTTTTCCGCTGATAAAATCTGTGAGCTTCTGTTTTAACTCATTCACATGATCGGCAGTAAAGGCAACGCGATAGTCCATCGCTTCCCGCCCGACCTGAAGGGTATACGCAAAATCAGGCAGCTGTTCGTTCTCAAGCCCTTTTCTATCCAAATAGGCCATAATATCTCGTACATACTCCTGCAGTCTCTCTTTATTTTTTGCCGAGATCGGTATGATACAGGTCCCGTCTATCTTTCTCTTATCAGAATCCTTTTTGTATTGTTCAAAAATGGCGTGAGTGTTTGTCCCGCCTAGCCCGAACGAGCTAAGTGCAGCCCTGTGCGTTTTGATATCACGGCTTAACGTTTTCTTTTGATTGACGACGTAAAAAGGAGAGTTGGCTAAATCTATATTTGGATTCGGCTCCTTATAATTGATGCTCGGTGCCAGCTCCTGATGATAAAGACTCATCACGACCTTAATGCAGCCCGCCAGACCGGCAGCTGTATCTAAATGTCCGATGTTGGTTTTGACCGACCCAATGCCGCAAAATTGCGTTTTATTTGTATATTTCCGGTAAACGTTCGTTAAAGCCGCCAGCTCGATTGGATCTCCAAGCTTCGTTCCGGTTCCGTGCGCTTCCACATAGCGGATGGTTTCAGGCTGTATCTTCGTTTGATTCATGACCTTTTGCACCACATCAGCCTGGCCTTTGACGCTTGGAGCATAAAAACCGACTTTGTCAGCGCCGTCGTTATTTACACCTATGCCTCTCAGCAAAGCATAGATATGATCTCCGTCTTTTACAGCATCAGCCGCTTTTTTCAGCAATACTACGGCAACACCCTCACCGCCTATCATTCCGTCAGCTGATGCGTCAAAAGCTTTAATATGTCCGTCGCTCGAAAAGTTCAGTCCCGGCTGATGCATATATCCGATATTTGACTCGGTATGGAGCGTAGCACCGCCAACTAAAGCATAAGCAGATTCACCCGACAGCAGGCTTTTATAGGCAGAATGCATTCCAATCAGGGACGATGAGCAGTTAGCATGGACAAAATAGCTTGGCCCTTTCAGCCCGAGCTTATGAGAAATCATTGTCGGAATCGTCCCGCTCTGCGCAAGCACCCACGAGACATAACCGTCCGGCGTTTCCAGACTCTCTGTTGTATCTGGCGGCAGCAACGCGCGATAAGAATTGTTGCTTGCCGACATAAAAACACTGGTTTGCGGAATCTGTTTCGCAGCATAACCGGCATCTTCTATTGCTTTCCATGAGTGAGTCAGCAGCATTCGAAACTGCGGATCCATAAATTCAGCGTCTTTAGGAGAGATTTGAAAGAAACTTGGATCAAACTTGTCTTTGCCATCAATAGAAGATTTAGCTGGGACATAGTCGGCATTTTCCGCCATCTCCTCTGAAATGCCAAAGCGCTGAAGCTCTTCTTTACTGAAAAACGTAATGCTTTCCTTGCCGTCTCTGAGGTTCTCCCAAAACTCATCATGATTTTTCGCCCCTGGAAATTCACACGATATGCCAATAACCGCTACACTATCCTCATAATAATCTGGCAGATCGTTCCCCTTGAAGGACTGATCTATATAAGCTGCCGGTTCTGTCGGCACAAAGATACTCGTATCCGCCATTCGCTGTTCAGTGATGTATTGGCTGATATTTTTGATCGTTGAGTACTCAAACAGGTCTGTGACAGAAAATTCACAGGATAATTCATGTTTGATGCGGTCAGCCACAGTAACCGCGAGAAGCGAATCCCCGCCCACATCGAAAAATCCGTCTTCCCGTTCAATGTCAGTCATTTTCAATACATCCTGCCAAATGGCCAATACAGCATCCTGAATGTTCTTAGGAGAGATCTCTCTTTCTTTTGAATGCTTCGCAGTTAGTCCGCTATTCTTAAGTCTATTTCTGTCTATCTTTCCGTTCGGTGTTAACGGCATATGGTCAATCTGAATAAAATAAGAAGGCACCATATAGGCAGGCAAAGCGTCTTTCACATAATGACGCAGCTCTCTTGCTGCAAGAGAAGTATTTGCATGTTTAGCTGTATAATAGGCAGCAAGCTTATCCATTCCATTCTCTTCAGCCGCGACCACGACGCATTCCTGAATGCCGGGATGCTCACTGAGCCTGCTTTCAATATCGCCAAGTTCAATACGGAATCCGCGTATTTTCACCTGATTATCGATACGGCCTATATATTCAATTCGTCCTCCCGGAAGCCAGCGCGCCATGTCTCCCGTTCTATAAAGCTTCGATCCAGACTCAAAAGGGCTGTCAATGAATCTCGTATTCGTTAATTCTGGCTTTTTGTAATAGCCTTTCGCCACGCCGTCCCCCGCAATGCAAAGCTCTCCGGGAACGCCAGCCGGTACTGGTGCAAACTGAGAATCTGTAATATAGATTTGTGTATTGGCGATTGGCCTTCCTATCGTGGCATGAGAGCATTCTTCATCAATACGCTGAACCGCTGACCAGATGGTTGTTTCGGTTGGCCCGAACATATTCCAAGCTTCGCTGCCCGTATGTAAGAAATATCGTTTCAATGTCTCAGGCAAAGCTTCGCCTCCGCATAGAATTTTCACCCTCTCTTCATTTTCCCAGCCTGAATAAAAGAGCATCTTCCATGTAGCCGGCGTTGCCTGCATCACTGTCGGTTTGATCGTTTGGATGTCCTGTTTCAGTTTTTCAACGTCTTTCGTATGCTCCGTTTGGCAAATATGGCAGTGTGCGCCCTTTATCAAAGGCAAATATAACTCCAGAGCCGCGATATCAAAACAGTAGGTTGTGACAGCGAGCATGTTATCCTCTGGTGAAAGACCTGGTGTTTCTCCCATCGAAACGAGAAAATTGGTCAAAGCTTTATGCGGTATCATGACACCTTTTGGCTTTCCTGTGCTGCCGGATGTATAAATGACATATGCCAAGTTTTCGGGCGTGACAGTGCGTGTAAGCACTTTTCGATCAGAGGCTGTGTGAGCGATCTCATCCCAGTCTTGATCTAACAGAGCAGTCTTGACACCGCTCCAACTCAACGTGTTTACTAATTCTGATGTCGTCAGCGTGATGGAGACTTCACTGTCCTCCAGCATGTACTCCAGTCGCTCAGCCGGATAGGAAGGGTCAAGCGGCACATATGCTCCTCCAGCCTTGAGAACCGCCAATAATCCCACCAACATGTCCAGCGACCGATCCACATAGATTCCTGTCAAGCGGTCCGGACCCACTCCATGTGCCTGCAAATAAATGGCCAGCTGTGTGCTTCTTTCATCAAGCTCTCGATACGTCAATGTTTGATTTTCATAGCTGACAGCCGCTCTATCAGGCGTCTTTTTCGCCTGCTGCTCAAATAATTCATGAAAACATGTATATGGATACGTTTTTCCAGTGTCGTTCCATGTTTTAAGAATTATCTGCTCCTCTGCTTCAGGCAGTAAAGAATACTCTTTTAAAGGCTGAGAAGGATTCAACACTGCCTGTTCTGTTACATAAACAAATTGATCGAACATCGCGGATACAGATGCCGCATCAAATAGCCCAGTATTGTATTTAATGTTCAGCTCCATTATTTCTTCAGTTTCCCAAAGTTCAAATACTAATTCGTATTCACCCTCTTGATGAATACGCTCAACGAAATCGACAGAAAAGAAGTCAGCATAGCGGCTCAACAAGTTTTGATAGCTTCCTGTTTGAAGAAAATTCTGATAGAAAAAAGCAGTTTGAAACACCGGTGAGCCCGCTTCGCTGCGAGGAATATTCAAATCCCTCACCATTTTCGGAAACGGATAGTCTGCATGATCAAGCCCATCCAACATGGTAAATTGCAATTTAGCCACAAATTCAGAAAAAATATCTTCCGGGTTCAGTTTACTGCGAATCGGGAGCATATTAAGAAAATGCCCAATGGAAGCATCAAATCTTTCTTCCGGTCTCACCATCGCCGGCATGCCGACAATCTGTTCCTTTTGTCCGGTATAGCGGCCCAACAGCATCATATAGCAGCTTAAGAATACCGTCGAAACATTCACAGAATGCTCTTTCGCAAACGTCCTGACCCGATTCATGAAGCCGCTGGACAGCTGCCGGGTGTATGTATCCTCTTCAAACTCAGAATCGGCTGAACTTGTGCTGACCTTAGGCAGCTGAAGATTCGGCAAAGTTCCCGATAGCTGTTTCTGCCAGTATGAACGATGCTTCGCGCCGTCTTTTCCGGCAAGCATGTTCTGCTCCCAGGCCGCAAAATCGTGATAAATGGCAGGAGAAACAGTTATTTCCGGCTGCTGTCCTTCTAAAAGAAGCTTATAGCTGTCAAACAGACTGCGTATAAATGTTACAGACGAAACCCCGTCAAAAATCAAATGGTGAATGACAACTAGTAAAAACTGCTCTTGTTCAGATCTGGAAAAACTCATGACACGCACTAACGGGCTGTTTTCCTTTACATACGGTTCCTTTCCTTTCTTTCTAAGAAAAGAAGGAATGTCAGACTCTTTCATTCCTGAGATGTCTTCTGTCTTGATTTCAAGTGAAAGCGCTGGATCATGTGTAAGATATGGCACTCCGTCTTTCTCTTGGATGACATGCTTTAAGATCGGATGCTGATGGAATACAAAGCCGAAAGCCTCTTGTAATGTTTCAAGGTGAAGCCCTGACGAAAATCGAAAACAGAGAGGTACATGATAGGCACTTTTTTCAGGTGACATTTTTTGCAATGTCCACAATCCTTTTTGTACCTCAGACAGAGACTGAAAAGCTGCCTGACTCTTTTCCGGTTCCGTTTTAGATGTGTCAGTACCCGCTGTGTCATCAGAGAGGCTGCTGATACCTTCTTGTTTAGATAGATAGCCAGCCAAGCGTTCAATCGTAGGATACTGATGTATCTCTCTGGCTGTGAGTTTGATACGGTATTTTTTCTCGACCGACCGAATGAGCTTCATCATCTTGATAGAATTCACTCCAAGGCTCTGGATATTAGCATTTGGCTCCACCCAATCGCGGGAAACGTGCAGCTCCTCAGTCAAACAGCTGAGCAGATGCTCCTGTATCTCTTCCCTTATTCTTCTCACATGATCTGCTTGCTGCATGTCCTCGTCTTGGACCGCCCCGTTCATCCGGTTGGGGTTATGAAGCAAGTAATCGAAATCTCCATTTTCAAATGACGTTTTCAGCTGGGTGCGCTGGATCTTTCCGATAGCCGTTTTCGGAATCTCTTCTTTTTGTACCGGCAGCAAATATTCCGGGGTGACGCCGATCGCCTGTGAGACATGGGATTGTATGTTTCTAAGAAGCTGAGACATCTGCTCATCATTCATGTTTGCGGAAGTAACAAAGAAGATAGCCAGCTGGTCCGTTGAATTCTGATCCACGCGGACTGCGCAGGCAGCAGTATAAGAAGTTTCGATTTCCGCTAATTCTTCAACAGCAGACTCAATCGCATGACTGTAATAATTAATACCATTAATGATAATTGCATCTTTCGTGCGTCCTGTAATGGTTAAGCGCCCATTTCGCAAATAGCCAAGGTCTCCGGTTTCAAACCATCCATCTTCCGTAAACACACTCTCATTTAAATCCGGGCGCCGGTAATAACCGCTTGTAACGGAAAGACCCGAAACTTGAAAACGGCCAATCTCGCCTTCCTCAACCAAATCATTATGGTCATTCACTATTCTCATAGAGAATCCAGGGATTGGAGAACCGATTTCGACAAAATGATCATCATCACTTGTTGCAGCCCGGGTAAATTCATGAGAGAAAATAACGCCGGATGACGTTTCGGACATTCCCCATGCAGGCCGGATCGCATCAGCAGGCAGTCCATGGGGTTCTAAAAGCTCAAGCATTCTGCGCCCTACCTTGGCGACCATTGCTTCACCGCCATTGAGCATGTAACGCATTGAGGACAGATCCCATTTCCTGTTTTTCATTTCTTCTGCAAAATCAGTGACAAGACCGAACGCAAAATTCGGTGCCCACGTAACAGAAGCACGGTAATGATCAATCCAATCCAGCCATTTCAGCGGCTCCATTAAGATCGTTTCACTTGAGACGTTAATTTCTTGGCAGCCTAGATAGACATCCCGCAAATGCAGCATTCCGATGCCTCCGACATGATCAAACGGCATCCAGTTAAATGTGATATCTTCTCTGGTGAAGCCTTTCATTTGAATAATCCCTTTCACCATGCTCATAATGTTTCGATGATTCAGCATAACTGCTTTGGGCGTTCCAGTACTGCCTGAAGTCAGCAATAAAAGCGCTAAGTCTTCAGGACTGGATTGATGCCAATCCGTCTCTGCCTCGGCACTGAGCAGATCTTCCGCAGCAATTGCACGGAATCCTTCAAGGCCTTGTTCACTTGCCCAATCGATCATTTCCTGGTGCATGTCCCGGTCCGTAATCACCGCCGGCTTGTCAAGAAGCGTCCATGCATCTTTCAGCTTTTGAGTCCCGCTGCTGGATTCAGCGTACGTTGGCGGAACGGCTAACGGAGCCGGAACAATTCCTGCTAAAACACACCCCCAGAACGCAGGGAGAAGCTGAGAATTGTCGCCCAGCTGCAAAATCACGTTTTGTTTTGCTTTCAGGCCTGATTGCCGGAGCCCCTTTACGATACGCAGTGCATCATTCCACAATCGTCCATATGATTGATACACTTCTTTTCCATCCGGCTGCAAATAAATGATTCCCTTTGTATCCCCGAGCTCAGCAGCAGTTCTGTATAAAACTTCAGGTATTGTTGCCGGCTGCTCTTCAGATAGATGTAAAGGCTCACCGTAGCTGACAGAAGGATTAGCTAAAATGCGTGTATTATCATTATTTCTCATCGCGCTGCCTCCATTTAATCTGCAAATTTTCATGTGGATTTCTGGTTAATTTCCATACAAACCTTTGATTCTCATTTTGACTTCCTCATGATGAAATGTTTTCTCGTGCATCATCAATTCCTGTTCTATGACGTGAGGCAGCTGCTCACGAAGCGGGGCAACCAAATGGTCTTTTAATGTAATCAATGAGTTTCTCGGCTTTTCCGCGAATTCATGCGCCAGTTCCACCGCATAATCTAATACTTCCGCACGAGGCAGGACTTTAAAGGGAACCCCTCTTTTTTCGAGATCAGCTCCGCGGTAGCTGCCCGCATTCATTAGTATTTCCTGAGCCAGGCTGAACCCCAGTTTTTTAGGAACGATAAAGGTAGCGCCCATTCCAGGCGTAAATCCGTATTTCATAAAATTAGCCGTATACACACTCTCCCTGGCCAGAATGACAATGTCAGCAAAAAGCCCCATGACAAAGCCGCCTCCAATTCCGTGTCCCTGCATTGCCGCGATGACTGGAATCTCGCAATCCAGCGCCAGCGAATAAAGATTGTCATCCGTGAACTTGGTCAATCCCTGCTGAATTCGAAGCAGCCCTTCTTGCGTTCCTCCTGAAGCAAAATAGTTATCATACCCTGTCAAAATGACTGCTTTATAATTGGGGTTTTTCCGAATGAATTCAAACGCTTGAATTAAACCGTCTGTAAGTTCTTGTGAAAACGCGTTTTTATGAGTGCGGTCATGCATTTTTACCTGAATAATAGCAGGCTCAACTTCGATGAGCTCTACAACAGAATGCGTCATGATGTCCTCCTAACGGTTCTGATTGTCATCTTTTCAAATGATTACTGTTCCTCCCATGGGAATTGTCCTGTTTCAACATACCTGATGATTCCCATCTGGTTTTGAGGGTCAGTAAACATGTCTTGATTTGCAGTTAAAGCGATGGATTTCGAACGGCTGACTTGATGATCAAGTGAGCTGATAAACTGTTTATAATCCGCGATTCCCTTTTTATTCAGTCTTCGCAGCCGCAATAAATGCTTTCTCAGCAGCACCTCACTTTGAGCATCAAAGGCATCTATTAACCCCCATTCACCGGCTTCCTGTACGGAAATCGGCTTTGTCATCAGCGTCATATAATGTGCTTTCTGCCAGCCGATCCGGCGGATCAGAAACGGTAAAACACAAGCCGGATACAAACCGAATAACAGCTCAGAGAGACTGAATGACGCCGTTTCATCAGCTATGGCAATATCTGTGGCAGATACGAATCCAAGACCGCCGGCATTCACTTTTCCCCTGACATGCGAAATTGTGACATAAGGGCCTGTCTGCAATTTCAGCCACAAATCATAGAGAGGCTCTTGGGAGCTTGCCTGTTTCCTGCCGCTTTTCATTTCCTGATACATTTCTTGAAAATCTGCGCCGAAGCAAAATACTTCGGGAAGCCCTTCTAAAACGACAACCGTAACCGATGATGTTTCACATTGGTTTAACACTTGCAAACATTCTTCTCTGAGTGTGTCATTAATCGTATTATTCGCTTCAGGACGGTGAAAGGTGATATAGCAAACCGACTCTTGAATGCGGACCTTTATCGTTTGATAGGTCACGAGATCCACCTGTACTTCCGATGAAACTCAGAAATTTCTTCTAAAAATAAGCGCGGCTTCTCTTGAGTAAACTGCATGATGCCCGGTATCATCTCAACATCCAGCTTTACATTGCGCGTTCCGAACCGCACCATCCCGTTCCCCTTAAACAGCTGCTCATACTCTTCCATTGAGAGCTGATATCGGCGATCTAAATGCTTCTCAATGCCAAATGAGCGCTGGCGTTCCTGACCTTGCGGAGTTGTAATACCGCTGTAAAATTCAGAACAGCAGCCTGATCCGTAGGAAAAACAGCCGATTCGTTTAGGTGAATCAAACCGCCCTTGGTCTATCGTGCTGGCCAACGCCAGAAACAAGGCAGCTCCCATAATATTTCCAACCCGTTGGCAATAGTTTAAACCTGGCTTTACCCGATTTAAAAAATCCGTTTCAATCTCAGCAGTTTTCACCTTCGCCACCTTACGCATCATTGTTCGGTGCGCACCTTTCACCATCCCGCCAAAAGGCGTATGGTAAGCAAGGTATTGGAACGTGTCCTGATAACTGGCACCGGGCACACGTTTTTGGTATTCCAGAAAGGTTTGTTCGCAGCAATCCAGATATGACATTAAAGACAGGTCAGAATCTCCCGCTTCACTATCGGGAATAGGACGGCACGTATCCATCACTTCATAGCCGTAATAGCCATTTGCTCCGGGATCTATTTGAAACACCTCGGGATTTTCGCCTACTAAAATGGCCACCGCTCCCGCTCCGGCGCTCGGTTCAGCATAAGACCAGTCTTCACTTAAAGCGTCTCCGCCCTCGGCGATTAAGAAACGTGAAATATCACTGGCGATAACCAGCGCTTTGGCACCCGGAGACGTCTGGGATAATATAAAATTGACCGCCATCTGAAATCCTGCGGTTCCTGAATAACATGCCTGTTTAATCTCAAACAAACGGCAATTGCGGTTCAGGCCTAAATATTCATGGATATATGTACTTAACGATTTCCCAAAGTCGATCCCGGATTCAGAACAAGTGATCAGCAATTCAATCCGGTCCTTCTCGGCTTCAGATAATGCATCAATAATCGGCTTAGCCGCATTGACTCCAAAGGTCACTGGATCTTCATAAGGCAGCGCTACCGCTTTTTCTTTCATTAATAAGTTTTCAAATCTGGCAGTATCTAAGTGTCTATATTTGGCAAGTTCCATGACATCAAGGTATGCCGTCCCGCCAAAGACATTCATCGCTTCTATTCCGGCTGAAACCATTTATGATTCGCCTCCACATTTCTCAATGTTTTGTATACAAACCGCGGTGTTCATTCCGCCAAACCCCATGCTTAAGCTCAGCGCATTTTTGATGCGGTATGAAATCGATTTCTCATTTACCCAATGAAAAGAATCATCAATTGGATGATCCAAATTCCGGCTCGGATGCAGGGCAGATTTTCTCATTTGCAGCAAAACAGAAATCACCTCTACAATGCCTGCGGCGCTGAGGCCGTGCCCGATTATCGATTTTGTTGCGTTAATATAAGCGTGGGAAAGCCCGCACGCATGCAGCGCCTTTAATTCAATTTCATCTCCAATAAAAGAACCCGTGCCATGGGGATTAATATAATCAATATCTTCTGGTGAAAGGCCGGCACGCTCCAGCGCCTCCTGGATGACATGAATCTCCCCTTCTAAAGAAGGATCGGGATTCCGGTTCCCGTCTAGTTTGATTGACCATCCAGACAACGCTGCATAAGGCTTGACACCTCGGCGGACAGCGGTCTCCTTTCGTTCTATCACCAATGCGCCGCACGATTCTCCATAAATAAACCCGTCTCTGTTCTGATCGAAGGGACGGCACGCTTTTTCAGGCACCTCCGCAAATTTGTCCGTTCCCATAGCGCCTAAAGCCCTAAGCGCCTCGCATTCCATATAAGAAAGGTCCATTAATGCACCAAGCGCTATGCAAATATCTACCTCGCCTGACAAGACTTGCTGAATCGCATGAATCACTGCTAACTGGCCGCTGGCCGAGGCTCCTCCCGCGGTATAAGCTAAGCCCGTAATGCCAAACTGATCTGTGCATAATCCGCAAAGGTCGCTATCCATGAAAGACAGGCCATACGCAGGCGAAATAAAACCAGAGCGATTTTGATAACTTTCATAAAGCTGTAAGGTTTCTCTCTGCTGAAAATTTGATCCACCGACTACCAGTCCGATACGTGCGGAATCGACTTCGTTTAATTCAGCTTCCTCCCAAGCCTCTGAGAGAGTCACCAATGCAGCACGGCTGGAAAATGACGCTTTTCTTAATAATTTTTTAGAAAGCCGGTCGGGATAAGACAATGACGCAATTTCAGCTCCAATAAACCGGCTGTCTTTTTGTCTGCCCGAACGCTTCATAACATCAAAGGCATGCCTGCCGGACAGCAGCGAAGAAGCAAAGGCCTCTTTCCCTTGACCGATAGCAGCCGTTACGCCTACACCGGTCACCACCACCTCAGACAGTTTGTACTTTGTCATAAAGCACCTCAGCCAACTCGCCGATGTTTTTCACCCCAGACAGCTCAATGCGGGGAATTTTTAATGATAAATCCTCTAGCACCATTGTGATAATTTCAGCTCTGTCTACAGAATCAGCTCCTAACTCAACTAACTGATCTTCAGGCTCGAATCTGTGTCCGTCTAATTCAGGAAGCACCTCGCAAATATTGGTGACTAACACTTCAAAGATTCTCTGTTTATCCATAACGCGCTCTCTCCTTCAAGGGTTCATTTGAGTACTTTTTATAGGTATATTTTCGTAATATTCAAACTATCAATCTTATACTGTCTTTTAAAACGAAGGTTGATACATTGATTGCATCCTTTCATGAAGCAATGCTGCCGTTTCTGTCATTAATGTTTTTCCGATCTCATCCACATGGCGACTGCGCCAGTTTTCTAATTCAGAACCTTTGGCCCATTGATTAAAGGCTCCCAGCGCCGGACCGCAGTGAATTTGATAATCGACCTTCGAATGTTCGCTTCCGCTGATTGCCAAGTTGGAGCTGTATCTGAAGTACCACCTGAAAATCAAAGCCATTTTATGCTTCGGATTTCGTTCGGCCTTCTCAATTTCTGCCGCAGGATAATGCAATGTCATATCTTTATAGATGTCTTCTATACTGCGTTTGAAGTATTTCTCCTCCAGCTGAGTCAACGTCTTTGCATCCAGCTCACGTATTGACCCGTATCGCTGGTACAGTTCATATAACTTGCTTGCCCGCGCCGGAAAGAACACGCCTTTTTTCAGCACTTGCACTTTGCTGCCCGACTCAAACATATCACCCGCAGGCGCGTAGGCTGTATCTTGTACATTCATCTGTTGAAGCAAATCCTTTACTTTATCACTTGTCGCCGCCTCAACCGTACATTGATTGATTGAGCCTGTTACAATAAAATCAGCACCAAGCATAAAAGCTGCCACCGCTGCATCAGGCGTTCCAATTCCTCCAGCTGCACCAACTCTAATTTTTTTCGGATATTGATATTTTTTCATCATTTCATCTCTTAATGACGTCATCGCCGGCATCAGGCTGTATGCCACACCTCCATCTGTATGGCCGCCTGAATCAGCTTCCACACAAATATCATCAGCCATCGGAATATTACGCAACAACTCAGCTTCATTCACTGTGATTTTATTTTCTCCTAAAAGCTTTTGCAGCATATTCTCAGGCGCAGGACTCAGAAATGATTCTGCAACTTCCGGCCGTGATAATTTCGCAATGATACGATGTGAGCAAACAATTTCACCATCGGGGTTTCGTTTCACTCCTTTTGCGCGATACCTTACCAATGCGGGAGTGACACTTAAAAATGCTGAAGCTTCCACATTTCTCACTTGATGCTTCAATAAAAGATTAATCATTTTTTCTTCTGATTCAGTATGTTTCATATTATGGACGAGATTGATGCCATAGGCTTGTCCTTCCCCTAATTCTTCTTGAATAGTAAGGATCGCATCTTCAACCTCATTCAGACTCAGGCCGCCTGTACCAAAGAACCCCATCATTCCTGCTTTTGACAGCTTTACTACCATTTCTTTCGAAGCAATGCCGCGGTACATTCCTCCTGCAAGATAAGCATATGTAAGTTGATAATCCTGTTTAAACTCAGCACTTCCTAAAGATTCTGCCGTAATTCCAGCTTGAACTTGAGGTCGATGTCCAGCCGCTTCTGCTTGTTCCTTTGAATGCGCACTGAACGTATGACGGGAAGCAAGGTTCTTTTCGGGTGCATGTGTTAACGGTTCTGCTTCATTTTTAATCCGCTGGATGAGGCCGGTTAAAACAGTTCCAGGCCCGATCTCTTCAAACTCCATTTCTCCTCTTCCCATCAGAAAACGTATGCTGTCCGTCCATTTCACTGTGCTGACCATTTGTTCAGATAATGTCTCTTTTATCCTGTCCTGTTGATAGGGCTCTGCATAGACATTGGAGATAACAGGGACAGATAAAGGCGCAAAAAGGAATGGTTCAATAAATTGCTTAAATTCCTGTTTTGCTTCATTCATATATCTGGAATGAAAAGCTCCGCTTACGTTTAAAGGGTGAAATAGCTTTACATCCTTGGTATTTTCAAAAACCGTTCCGGCTTTTTCAATCTCTTTTTTTTGGCCGGAGATCACAATCTGCCGAGGCGTATTTTCATTTGCCACATCAATGTCATAGAGACGGTGCTCTTCTAAAACGGCTGTAACTTGTTCCTTATTCAGCCCGATCACAGCAGCCATTCCGCCTCCTGTAATTCGTCCCATCAGTTCGCCTCTTTTTTTGACAAGTTTTAATCCGGTTCCAAAATCAAAGGCCCCCGCTGCAAACAACGCATTGTATTCTCCTAAGCTATGTCCTGTCGCAAAATCAGGTTTTTTGCCGGTTTCCTCCAGTCTCTTCAAATAACTGAGTGCATTGACGACGTACAAAGCCGGCTGCGTGTATTCAGTATGGTTTACATCCAAATAGGATTTTTCGGTACAGAGCTTTTCTATTGAATAGCCCAAAATTTGATCTGCTTGATCAGTCAAATGCCGATATTGTTCAAATAGTCCTTGTCCCATTCCCTTTTGCTGGGAGCCTTGCCCTGGAAAAACATATGTAATCATCTTGTAAACTTCCTTTCTGGTGTACGGAAACACTCAACCGTATTCAGATTTTTCAGCTCCTGATGAAATGGTGTAATGATCGAGCAGCAGCGGTCAGCTGAATCACCCGGAATCAGCTGTTTCACAAAAGCAGCTAAGGTGCCGGATGGCCCTAAATCGATAAACCGGCATGTATGCTGGCTTTCTAAATATCCAATCGCTTCGCGAAATCTCATTGGCTTTCTAACCGCATCCCAAAAGAAATGCTTGTCTATTTCGCGAAGACAGCCCCCCGTTAAACTCGACACCATTGGTATTGACGGGTTTTTAAAAGAGATTGAACTTAAAAAATCTGCATAGACACTTTCTGCCGGATCAATAAGCGAAGAATGAAAGGCATAGGACACAGGCAGCTGCTGGCAAAGAATCTGCTTCTCTTTTAAAACCTCCATGATCTGCTTTATATTTTCTCCTTCACCAGAAATAACGAAGTGCGAATCATAATTGATAGAGATGAGTTCACTATTTCTAAACAGCTGCGGATGGTCTTTCAGTAATTGCGGATGATCAAGAATGGCCAGCATTTTTCCTTTATCGCAGGATTTCTGGATTAAAATGGCCTGTTCAAGTATGCAATTCAGTATATTCTCTGCGTCTGACACACCAGAAACAGCTGCTGCTGCGAATTCTCCCAGACTTGATCCCAATACGTAATCAGGATAGATTCCCCTATCTGCCAAAACCTTGTATAAGGAGTATTCAATTATAAAGATTGCGGGGTGGGACAAAAGAATGCTGTCAAACGGATCTGACACACGTTTAGCGGGATGATAGATTTCTTGAACAATGGATGTGCCGATTCGCCGTGCTGCAATGGCATCCATTTCAAGCATCGATTGGCGAAACACGGTATTTTCCTTAAATAATTCCTTCCCCATATGATAGTACTG
Organism: Bacillus sp. 11C; assembly: GCF_055486375.1. Taxonomy (NCBI): domain Bacteria; kingdom Bacillati; phylum Bacillota; class Bacilli; order Caryophanales; family Bacillaceae; genus Bacillus; species Bacillus sp. 11C. The sequence continues at coordinate 131,654 of NZ_JBUPVZ010000004.1, forward strand.
GGAACCTTGTCCGGAAAACATAAAAACGAGCGGTTCATTCATATGCATAACCTACTTTTTTTATATTTATGACAGCTATTTTGATTTCTCATTTCCATGTATGCTGTAAAAGATACACAGCAGCGAGTGAAATCCGATTATTTAATGAAAAGACATAATGGAACTTTAGGAAGATTGTTTTGGTGCTCTGGATGCGGATCTATTATGAAGTGGTCGTAGATGTATGTTGATATCTCTAAATTGGTATAACATGCTGACAGGATCAGCAAAAAACATCGGCTCTATGAATGATTGGGTGCGGTGAAAAAGAGACCATCTAGATGTGAGAGCGATGGTTTGGCATCCATTTGCCGGCTGACTGACATAGTTCAAATGTCTAATATGGTGCGGACATGTTATATCAGCCTCATTATGTAACAGTATATAAAGTTATTCATTTAGAAACAGTGTCGAACGAACGATTGCACCTCTAAAACTTTATACCTTGACTAAAAGGAAATCTATCTCTAGCCTGCCTTTAGCGGTGCATGATCTTAGGGATCATCATTTTCAGCGGGACATTGCTTCCGCATCTTTCTTTATACGGTGAATTAACCCTGTTAAAATATTTCCAGGCCCTATTTCCTCAAAATCTATTTGCCCTTTATTCATTAAGTAGTTTATGCTCTCCGTCCATTTCACTGAATGGTTGATTTGATCGGCCATCGTCTGCTTCATTAATTCGTATGTATACGGTTTGGCATACACATTAGAAATAACCGGGATAGACGGAGGCGAAAAATGAAAGGTATGAAGAAATTGCTCGAATTCTTCTTTCGCTTTATTCATGTATTTGGAATGAAACGCGCCGCTTACGTTTAAGGGGAGTACCATTGTAACTTCAGTCATCGTTTCAAAAAGAGATGCGGCTTTTTCAATATCATCTTTTCTGCCTGAAATCACAATTTGATATGGGGCGTTCACATTAGCGATATCAACATTGTGTAAATCATATTGATTCAGAGCACTTGCAACCTGCTCTTCATTTAATCCCATAACAGCTGCCATGCCGCCGTTATTCACCATACTCATCAGCTCGCCTCTTTTTCTGACAAGCTTTAAACCTGTCTCAAAATCAAAGGCTTCCGCTGCAAATAACGCATTGTACTCACCCAAACTGTGCCCGGCGACAAAGTCGGGCTTAGCTTCCGCTTCACGGATTTTTTTCAGGTAGCTTAATGCGTTTACCACATATAAAGCCGGCTGTGTAAATTGCGTTTTGTTTAAATTAGAATAAGGATTTTCTATGCAAAGACGTTTAATTGAATATCCTAGGATCTCATCTGTCTGAGCCATCAGTTCTTTAAATTCATCGAATAGTTCGCTGCCCATTCCCTGTTTCTGCGAACCCTGACCCGGAAAAACATATGTGATCATTCTCTCAAAGCCACCCTTCCGATTAGTAAATATGATGCACTTCTGTATGATTTTACAACAAATAGTGATGACCGGATAAATAGTAGCATGTTCATGTTGATGGTAACCTCTGTAAATATTAACGTCAAGTTAATTTTTCCTACAGTTCACTCGATTGTTTTCCTATTTTTTTCAATTAGGGCATAAAGGATCAGGGGCTCTAGCAGAACATAAGAAAAATGACCCATATCACTTATAGGGCGTGGATATGATGAGAATGCGCTTCATCTTTTCTCCAGAGCCTTATTCAAATCAAATCAAATCCTTCTATATAATCATTTTAAACATTACTGATCATTTAGATATTCGAAGGAAAATAAGACAATAGATTCAAAAGACTTATTTAAAATCAAAAATACCTTTTTGGTTTTTACGGGTGCGAAATTTCACAAAATGTTCTTTATTATCAATTTGAAAGTAAATATTATACTGGTAAAGATCCTCTATCGTATGGCCGGGTATTTTGCCAAATGAGTGGCCAGGATACACCCGTACATAGGTCGAAACCTCCGACTTAATCCTTTGAATGCTTCTGAACATCTCTTCCGCAGAACTGCCATCACCCTCGCATATGCCGCATCCTTCTATAAATACCGTATCTCCGGTAAAAATACTCTCGGAAAACAAATAACACATTCCTCCGGCTGTGTGCCCCGGAGTGAGAAGGCATTGCACTCTCATGTTTCCTATGCTGATCGTCTGTTGATCATGCAGGCCAATTAAATTGCTGCACCGGAATTGATAATAATCAATTTCTTTTTTTGACATATAAACTTGAGCGTTAAACATCTTCATCAGCGGCTCGACCAGGTTTACATGATCGTAATGAGAATGTGTCAATATGATTGCTGTTAAGTCAGCCTCTAGATCGGAAAGTTTAGTTGTTATTTTACTCAGTTCCCATGAGGGGTCAACAACAATTGCAGATCTGCTTACAATATCTTCAATGATATAGCAATAATTCGTCCAGCCTTGATATCTTGTTTTAATTGGATGTACTTTATAAGTAAGATTCATTTACATCATTCCTATCAAGTAAAGTTCTTAAATGAAAGATGGGTAAACTGTTCAGCCCGAGTCCGTCTTTCATTCCACTTTACCAAACGGCATGCCTGTTTTCCATTTTTTTCAGAGATTCTTGTTCTTTCCGCATATAAAAAAGCTATTCTTTTGGAAATAGCTTTTTCGCACTGCGTCTTAGGGATTTCCTTCTTCTGTCTCATATGTTTCTTCCACGCAAATTGATTCTATATGCTGCATAATGACACGTTCGATCCTATCTTTATTTATTCGCACCGGGTCAAGCATCGCATGTAAAGCCAAGCCGTCAATCAGCGCGTAAAGTCTCTCAGCTTCAATGTCTTTATTAGCAGCCTGCTTCAGTAAATCGAATTCAGCTAAATAGGCAATCAGATTCCGCATGCCACTGTAAATCCCGTCATGATTCGCATCAAACCTATCCTTTTTATGTCTGGCGTAAACCGTAAAAGCAAACCACACCTCCATCTCTCTAATCGTTTCTTCATTCGTTGGGACAATTTCAAGCAGAATATGTAACACTTTTTCCTTAGGGGGCACATCCTTCAATGCAATGTGCTCAATACGGGCCATCACCTTTTCTTGAACAAGTTTCATTGCGAAAACAAGCAGGTCATCCTGTGTAGAGAAATAATGGCGCAGCGCACCTAATGACAATCCTGCTTCCTTTGCAATGTTTCTAGCTGAGGCTCCCTCCATCCCCCGTTCTAAAATGACCCGCCACGTCGCTTCTGCAATTTGTTTTCTTCTTTTCTCATGGTCAATTTGTTTTGGCATAGCTTTATTGTAACAAGAAAAAAAGAAGAGAGCAATTTTATAATACAGTTGTATTATAAAAATAAAGATGATAACATATTATTTAAATAATACAACTGTATTGAAAAGAGGGGAATGAATTGAACGGTATCGCATGGATGATTGTCTTCTGTGAAATTGCGTTTTGGGTTGTGATTGTTTTAGGGCTTGCTGTACGTTACCTATTCAAACAACATAGATTAGGACTGCTGTTCCTTGCCTTAACTCCAGTTATCGATTTGATCTTATTAGCGGCAACTGGTGTGGACCTTTACCGCGGAGCCACAGCGACTGCTGCCCACGGGATCGCAGCAGTTTACATCGGTATATCGATCGCTTTTGGAAAACAAATGATTCAATGGGCGGATGAAAGATTTCAATATTATGTGGCAAAACAAGGATCCAAACCGCTGAAACGCTATGGAATGGATCACGCCAAGCACTATGCTAAAGGCTGGATAAGACACGTGCTGGCGTATCTTATTGGGGCGGGATTACTAGCGGGGATGATCTATTTCATCAATGATACTGCCCGAACCGAGGCATTAAGCGGCATACTTAAAATATGGACAGTTGTCATAAGCATTGATTTTCTCTTTACCGCCAGCTATTTTATCTGGCCGAAAAAAGAGAAAACTTCGGCGAATCTCAGGAGTTAACATGATGAAAAAGAAGGTCCTTTCCGCTGGAAAAGGGCTTTTTTAGTTTATGTAAAAATATGTTACACCACTTTCCAAATGATCAATGATCTATCTGGAGATCCTTGAACGCTTGTTGTTTTCATTAAGAGCAGATTAGGAGATTCATATTCTGGCCTAATTTCAAGGGTAACCGTTTGTATGAGTAAGCAGGTGAAAGGATAATTTAAGCGTTTTTTGCTTTTATATCATTCTTATCATCTAATTTGGCAGATAGTCCATAAGAAAATGTAAAATGATGAGTGGAATAATAGAATCGATGATAGATGATAGAATTCCATAACTCCTTATATTTTGACATTACCAGTTATAAAAGCGGACAAAAACAAGTATTTTCCTTTCATCATTCAAAAACTTCCTGTTCACACGAACAAGAAGCAAAACACAATGAGTTAATTTAAATTATGCATTCTAAAATTATTTTTACATTCGGATCCTCAAGTTCATCTAAAACGATAATCATATTTGGACCACATGCCATGTTTCCACGCCCCTTACCCAAAAATATACTTTAATTTAAATTATTTGTAAATAAACTTGTTGTACTGAAGGCTATGTCTACGAAGTATTAGGCTTTAACACTGTTCACGCATTTATAACAGTTTCTTATGATTTATTACCCCAAATCAGTACAAAAAAGCCGTTTGAACATCTTTTCCATCTCATAAGTGGTGTTATTTTAGATTTTAAAATAAACACACAACCCTAAAAACCTTGATATTTCAATGTTTTCTAAGACTAAACATTTACGATAATGGTAGTGAATTAACATGATTTTTTATAAAACATGGGTTATCTGATCTTGCCCATTTCGTCATTAAAAAGTCTGCTTATTGTTTTGATCAAGTTACTATATGAATTACTTTATAAAAGTACTTTTATTATCATTTTAGTTTATTAAAGAAAATTTAAAGTATGTATCAGCAAAATTATGGTATCGTTATTTCCGTTCATGTGATTTATCACTACTAAGTACCTTTTTTCGTTAGTACATCAATATTAAATAGGAGTTTATAAAATGGTTAAAAAAATCTTACTTTCTTTTATCGCTTTAGCTATTATTGTTGCTGGAGTTTCTTTACTTGTGCATTTTAACAGCAGAAAAGCAGCCGAAGATCAAATTGATCATTATATTTCTGATTACGGTATTCCTCAAAAAGAGATTGAGTCTGAAGAATACCCTATGTTTCATTCTTTAAGTGCACCTAAAGGTTTTACTAAAACAATTTATGTAAAAAATGAAAATAATAAAGACAACTATTACATTTTTCATTATGATCCTTCCAACAAAAAAATAACTTTTTCGGGTGTTGTAGACGGAAATGAAGTATCAATGAATGATAAGTTAATAAAAAAATTAAAGTACCAACCATCTGATAAAGTTTTGAACCAAAAATAAAGGCCCTATCTTTAATACTATCCCCTCTAATTAGAATTTGTTAAAAGCCCTCTTTGCAGAAGTGGCTGCTACACTATACTTGGAGGGGATTTTTTATGGCGAGAAAAGGGCAGCACTTTCAGCACTATACGAAAGAATTTAAGATGGAAGCCGTGCACTTGTATGAAGAGAAGTTTTTGGAGAAATGCAAAGAAGCTTCGGTAGGGCTATCCTCGTTTAAAAATGTTATGTCTGATCGCTCCATTTTCAGAAGCAGTTGTAAAGTCAACAGGAGAGAGAACTGCTATCAATATAATTATCATTGCTGTTAAAAGGGAAAGTATAATTTTAGTTTTCTTTTTCATTTTTTATCCGACACGTTTTTATGCCTTTGAAACTCATGTTAATTCACCACTTGTATTTTATTCCATATTTCAGTGGTGTAAATAATTAATGAAAAGTCTCCTTTTCCATCATGCTATTTCCTCCTCAGCGCCCATGTTGCACCCTCATTTCGGGCAACAGACATTCGGGCTGATATCTATATTCAAATTAAGTTCACAAAATATTAACAAAAATAACCTTGGTATTTTTTATTAATATCGGTAATGCAGTTGCACTAAAAACCAAAGGGAGTGTTTAAAATGGAATTGAAAAAAGTGTTAACTGGTTCCGCATTGTCCCTTGCTTTACTCTTTTCCGCAGCTCCTGCTTTTCTGCAAGTCCTACTGTAGAGGGCACAAGTCATAAAACTGCAACTTCTCAGGCTGTATTAAAAACTATATACATCAATGCTAATACACGTGGAGAACTTCTAAATGTAACAGTATTTGGCGGTATTAAATACTATTTGAAAGACGCCAAGCAGAACAGTGATGGCAATTAGAGTGGCGAATACCAAGGTTGGTTATAAATTTATTTGAGAGATATGTGATTTTTCTCTTATCTCTTTTTTTGGACAAACTCACTATATTTCCAATATAATCCAATTTAGGTAGCGGTTTTCAAATCATAATTATTCGTTCACAAATAATTAACATTTATTTACAAGGTAAATAATTACTTTTGTTGAAATCTTATTTTGCAACACAAAATTTAAAAAGGAGTGTTTAAAAATGAATTTTAAGAAAACTGTTGTTTCTGCTTTATCGGTTTCTGCTTTAGCTTTGTCAGTTGGTGGCGTAGCATCTGCTAAAGAAGTAAATAGCTCTCCAACACAAATTCAAGAAGCCAAGCATGTTTCTGTCTCTGATAAAATTTCTATTCAAAACTATTCTATTACCCTCTATTTAGGGGGAGATCCACATCAAATTAGAGAACCGCTAGCCACAAGTTTTGCAAGTGATAATTCGTATGTTGCATCTGTAAGTTCTAGAGGGATAATTTACGCTAACCATAGGGGCAATGCTAAGATTACTCTCTTTAAAAGTGATGGTTCTGTATTAGGTGCAGTTTACGTTACTGTTGAGTAAACAATTATGAGGGGGGACTCCCCTCTCTCTTTTTTCAAAAAAGTCCCCCCTATTCCTTCGAATAACTCTATGCTTTTCATGCTGTCATTCCCCTATCCCCGGTAGAACTGCAATTATTGGTTTTTGTTATAATTGCGTCATTCCCTACCATTCTTAGATCATCGGCTTGAGAAACAATTATAGGCACTTCCTCCACATTATCTTTTAAATGTTCCGACGTCTCATACTAAAACTAAGGCAAGCGTCAGAACAATTGCTATTGATAACACTTTAGTTAACGAATTAACAAAACATAAAGACTGGCAAGAAAAAAATAAAAATGTACGGGGAAAGATAGAATGACTTCCCTTTCTTTATTACAACCCCAAAAAGGAAAGATTTTTGGCCTTATGCCATTAATAAAGTAATAAACGCGGTATCTAGAAAAAACCGATTTACACCATATTACTCCGCATGGTCTAAGGCATACTCAAGCAATCATGCTGTTAGAAAGTAATGCAGATCTTAAATTATGTAAGTGAGCGCCTTGGCCATACTACAGTCAATATGACTGCAGATGTTTATATTCATATCACCAAAAAACACAATAAAAAAAGCATTGATCCATTCAAAGAATGTCTCAATGCTTGAAAAATGTATGGGCAAAATATGGGCAAAGGGTATATTCCCCTTTGCCGAAACCCTCTACATCACGCGTTTGAACATCTTTTCCATTTCATAAGTGGAGTGGTGAATGATGATCGGGCGGCCGTGCGGGCATGTAAATGGGTCTGATGTGCTTCGGAGGTCGTCCAGAAGCACTTTGATTTCGTCATTTCTGAGGTGGCGGTTTGCTTTGATGGAGCCCTTGCAGCTCATCATAATCGCCGCTTCCTCGCGCAGTTTTTTAATATCAATCTGTTTGGAATCAAGCACCTGCTGAATGATTTCTTCTATCAGCTCGGCTTCTTCACCTTTTGGAAACCAGGCCGGGTGACAGCGGACGATGTAGCTGTTTGAGCCGAATGACTCTAAAAAGACACCGACACTTTCGAGCTCTTGTTTGTGCTGTTCAATAATCAGCGCCTCGTTCGTAGCATAGTGGAACGTCAACGGCACGATCATATCCTGCACCTCAGGCTCAACCTCCCCCACCTTTTCACGGAAATATTCGTACTTAATACGCTCTTGGGCGGCGTGCTGGTCGATAATATACAGGCCATTCTCGTTTTGTGCCAATATATAAGTCCCATGCATCTGACCGATCGGGTACATAATCGGAACCCGCTCAGATGCTGGCTGCGGCTTCTCTTCATGATGATGTTCCTGCTCAAATGCTTCAGGCTGCCCTTCTGAAACATTAGGCGCCTCAATGCTTTGTTCCTGTTCAACGATAGGAGGAGCATCAAATTGAACAGAAGGCAATTCTTCCTCCGCATCAACCGGGTCTTTCACGACTGAGCTGAGCTTCATTGGTGAATAAGACGGCGCAGGCGCTTTTTCCGGAACTTTTCTTTCGGCAGGCTTTTCATCAAAGGTGATGAACTGCTGCTCATTTTTGATAACAGGTGCCGATTTTTTCGGGAGCTGGGCACTCGGAATCAGCTGCTGCTGTTTAAATACGTCTTTAATTCCGTCACGAATTAAGTCATGAAGCTCTGTTTCCTTGCTGAGACGGACTTCAAGCTTCGATGGATGCACGTTGACATCGACTAAAATCGGGTCCATCGTAATTTCTATAAAGGTAATTGGATGACGCCCGATTGGCAGAAGCGTATGATATCCTTCATGCACCGCTTTGACGAGCGGGAAATTTTTAATATAACGGCCATTGATGACAGACGACATATAGTTTCTCGATGCCCGTGTAATCTCTGGGAGGGCGATATATCCCTTGACTTCAAAATCCAATGAGCTCACGTGCAGCGGAAGCATTTTTTTGGCGACAGCCGTACCGTAAATTGCTGCCAGGACATGGCGCACATCTCCGTTTCCGTTCGTTTGAAGCAGGTTTTTCCCATGATGGCGCAGGCGGATAGATACCTCTGGGTGTGCAAGCGCTATACGGTTGACCACATCTGTAATGTTCCCAAGCTCTGTATGAACAGTTTTCATATATTTCAAGCGGGCCGGTGTGTTAAAAAACAGATTGGATACGACAATTTCAGTTCCCTTCCTGCTTGAGGAACGCGATTCGGAAATCATGTTTCCTCCTTGAAGTACGAGCTTCGTCCCTGCTCCTTCACCGGTGCTTGTCGTCATCTCCAGATGAGAGACTGACGCGATACTCGGCAGTGCTTCTCCCCTAAAACCAAGCGTTCTAACCCTGAATAAATCATTTTCATCTTTTATTTTGCTCGTTGCGTGGCGGCTGAAAGCACGCTTGCAATCTTCATTTTCCATTCCTTCGCCGTTATCCAATACCCGAATGGATGCAAGACCTGCCTCCTCAATATCGATTTCAATGACTGTGCTGTCAGCGTCGATCGCATTTTCCACCAATTCTTTGACGACTGAGGCGGGCCTCTCCACAACCTCGCCCGCCGCTATTTTATTTGAAAGCTCATCTGACAGCTGGATGACTTTAGCCACATTCATCACCCCGTTTTAATGTAATTTCTTTTGCAACTTGTACATTTCATTCATCGCTTCAAGAGGTGTCATATCCAGTATATTAAGTGATTTGAAGGCATCGAGCACTTGCTTTTCTTTTTTTGAAAGCTTCGGTGCTTCAGCCGGCTTTTCCGCTTCGTCAAAAAAGGACAACTGTGCCGGCTCTTCTTTCACCACAGATTTCTGCACCGGCACCTCCGGTTTGTTCCCTGAATGCTCAAGATCCTTTAATATATCTTGAGCGCGCGCAATGAGATCTTCCGGCAGCTCGGCAAGCTGGGCGACATGGATACCGTAGCTTTTGTCGGCTGCTCCTTCTTTTATTTGATGAAGAAAGACAACCGTTCCGTTATATTCTTCAGCGCGAACATGAACGTTTTTCAGCTGCGGCAGTTTGTCCTCAAGAACGGTCAGCTCGTGATAGTGCGTACTGAATAGCGTCTTGGCGCCGATATGATCGTGAACATATTCGATAATCGCTTGTGCCAGCGCCATCCCGTCATAAGTGGACGTTCCCCGCCCGATTTCATCAAACAGTATGAGGCTGTTTTCCGTTGCATTGACAATCGCATTTTTAGCTTCTAGCATTTCCACCATAAAAGTACTTTGTCCGGAAATCAAATCATCTGCAGCGCCGATTCGCGTGAAAATCTGATCAAAAATCGGAAGCACCGCTTTCTTCGCGGGGACAAAGCAGCCGATTTGCGCCATGATGGAAATGAGCGCGATTTGTCTCATATACGTGCTCTTCCCTGACATGTTTGGACCGGTAATGAGAAGCATTTGTCTGTTATCGCCCATCATACAATTGTTCGGGACATATTCCTGGCTGTCCATGACTTTTTCCACAACCGGGTGTCTGCCTTCTACCACTTCGACTTCATCTTCAGAGAATTCCGGTTTCGTATAGTGACGATTTTCACTGATTGTCGCAAAGCATTGCAGTGCGTCAAGCTCGCTCATCTGCTTGGCAAGCTGCTGCAGCCGCGGAATATACAGTTTCACTTTTTCACGCAGCTCGGTGAACAGCTCGTACTCCAGCTCGCAGATGTTATTTTCCGCTTCTAAAATGAGCGCTTCTTTTTCTTTTAATTCAGGTGTAATGTAGCGTTCTGCATTCGTTAACGTCTGCTTCCGCTCATAGCGCCCTTCCTCAAGCAAGTGCAAATTCGCTCTTGTCACTTCAATGTAATAACCGAAAACTTTATTGAAGCCGACCTTTAAAGAGCGAATGCCCGTGTATTCCCGCTCCTGCTGTTCCAGGCGGGCAATCCAGTCTTTTCCGTTTCTGCTTGCATCACGATATTCATCAAGCTTTTGATTGTATCCGTCTTTAATCAGGTTCCCTTCTTTTAACGATAAAGGAGGGTTTGCGTACAGCGCTTCTTCCAGCAATTCAAGTACATCCCCGCAAGGATCAATCCGCTCCGCGCGTTTCTTGGCTTTGTCATGAGCCAGTGAAGCAACCAGCTGTTTGATGCCAGGCACTTGTTTTAACGATTCCTTCAGCTGAATTAAATCCCGGGCATTGACATTTCCGAAGGCGACGCGGCCTGCAAGGCGCTCTAAGTCATATACTTCTTTTAAACGTTCACGCAGGTCTTCCCGTTCGAAGAAATGGGACATCAATGTTTCCACCATTTCCTGGCGCTCTTCAATTTGATTGACTCTGATAAGCGGCCGGTCAATCCACTGTTTCAGCAGCCTGCCTCCCATTGCAGTTTTTGTTTCATCCAGCAGCCACAAAAGAGAGCCTTTTTTATTTTTTGAACGGATCGTTTCAGTCAGCTCCAGATTGCGCTTTGAATACAAATCAATTTTCATTGCTTCCTCTAACTCATACACCTGTACGGACTGAAGATGATCGAGGCTGCGCTTTTGGGTTCTTTTCAGATACGTGTATAAACGCAAAAATGTTTTTGTGACATCTTCATTATTTAAGTGCTCAATGATCGTTACGTGTTCGTCTGTTTCTCCATCTTCAATTGAGATCGTTGCACCGCACCGCTCTTTCAGCTGTGCGACTGTATCGGCATCCATGCTTCCCGAAACGACGATTTCCCGTGCGCCGACTGAATAAATTTCTGATATGACATCTTCGATCCGCTCAATCAAGACAGTCAAATTTTCTCCCGTTGTTAAATCAGACAGTGCCAGCCCGTAACCGTTCGAGCAGTCGGAAACAGATGCGATAAAGTTGTTTTCTGATTCATGGATGCCTTTGCCGTCCATTACAGTTCCGGGCGTAATCAGCTGTACCACTTCTCGTCTTACAACACCCTTTGCGGCTTTCGGGTCTTCCGTCTGTTCACAGATAGCCACTTTGTACCCTTTTTTAATCAGCTGCTCGATATACGCAGAAGCGGAATGATACGGCACACCGCACATCGGTATTTTTTCAGCCGCACCGCCGTCTCTGCTCGTTAATGTAATTTCCAGCTCTTGTGACGCTTTTTTGGCGTCCTCAAAAAACATTTCATAAAAATCACCAAGGCGAAAAAATAAAAAGGCATCCTGATGCTCTGCCTTTATTTTTAAATATTGCTGTATCATAGGCGTATAACCGGCCATCGTTTAATCCCTCACTATGTATCAACGTTTCTATTTTCCAGCCTTCATTATAACATAAACAAAAAGTGATAAAAGAATGATATATCAATATAAAAAAGAGACTTGGGGTACCGTCTCCCCTAGTCTCTTTTTTATTCTTCAGGATCTCCCACTAAAAATTCAGGATTGATGTCTTCCAGCTCTTCATCAAGCTCATCTTCCCAATCTTCTTCGTCATCTTCTTCCCAGTCAGGATTAACCTCAATAACAACCTTTGTTTCCCCTACCACTTCCGCTAAGAATTCCCTTTCTGCCTGCACAACAATTTTATTTCCATTCGGTGAAATGGTCACTTCAAGGCAATTTGGCTGCTGAAGGACTTTGGCAATCACTTCATGCTCATCATCTAAGTAATTGTTGTCTCTGTATCTGAGTTTAATGACATCTACGTATTTTACCCGTTCTGTGACAACCTCTGTTTTTGTGTTGTCCGCGTAAGAGTACCATACGTTTATATCATAATACCCTTCAATTTCTACTGTTTTCCCGATTTTTTCAGCGTCATACTTGTGGTTAATGATCCAACCGCCCAAAATGCTGCTCGGTTTTTTCTCAGGGGAGATGGTATTGGTGCATTGGGTGAATTTTCTGCCTTTCGCTACTACCGCCTTCGTAATAATTTCCCTGTATTCAGACATTCCGGCATGCCTCCTTGTTCTTCTTCGTGTTATCTTATGCTGGGCATTTGTCTAGTGTGCATTTTTATAAATAAAATATAAAAATACAAAGTTTCTGTTCCATTGTATGCACGCGTGCCTAGAAACTTTACTTTTAAGTGCGATAAAGTTCATCGCGGCTGAGCACAGAAAAACAAATTGAACATTTGGTACATAGATTATTTAGTTCATTTTTTCGCTTGAATATAAAAAACACGGGCCTGTAAAGGCACCGTGTTTAGAAAGAACAGCTGTTATTTGAATGTTTCACCTTCGAACCGGTTTCCCCTTTCAGCAGGTTGCCTCCGGTTGACGTGATGATTTCATTTGTGACTTGGTTGGAAATGGTGTGTGCAACGAGCTGCAGAAGGTCATTTACCTCCGTCTGCGAGTCCCTGAATTCCTGGATGACAGGGATCTGTTCAAGCTCTTCTTGCAGCGCGTCAATTTTTGCTTCTGCTTGTTTGAGCGCTTCATGCTTTTCATAATGCTTCAGATTGACAGCCTGCTTTTGCAGGGCTTTAATCTGATTAACGATTGCAGACACTTTGTCATTCTCATTGATTTGCGCTTCAGCCCGTTTGAAAAAATCAACCTCTTCTGTTTCCGAGATCATTTTTGCAAGGTTTCGTGCCTGTTGCACGATGTCTTTTTTTGAGTAGAGCGTCATCTTATTTCACCTCGATTGCTTCTCCTACCATTTCTCCGTCAAGCGACCATGTTTTCGCTTGCTGGATTTTCACGCGGACAATTTTGCCGATGGCTTCCTTCGGCCCTTTGAAATTGACAAGCTTGCTTTTTTCAGTGTAGCCGGCAAGAATATCAGGGTTATTTTTGCTTTCACCCTCAACTAATACTTCGACAACCTTGCCTTCATATTCCTTCATTTTTTTAGCAGAAATTTCATTCACCAGTGCGTTCAGGCGCTGCAGACGTTCTTTTTTCACGCGCATCGGTACATTGTCTTTCATTTTAGCAGCCGGAGTGCCCTCACGCGGAGAGTAAATAAACGTATAGGCGCTGTCAAATTCCACTTCGCGGTATAGAGAAAGCGTTTCTTCAAACTGTTCGTCCGTTTCGTTCGGGAATCCGACGATAATGTCCGTTGTTAAAGAAGCGTTTGGCATTGCCTCTTTGATTTTTCTAACGAGCTCCATGTATCGCTCTCTGTCATATTTTCGGGCCATCAGCTTCAGAACCTCTGAGCTTCCTGATTGAACCGGAAGATGAATGTGGTCGAGCAGGTTGCCGCCTTTTGCCAACACGTCAATGAGGCGGTCGTCAAAGTCACGCGGATGACTCGTTGTAAAACGGATTCTCGGGATATCGATTTTTCTCAATTCGTCCATCAAATCACCGAGGCCATACGTGATATCTTCAAAGTCTTTTCCGTACGCGTTTACGTTTTGGCCTAATAATGTAATTTCTTTGTAGCCTTCGCTTGCGAGCCTTCTCACTTCCTGAACAATCTCTTCAGGGCGGCGGCTTCTTTCTTTTCCGCGTGTGTAAGGCACAATGCAATACGTACAGAATTTATCACAGCCGTACATGATATTGACCCAGCCCTTAATTTTTCCGTTCCGGACTTTCGGAAGGTTTTCAATAACGTCCCCTTCCTTGGACCAAACTTCTACGACCATTTCTTTTGAAAGGTATGCTTCTGACAAAAGCTCCGGCAGGCGATGGATGTTATGCGTTCCGAAAATCATATCGACAAACGGATGTTTTTTTAATATCCGGTTCACGACTGATTCCTCTTGAGACATACAGCCGCAGACGCCTAAAATAAGGTCAGGATTGTTTTTTTTCAGCGCTTTTAAGTGCCCCAGTTCACCAAACACCTTGTTCTCGGCATTTTCACGGATGGCGCATGTGTTTAACAAAATGACATTGGCATCGTCAACAGAGTTTGTCGCTTCGTAACCGAGCGCCATAAAGATTCCTGCCATAACCTCTGTATCATGTTCATTCATTTGGCAGCCGTACGTACGGATATAGAACTTTCTTCCGTCTCCTAATCCTTTAAATTGTTCAGAAATTTTAAAGTCATTATGATAGGTAACGGCTTCCTTGCCTCGTTTTTTCGCATCTTTTAAGGAAGGCGGAATATAAACAGCTTCAAAGTACTTGCTGTAATCCTTCTCGGATTTTTTGTCCGATGGATGAACTTGTCCGCTCTCTAATTTTTGTTTTTCATTCATGTCATGATTTCTCCTTTCAAACCAAACTTCCACCCTTCAGTATAAAGGTTATTGAAGCTCTGCACAACTGGCAACCTATCATTGTACACTTATTGAGAATAATAATCAATAAGGAATCAAAAGAGGAAGAGTATACTCTTCCCCTTACAATAGCCGGAGCTCCTTAGCCGTCTTTTCGATGACGTCAAGCGCCTGATCCAGTTCTTCTTTGGTGTGCTCAGCGGTAATCATTGTGCGGATTCTGGCTTTCCCCTTTGCAACAGTCGGGAAAACGATGCTTTGGGCAAAAACGCCGTGAGAAAGGAGCTGATCAGAAAATTGCTTTGCCACACCTTCATCACCTATTAAAATAGGCAGAATCGGCGTTTCACTCTGTGTGAGAGTCAGACCCATCTTTACAAGCATAGATTTAAAATAGGCCGTATTCTCCCATAAGCGCTCCATATGCTCCGGCTCTTCCAGCAAGACATCAATCGCTTCCATACAAGCTGCGGTGACAGCCGGCGGATGGGACGTGCTGAATAAAAACGGACGGCCTTTATGGCGCAAATAATCGATCAGCACCTTTGAACCGGCAGCGTAGCCGCCGAGCACTCCGATTGCCTTGCTTAGCGTTCCGACTTGAATATGGACTCTGCCGTCCAGACCGAAGTGATTCACCGTTCCCCTGCCGTTTTCGCCAAGCACTCCGGATGCATGGGCGTCATCCACCATCACAAATGCGTCATATTTCTCAGCTAGCTCTACAATATCAGGCAAAGGTGCTATATTGCCGTCCATAGAAAATACGCCGTCAGTCACAATCAGACGCATCCGATAATTCATTGACTTTCTCAGCACCCTCTCTAAGTCACTCATATCAACGTGCTGATACACCTTTTTATCCGCCTTTGTCAGTCTGATACCGTCAATAATAGAGGCATGGTTTAATTCATCTGAGATAACAATATCATCTTTTGAAAGAATACTTGAAAGTACGCCTTGGTTTGTTGTGAAGCCTGATTGGAATACAAGTGCCGCCTCCGTTTTTTTAAAGGCTGCCAGCTTTTTCTCGAGCTCTTGATGCATTGTAAATGTACCGGCAATCGTTCTCACTGATCCGGTGCCGGCTCCAAATTGCTGGACGGCCTCCTGTGCGGCTTTGATGAGTCTTGGGTGTGAAGTAAATCCGAGGTAATTATTGGAAGAAAGCTGAATAACATTTTTATGATTTACTGTGACAGAAGGGCCCTGCATTGATTCAAGCTGTTTTATCTCTTGCCACGTATGATTTTCTTTCATTCTATCAAGCTCTGCTTTTAAAAACTCAAATTCCTTCGTCATGTTTATCCCCCTTTTATGGAATTAAGATCACTTTTCCGCACTGGCCGCTTCTCATCAGTTCGAATCCTTTCTCAAACTCCTCTAACGGAAACTGATGGGTAATAACAGGTGAAAGATCGAGTACATTTGATTTGAGCAATTGAGACACCTGCCGCCAAGTCGAAAACATTTTTCTTCCGGTGATTCCTTGGATTGTTAGTCCTTTAAATACCACTTTATTCGTCAAATCAATTGTCACTGGGTGTTCCGGCAAGCTGAGAATATGAAATCTTCCCCCATTTGCGGCCATCGCCAGACCCTGCGCTATAGCTGCGGGATGGCCGGACATCTCACAAACGAGATCCGCTCCTTCTCCACTTGTTAAAGCGCTTACAATTTTGAGCGGGTCTTCTTTTTCAATAGAAACAGTACATGCAGCTCCCATTTGTTTGGCAAGCGTCAACCGATACTCATTTTTATCAATCGCTATTACTTGAGAAGCACCTGCTGCTTTTGCAACCGCAACAGCCATAAGGCCAATCGGTCCACATCCAATGACTGCAGTTGTTCCTCCTGCTGGCTGGCTCTCAAGCACTGTATGAACCGCATTTCCTAAAGGCTCTTGAATGGAAGCAATCGCCGGATCCATATCGGCGGGGTTTTTCCAAACGTTATCAGCAGGAACTTTTACATATTCCGCAAAACAGCCTGCCGTGTCCACCCCGATAATAGCAGTATTGGTACAAACATGAGATTTTCCGGTTACGCAAGGGACACATTCTCCGCAGACAATGTGCGTTTCCGCAGACACATACTCCCCCACTTTTATACTGCCGGCATTCTCTCCTACAGCTTCAACAATACCGCTGAACTCATGGCCGAAAACATAGGGTGTTTTGATTCTCTGACGTGCCCATTGATCCCAATTATAAATGTGCACATCCGTGCCGCATATTGAAGCAGCTTTCACTTTTATGAGGACTTCATGTTTATCGATCTCAGGAATGGGAACTTCAGTCAGCACAGCACCGAACATCCCGTCCTTTTTCATTAGAGCTTTCATCTTTCCACTCTGCATGTACAATCCTCCTTGAAAAATTCTTGTTACATTCGGATTGTACCATGATATGGAATAAGCGTAAACACCACTGTCTTCCTGAGAAAGACAAAAGTATCCGTCTTGAAAAATAGGCAAAATTTTTTTCTGAAACGTTCTAGGTCATTGCTGACTTTTGTATATCATTCATTTATATGACGAAAATACTATTGGAAGAAAACATCACAATAAATGAAAAACAACCTGTTTGCATCATGCAAACAGGTTGAGAATGCTTTATTTGTTTTTAGCGAGGCTCCACGATTAATTTAATTGCCGTTCTTTCTTCCCCGTCGATCTGAATATCGGTAAAAGCCGGAATACAAATCAAATCAACGCCGCTAGGCGCCACAAATCCCCTGGCAATCGCGACAGCTTTTACAGCCTGGTTTAATGCACCCGCTCCAATCGCTTGAATCTCAGCGGCTCCTCGCTCTCTTAACACACCCGCAAGCGCACCTGCCACTGAATTCGGACTCGATTTTGCTGAAACTTTTAAGATTTCCATTTCTGCTCCCCCTTAGTTTTACAATGGATAAGTGAGTGTTCATTAGAACAATCATTATTAGATGTTGCTATCCAAAAAGCCATCCCCACAATGCTTTTCAAAAATAGCGGGCTACCTTCCATTTTTACTATATTCACTAAGGAGTTGCTATATTCCTGCTTTTCTTTTTAATATTTTTATAAAATAACCATATGTTCAATTATTCAAAGAACATGTGATCATCATTGATCAAGATCCGGTCAATTTTGACAGCCTTTTTCGTTTGGTCGTCGATGTCAATGACAACTCCGCTCAGCGTTGTTTTTCCTTCAGCGACAGTAAAGCGGACTGGAAGGTTCGTTTTGAATCGCTTAATAATCGTCTCTCTGTCCATCCCCAGTATACCGTCATATGGGCCAGTCATCCCTACATCAGTAATATATGCCGTACCCTTTGGAAAAATGCGGCTATCCGCTGTTTGCACATGTGTATGAGTTCCGACGACAGCTGATGCCCGGCCGTCTGTATACCAGCCAAGTGCGAGCTTTTCACTTGTCGCTTCGGCATGGAAGTCGATAAAAATGTACGGTGTTCTTTTCGCAGCTTCGGCAATCAACTCATCCGCTTTTAAAAACGGATCATCAAGCGGCGGTAAAAACGTGCGTCCTTGTAAATTAATGACGGCAAGCTCTTTGCCGTTTGCTTTCACATATGTGATCCCTTTTCCCGGTGTTCCTTCTGGAAAGTTTGCAGGGCGAACCAAGTTCGGAACGTCATCTATAAAATCGAAAATTTCTTTTTTGTCCCATGTGTGGTTCCCCATTGTGATTGCATCGGCGCCAGCCTGGATTAAGCTGTGATAATTTTTTTCCGTCAGGCCTTTTCCATGTGCGGCATTTTCACCATTAATAATAGTAAAGTGAGGCTTATATTTTGATTTTAGCTTTGGTACATATTCTTTGACCATGTCACGGCCCGGTGAACCGACAACATCT
This sequence comes from Bacillus sp. 11C, assembly GCF_055486375.1. Lineage (NCBI taxonomy): Bacteria > Bacillati > Bacillota > Bacilli > Caryophanales > Bacillaceae > Bacillus > Bacillus sp. 11C. Next base: position 150,429 of record NZ_JBUPVZ010000004.1, read on the forward strand.
CCGATAAATAAAATTCTCATTTTGTAAAAATCCTTCCTATTCTTCAAAATTCTTTGGCCGTCAAAAAAATAAAGTGATGCTTAGCGCATCACTTTATTTTGCATACTCAACGGCTCGGGTTTCTCTGATTACTGTCACTTTAATATGACCTGGATAATCGAGCTCGTCCTCAATTCGCTTACGGATATCTCGCGCCAGTCGATGAGCTTCAAGATCATTAATTGAATCCGGCTTCACCATAATACGCACTTCGCGGCCAGCCTGAATGGCAAATGATTTTTCAACACCTTCGTAGGACTCAGAAATTTCTTCGAGCTTTTCAAGTCTTCGAATATAATTCTCGAGCGTCTCACTTCTTGCGCCAGGTCTTGCAGCGGAAAGCGCATCTGCTGCCGCTACCAGCACAGCGATAATGGAAGTCGGCTCTTCATCCCCGTGGTGTGATGCAATACTGTTAATCACGACTGGGTGCTCTTTATATTTAGTCGCAAGCTCAACTCCGATTTCAACGTGGCTTCCTTCTACTTCGTGGTCAATTGCTTTTCCGATGTCGTGAAGTAGGCCTGCACGTTTAGCAAGCTTTGCGTCTTCTCCAAGCTCCGATGCCATTAGACCGGCCAAGAATGCGACTTCCATGGAATGCTTAAGCACATTTTGACCATAGCTTGTACGGAACTTTAAGCGGCCGAGAATCTTGATGAGATCTGGGTGGAGGCCATGAACGCCAACCTCAAATGTCGTTTGCTCACCCATCTCACGAATATAGTCATCGACCTCGCGGCGAGATTTTTCTACCATTTCTTCAATACGTGCCGGATGAATACGGCCATCCTGAACGAGTTTATCAAGAGCAATCCTTGCTGTCTCACGTCTGATCGGATCAAATCCGGAAAGAATGACAGCTTCAGGTGTATCATCAATAATCAGGTCAATTCCTGTCAGCGTTTCAAGCGTACGAATGTTACGCCCTTCCCGTCCGATGATACGTCCTTTCATCTCATCATTTGGAAGATTAACAACTGATACCGTTGTTTCAGCAACGTGGTCCGCTGCGCAGCGCTGTAAGGCGAGTGAAAGAATGTTTTTCGCTTTCTTATCCGCCTCTTCTTTCGCGCGGTTTTCAGTTTCTTTTGTCATGATGGCGATGTCATGTGAAAGCTCGTTTTCAACCCGTTCAAGAATGATTTGTTTTGCCTCATCACGAGTCAGACTCGAAATTCGTTCCAACTCTGACTGCTGCATACGAATCATCTCATCCACTTTGCTTTCCATCTCTTCAATATGTTGTTGTCGTTCATTCAGAGAATGATCTTTCTTCTCCAACATCGCTTCCCGTTTATCAATTCCCTCATGTTTGCGATCAAGGTTTTCCTCCTTTTGGAGTAAACGGTTTTCTTGTTTTTGAAGCTCATTTCGTCTTTCACGAACTTCCTGTTCAGCATCTATTCGAAGTTTGTGGATTTCATCCTTTGCTTCAAGCAGAGCTTCTTTTTTCAGTGCTTCAGCATCACGCTTTGCATCTTCAAGAATTTGCTCGGCTGCACCGCGTGCGCCCGCAATTTTCGCTTCGGCAATGGTTTTACGAACAAAGTAGCCAACAACTAAACCGAGTAGAATCAGCAAAATGGAGATGAGAACCATCATAATTGGGGTCATACTTTCACCTCCTCTTGCTATGAACTTGGTTGTTGCTTAAATAAGTGTCGGCATGTACATTGTCTAGTTTTCTCAACATACAGAACCTTCACAGGGAATGAGTATTTTCATCGCCCTTGTCAAGTTTAAATGGTTTAACAATCATGTTAAAAAAACAAATGTTACAACTTCATTGTAAATGTGTCGGAAATACTTGTCAAGCTTGCCATCTTAACGTTTGCAGACCAGTTGCCTTTTTGGTGCTGCGTGCAATCCTTCCCAAAAAAAGATCATGAATCACTCTTGATTCAGAAGCTGGTATATTTTATTGTTCACTTGGCCCAGTTTAGCGTTATTTTGAATGTTCGACAACAAAATAACAATGGTTTGCCCAGATTTGCTAAAACTGTTCAAGATGTTGAAGCCCGGCATGACACCATGGTTTGAATAGCTCCCGGGAGCAATATAAAATCCCATACCGTATGTGGAGCTGCTCCCCGGCGTAAACATCTTTTCATAGCTTTTTTGCGAATACAGTTTTCCGTCTATCAACGCTCGGTCAAATTTGTACATATCTACAGCGCTCATATAGATATCACCGGCTCCATACAGCTGGGATAAATCGGGCATATATGGTGTAATTGACCTTCTGGCCTTCAGCTTATAACCGACAGCCGGATAAGGTTCTTTATGATATGTTTTGTAAAAGCCCGCATGCGTCATCCCCGCCGGTTTAAAAATATGATTCGTTATGTATTGTTCATAGGACTCACCGCTTGCTTCAGCAACAATATAAGCGAGAACAGAATAGTTGGAATCCTGATAGTCCCATACGCCCGGCTGACGTTTGATTCCCTGACGTTCTATGTCTTTTATTAAATCGTCCGGAGTGATTGCCCCGTTACCCTCAATATGTCCGTTTATTCCCGATGTATGTGTGAGCAGATTCTTCAAAGTAATCGTTTGTCCGTTAGGGAATTGAGGTAAATACGTGCTTACCGGATCACTTGTCTGAAGTTTCCCCTTTTCCTCAAGCTGCAAAATAGCGGTTGCAATCAGCGCTTTTTGTGACGAACCGACATAAAAAGATGTCAAAGGATTATTGTAAATGTGATGTTTACGGTCTGCATAACCAAAACCTTTATGAGTTACGATTTCTCCATTTCTGACAATCATGGCTGTTCCGCTGAAACCGATCTCATTTAAATAATTGCTGATTTTTTGATTGCGGTCCACTGTTTTGATTTGTTCCTCTGTTTTTTTGGCGGTTTTCTTTTTAGCCTCTTTTTTCTGACCGGTATCTGAAACTGCTGCAGTTTCTTGAGATGGCTCGTTCTCTTCACTATCTCGATGAAGCGCATTCCAAATCGAAAAGCAAATCATCGCCGCTAAAAAACCAAGCAAAAGTTTGCCTCTTTTATTTAGTTTTTTCCGTCTGCGTTTCGCAGTTCTTCTGCTGGTTGGGCTTGTCATTTATTTTTTCCTCCCAAAATAAATAAATCCATTTTGCACACGTTTTGTTAGACGAATGAGTCACTGAAAAAGTTGTCAAAAAAAGCAATATTTTTATCATTTTTTACAAAAATAAAAAGGCTGAGTTTTTCACCCAGCCTTTTGTATCATTTCAAACTGATTTTATTTTTATTCTTTAAATTCTAATTCTTCTTGTGCCTCTTCAGCTTGCTGCACTGCTCCGTTATTATCCAAGCCATAATGTTCGCGAATTTGCTCCTGGATCATTAGCATGATATCTTTATTTTCTTTCAAGAATTGTTTTGCATTTTCACGGCCTTGTCCAAGACGCTCTTCTTCATAAGAGTACCATGAACCGCTTTTTTGCACGATATCAAGTTCAGTTCCAAGATCAATGATTTCGCCTTCTTTTGAAATGCCTTCTCCGTACATAATATCAACTTCGGCTGTACGGAACGGCGGTGCCACCTTGTTTTTCACGACTTTGATTTTCGTTTTGTTCCCCATTACGTCGTTGCCTTGTTTCAGCTGTTCAGCACGGCGCACTTCTAGACGTACGGAAGAGTAGAACTTCAGCGCACGGCCGCCGGGAGTTGTTTCCGGGTTCCCGAACATAACACCGACTTTTTCACGAATTTGGTTAATGAAAATCGCGATTGTCTTCGATTTGTTAATGGCTCCTGAAAGCTTACGAAGCGCTTGAGACATTAAGCGTGCTTGTAAACCAACATGCGAATCTCCCATGTCGCCTTCAATTTCCGCTTTCGGAACGAGAGCCGCCACAGAGTCGACAACAACAATGTCAACTGCACCGCTTCGAACCAACGCTTCCGCAATTTCAAGCGCCTGCTCGCCTGTGTCAGGCTGAGACAGTAAAAGCTCTTCGATGTTGACACCGAGCTTTTGCGCGTATACCGGGTCTAACGCATGCTCTGCATCGATAAACGCGGCTTGTCCGCCCTGCTGCTGAACCTCAGCAATCGCATGAAGCGCCACAGTTGTTTTACCCGAGCTTTCAGGACCGTATACTTCAATAATCCGTCCGCGCGGATATCCGCCAATTCCTAGTGCCGTATCAAGAGTGAGGGAGCCGCTTGGGACAGTAGAAATTCTTGTATCTGTCTTTTCTCCCAGTTTCATAATGGAACCTTTGCCGAACTGTTTTTCTATTTGTTTAAGAGCCATATCTAAGGCTGCCTGACGATCACTCATTCTATTTTTTCCTCCTTTATGTTACCACTACATATACTATACCCTGTTTGAAGGGATTTGCCAAGAAAAAAGCGAACGCATATTCGGATTTTTTCTTGGCGTGATTTCTATCAAAATACCATAATGGATCAGAGAAATCATGTTTTCTTAGGAGGATAATGTGCTGAAAATATTATTTTTGTTCTAAAAGCTTCAAGATTAAATGGCAGCCGTATTTGGCGCCGCGTTTTCTGATTCCCGTTCTGGAACCCGCAAAGTGAAACTCGTGAACCTCTTCTTTTCCATTTGCTGAAATGCCGATAAACACATGTCCAGGCTCATGCCCTTCTTGCGTATCAGGACCTGCTACACCGGTAAAGCTGATGCCGATATCGCTGCCAGTGAGCTTTTGAACACCCTTTGCCAGCTCTGATGCGCACTCCTTGCTGACCGCCCCAAAACAGTCTAAAGTGTCATTCTTGACGCCAAGCACATGCTGCTTCACGTCGTTTGAATAGCAAACAACGCCGCCGGTAAATAGTGTTGAAGCACCGCTAAGATCCGTCAGCCATTCAGAAAACAGCCCGCCGGTAAAGCTTTCTGCGGCGGCAATCGTAATGCCTTTTTCCTTACATGCTTTAGAAAGCTCTTTTACAAGGGAAGTATCATCGTAGCCATAGAAAAATTCCCCGACACGTTCTAAGATAACAGCCTCTGTTTCTTTTAACAGACGCTCCGTTTCCTTTTCGTCAGCATGTTTGGCTGTCAGACGCAGCGTTACCTCTCCGTCAGCCGCCAAAGGAGCGATTGTCGGGTTCGTTTGCGCATCAATAATATCTTCCAAGTCAGCTTCAAGCTGAGATTCGCCGATACCGAAAAAGCGAAGAACGGTTGATACAATTTTTTCATTTGAGCCCATCTTTTTCAGCAGAAGAGGTTTTGCCTCGTTTTCAAACATGGGACGCAATTCGCTTGGCGGCCCAGGAAGAAGCATATAAAAGCGCGAATCGTGCTCTGTGAGCATTCCCGGCGCCATTCCGAAGTGATTCGCCAGTACGTCAGATCCTTCGATCACAAGCGCCTGTTTTCGGTTATTAGGTGACATCGTTCGTTTTGTCCGTTTGAAATAATCCTCAATGGATTGGAACGCTTCATCATTTAATACGAGCGGACGGCCCAGTACATTTGCAATCGTTTCTTTCGTCAGATCATCTTTTGTCGGTCCGAGACCTCCTGAAAAAACAATGAAGTCAGATCGTTCTTCAGCAGTACGGATGACCTGCTTCAGCCGCTCCGGATTATCTCCGACTGCTGTATGATAAAATACGTTCACTCCGATTTCAGCGAGCTGTTTGCTGATAAATTGAGCATTTGTATTGGCGATTTGGCCAAGCAGCAGCTCAGAACCGACTGCAATAATTTCTGCTTTTTTTGGAAATTCCATGACGTAAGTCCTTCTTTCTTAATTAGATGTTTTCAGCGCTTCCCAATTTTTGGAGAAGTATTCCCAGCCTGAAACGACAGTAAAGAAGACGGCTACCCACAGCGCCAAGTCAGCAAACGGGAATGACACAAGTTCAAACGGAAGATTATGAAGAAGCAATGCGGAAACCGCAATGATTTGTGCCCAGGTTTTAATTTTACCAAGCATATTAGCTGCTACGACTTCTCCAGTTCCGGCTAAGACAAGCCTTAAACCTGTCACGGCAAACTCCCGGCTGATAATCACAATGACCATCCAAGCTGGAGCAAGATCAAATTGAACAAGGATAATTAACGCTGCGGATACAAGCAGTTTGTCCGCAAGCGGATCAAGAAATTTCCCGAAGTTTGTCACGAGATTCAGCTTTCGGGCATAATACCCGTCCACCCAGTCTGTTGTCGCTGCAACAATAAATAGAATGGCGCCCGCCAAGTGTGCGACTGGGATCGATTCGTCTCCAAATTCGAGCCTGCCCCAGTCAAACGGCGCCAGCATGATCACCATGAAGATTGGGATTAATGCGATTCTAGCTAGTGTGATTTTATTTGGTAAGTTAAACATAAAGCCCCTCCAATTTCATACTCGGACGTGAAGAAAAGTCACCTGGTAATTAAGATGACTTTTCTTCCTTTTTATTTACAATCTTTATGGTTTGTGCCATCACATCTTTCGGATCAAGTTCATAGGAAAGAACCTTACCGTTAATTTTTATTTTCAGATTAGGTGCATATCCGGTGCGGATTTCAACTTGTTTCTGATCGGTTATGTCTTTTTTATAGGTTTCGTCTTTTTTCAGCGTTCCCTCTTTTAAAGAGCTGCTGTTTTCATCGCGCACTCGAATCCAAGAGCTGTCTGATGCCTTCAGTTCAAGCTCGATTATATCAGCGCCGGACACTTCATAAGTTGTTAACGATCCTTCAGTGCCAGTTGCTTTAATCTCCAGTTTATCACTGTCACTTTCTTCTTTTTTATCTTCATTTTCTTTTGTTTCTTTTTTAGTGTCAGCCTCTTTTTCAGAGCTGTTATTTTGATTCTCTTTTAGCGTTGAATCTTTAGGGATTTCGTACTTGCTTTCACTTTGCGTAATTGATTTTTCCGAAGCTGAATGATTATTATCGCTGCTTTTATGATTCGTAAATTGTATGATCGCGTACACAATCGCAATCACAACAATTACACCTAGAATCACAAGTATCGTTGGCAGCAGTTCCAGCGCCTTAGATGCCGACTTTGGCATCTCCTTTTGAAGCTTCATGCCCGAGATCTTTTCAGACACATCGTCATGATACGTATTCGGGATATCTTTTTTATGCTCCTCAAACAGCTGATCGGCATCAAGCCCGACGGCTTCGGCATATTGCTTGATGAATGCCCGAACATAAAACTTCCCCGGAATAATGTCATAGTTTCCTTCCTCCAAGGCGGTTAAATACCTTTTTTGAATCTTTGTTGCCGCTTGGAGATCATCCAATGACATTGCTTTTTCCTCTCTGGCCTCTTTCAGCCGGATTCCTAGTTCAGTCACAACAAACACCTTCCAATTTTAAAAATCAAAGCTTGAAAACCCGGATTGATCAAACAGTTGGGGTTCCTCAGCATGTTCATATGTAATAACCTCATCGGGGCCATTTCTCAGTTCAATAATATAATCAAAGTCATCTAGTGTATACTCTGTGTTTTGAACGAATATGTCAGGATGCTCCACCACTTTTGTTGCAGGCAGCCTCATGATTTCTCTGACCAGCTGGAGATGGCGTTCTGACCCTCTTCGTGTTGATACAATTCCATCAACGATAAAAACATTTTCAGTGCTGTATTCATCGGCAATCAGCTGGCTTCTTATTGTCTGCTTCAGCAAGGTTGATGACACAAACAGCCACCTTTTGCTTGCACACACGCTGGAGGCCACGATTGATTCCGTTTTTCCGACACGCGGCATACCTCGGATTCCGATTAATTTATGGCCTTCTTTTTTGAACAGTTCGGCCATAAAATCGACTAATAAGCCTAGCTCGTCTCGTTCAAAGCGGAACGTTTTCTTGTCATCGGCATCCCTTTGAATGTAACGGCCGTGACGTACGGCAAGACGGTCGCGAAGCCTCGGTTCTCTCAGCTTCGTTACTTTAATTGTTTCCATCGTTTTTAAGATTGATTCTAATCGTTTAATTTGATCTATATGGCGGCACCTGAGGAGCATTCCCCTTCTGGAAAGATCGACGCCGTTTATCGTTACGATGTTAATAGAAAGCATCCCAAGAAGAGATGAAATATCCCCGAGCAGTCCGGGGCGGTTCACTTGAATTTCATATTCAAAATACCATTCGAGCTTTGCCAAATGATATACCCCCTTCATTGTGGCAAAATTTTACCTTCCTTTATCATAAAGCATTTTTCTCTAATTAGAAAGAAGAATGTTGCTGTGATGAGGAAAACATAAAAAAAGAGAGGAAAAATCTCCTCTCTTCCTAGTGAGTGCTGTTATTTTCAACAAGCTTAACCATCATATTGGCAATAGCGTGCTGTTCATCTTTTGATGCTACGCTCCAAAGATCTGCCAGCACTTTTTCCTGCTCGTTTTTAGATTCCACTTCATTAGCCAAGTAACCGCCGATTTCTGTCGCAAGTTCTGTAATGGTATCCTGGCTCATGCCTTTATCTTGCGCATAGTTCAAACGGTCGCCAAGGAAGTTTTTCCAGTTATCCCAGTTTTCTAATACTGACATGCTCGTTTCCTCCATTTCATGTGAAGTTACAAGATTATTGTGTCCTTCGCAAAAGAAACTATACACCGAATATTTTCGGATCAGCAGTGCCAGCCGCCATTCACCGACAGAATTTGGCCGGTGATATATGACGCTTTTTCAGACAGGAGAAAAACTGTTGCATCCGCAATTTCTTGCGGCCGGGCCAGTCGGCCGATCGGGATCTCATCAGCGATCTCTTCTTTTTCAGACGGAGTAAATTGATTCATCATATTTGTATCAACCGCGCCCGGCGCTACAGCGTTTACTCTGATTCCGCTTGGCGCCAGCTCCTTAGCCAGTCCTTTTACAAACGAGTGTTGAGCTCCCTTTGCCATACTGTACAGCACTTCACAAGATGCACCAGTCTCTCCCCAAATAGAACTGACAGCCACAATCGCTCCTGTTTTATTCCGGATCATGCCTGAAAGAAGGTTTCTCGTCAACATATACGGACTTGCCACATGGAGCTGAACCATTTCCTGGACCGTTGCATTATCTACATCTGTAATCAACCCAAAATGGCTTCTGCCGCTATTTAAAATAATGGCATCAACCGGCTGAACAATTGATCTTGTCAGCTTATCTGCTCCTTCCGGTACGGACAGATCGGCTTGCAAAATCTCAGCATGAACGCCAAACGCCTCTCTTAGTTTTTCAGCAAGCTCCGATGCTGCGTTTTGATTTGTATTGTAATGCAGCAGCAGATTGTATCCCTCTGCCGCAAGCGTTTCGCTTATGCTTTTACCGATGCCGCCGCTTGCTCCGGTGATCAATGCTGTTTTTTTCATCCTCTTTCCTTCTTTCCGCAGAAAAACACCCCTCACACAGGAGGGATGTTTTGTTATGATTTGGGAACAACCTTACAGACAGTCAATCTGTCTGCAGCAATTTCCTCTTGTATGACTTGCCGGACATCTTCGAGGGTAATTTGCTCGAGAACCGATACGACGTCAAACAGGCTCATATCCAAGAAAGCATAACGGGTAAATTGATTGGCGATGTATTCAGGTGAATTCAGCGCTTTTAGAAATGTACCGATCTTTTTCTTTCTGGCAAGTTCAATCTTTTCAGCAGTAATCAATTCACCGGCGCGCAGAAGCATGCTTGAAATGTCTTCAGCCAATTGATCAGGTTCGGGTGTATCGCCGCCGATCGCCGCAAAACCGAACCCATATTCAGCAGTAAAATCAAAGCTGAACGTTTCGTCAATATACCCTTTTTCATAAAGTGATTCGTACTGGGCAGAGCTTTTGCCGAAAAGAGATTCAAGCAATAAGTTCATTGAAAGTTCATGCTTTAACAGCTCTTTCCCTAATTTAAACGGATTCTTTGATTTCAGCCCGACAAGGCATTTCGGTCCCTGCACATTCATTTTAATCTCTTTTTCTTTCCGGAAAACCGCTTCTTGCTCTTTTACTTCTTCACGTTTGATCTCCGGCTGGTCTGTATACGGCTTTCTCTCCTGATTTTCTCTTACCTGAGAAATGATCGCTTCAGGATCTACAGGACCGACAATGAAGAGGAGCATGTTACTCGGGTGATAAAACGTTTCATAGCATTCATAAAGATTGTCTTTTGTAATATGTGAGATGCTTTCCACTGTTCCCGCTATGTCAATTCTGACAGGATGTTCTTTGTACATGTTTTCAATGACCCCGAAGTAAAGCCTCCAATCAGGGTTGTCGTCGTACATGTTAATCTCCTGCCCGATAATCCCTTTTTCCTTTTCAACCGTTTTTTCAGTAAAATACGGATCCTGCACAAAATCGATCAGCGTCTCTAAATTGCGTTCAACATTCGATGTGCTTGAGAAAAGATAAGCCGTTCTTGTAAATGACGTAAACGCATTAGCAGAAGCGCCCTGTTTGCTGAAATCTTGAAAAACGTCTCCATCCGCTTTTTCAAACAGCTTGTGCTCAAGAAAATGAGCGATGCCGTCCGGCACGTGAACCATTTCATTTTTACCTAAAGGGACGAATCGGTTATCTATAGAACCATACTTTGTAGTGAAAACCGCATACGTCTTGTTGAAGCCTTTTTTCGGCAAAACGTAAACGTCAAGGCCGTTTGTCATTTTTTCATGGTACAGCGTCTCCTGAAGCTGTTCATATTTGATTGGTTTGATCAAGATGCACCCTCCGTCCCTTTTAAGAAATAAGTCGTATCAAGCTGAATCTTTTCGCCGGCTTTCATGATATCCTCTTTTGTGACCTGATCAATATTGGCGAGAAAGTCTTCGATTGGAATATCGACTTGGGCAGCAGCCTGCTGATATAAAAATTCAGATAGACCGTACGCAGTATCAATGGTTTCTAGCACTTGATTTCGAATGACAGCCTTTGTCTGAGCGATATCCTGCTCACTGTATTCGCCGTTTTTCATTGCCTGAAATTGCTCAGTAATAATAGAAACAGCCTGTTCATAATTTTTCACTTCAATGCCTGACATCACCATTAACAAGCCTTTAAAACTTTCTATACGCGAAGCGGCGTAGTATGCAAGACTGGCTTTTTCCCGAACATTGATGAAAAGCTTGGAGTGAGAGAATCCGCCAAACAGCCCGTTAAACACTTGCAAGGCAGGATAATCCTGATCCGTATAAGTGATACTGGTGCGGTAGCCAATATTCAACTTCCCTTGTTTGACATCTTCATCATCAATTACTTCTTTAGGCTGTGCGTTTTGCTCAGAGTGATTGTTTTTAATCATGCCAAGGGTGCGCTCTTCTGTTTGAAAATACTTGTCAATTGACGCTTGCACTTGGTTACTGTCCACATCGCCAACGACATAAAGATCAAGCTGGTCTTTTTGGATAGCGCTTTGGTATGTTTCATATAATTGATCAGCTGTAATGGCATCGACATCTTCCATTTCCCCATTGACATGGAGCGCGTAAGGCTCATTTTTGCACATTTCCTGTATCAGCCTTAAATTCGAGTAGCGCATTTTATCATCATAGACCGCTTGGATTCTCTGCTTGAGCGTCCGTTTTTCCTGAGCCACATATTGTGATTGAAAAGCGCCCTCCTCCAGAGCAGGTGAAAAGACGATTTCTGCGAGAAGCTGCAGTCCTTTTTCAAGAAGCGGCGTTTGATTTTTTAAATATTTTTCATTCGGGATTTCAAGCCTGAACGTAATGACGTGCCGCTCTCCTTTTTTCGAAAGATCAGCTGAAACGGACGTGCCGTACAGTTCATCTAAATAAGAACGTAATTCTGCGGTTTTCGGATGGCTTTTTGTTCCGCGAAGGAGCACATGCGGGAGCAGCGCCCTTTTGGTGACTTGCTCCTTTGTCAGCGGCGCAAGCATTTTAAAAATAAGCGAGACGGTTTTGAATTTTTCTGTTTCTACAATGTGCGCGGTTAAACCGCCATGCTTTGTTTTGATTTCATTTACATATGACATATGGAACCTCCTTCGTTCATTTCTTATTAGTATGTATTATGACCCATTTTCAGCATACGCAGAATCACTCTTTCATGTAATTATAGCAACTGTAGGATTTATAAGGAAATAATAACCTCCGCCAGACAAGACGGGGGCTGTATCGATTCATCCTTTTTGATTTGAAAGGCCGCCGCCGAATAGCCGCACCATGACAGGCACAAACAGCGGCAGAACGATAAATGTGCTCAAAGAGAAGCCCTGTCAGAACGACAGTCTTCCGATTATAAATTACAGCATAATGATGCGAGAGAAGATTGTCAATATTCGCTATTTTCACAGCGAAAAAAAGACGGTTGGCTAGACCGTCCCCAAGTTTTTTTCTTCCTCCTCACTTTTTTTAGTATCCACAGTGAAGATGACTAAGAATAAAGCAACGATGCTGCAAAACGCCGATAGAATAAAAATCAGCCAGTCTGCATTAGACATTAATGCCGCAAACACAGGGGGGCCGAGAGCTACCCCTATAAAGCGCATGCTATTGTAAAAGGAGGAAATGGTTCCGCATTCCTCGCTTTCAATCCCTTCGGTTATCAGTGCATCTAAAGCAGGAAGAGCCATTCCAATTCCAACCCCGCCAAAACTTAAAAAGACAAATAAAAAATAAAAACTGTGATTCCACCACAAAGCTATATACGAAAGGCTTAACATAATCATTCCTGTAACAACACAAAACTTCATTCGGCTTTTATCTTTGCCAATCTTTTTGCCAGCTATATAGGAACTGGTTGACAAAAATAAAAGTGGGATTGCCAGTAATCCGCCTTTAGCCACTCCGTCAATGGCATACTTCTTTTCCAGCGTATCTGATAAATAAAATAGTACGCCGAATAACAGAAACATAATGACACACCCGATAATAAAAACCGTATAAAGCCAGCGTCCGTCCTGCTTAAAGATTTCCCGCACATTCTTAATAAACTCAGAAACCGCAGGTGCATCCTCATCTTCTTCAGGTTTGGCCACCAGAAACAATACTAGCAAAAAGCTGATCAAACAGAAAAACGGAATAAACCAAAATGGTACAAACCAGTACCAGGTAGCCAGTAAGGCGCCAAGTATAGGACTCAGTACCTTCCCTGATGTGTTGGCGGTTTCAATATCGCCAAGACCGGCGCTGACCTTTTCATCGTCTCCTTCAAACAAATCGCCGATAAACGGCATGACGATAGGAGCTGCACCTGCTGAACCGATGCCTTGAAGAACCCTCCCCGCCAAAATCATAGCGTAGGGATTTTTCATATAGGTTGAAGCAAAAGCAGCCACCGCCCCTCCCAATCCTGCAATGAGGAGACATGGAAGCAATATTTTTTTCCTCCCGAATCGATCTGACAGATACCCCGCAATCGGTATGCAAATAATTGCCACCACCGAATATACAGTAATGATTAAAGACACTTGAAATGAAGTCACCGACAGCTTTTTTTCCATCATCGGCAGAACGGGAATCAGCATGGAATTTCCAAGTGTCATCACAAGCGGTACGGAAGACAATGCAATAATATGTTTCATTCCATCTTTCTTTCTCAACATTTTCACCCATTCACTTTCTTGTCATCCCTTATATCTTGCGTTAACGGGCGTGAAAGTATGTACAAAGAAACATGAATCAGTGCAAATAAAAAAACAGACACATCACAGGCGTCCGTTTTAGAATCGTTTACGCAAAACATGAAATCTGAATTTATCCGCTCTAAAGTAATTTAAAGAGTAAAGCACCGGTTTATCGTGCTGATCGTAATGGGTTTGTTTTAACAGCAAAAGAGCTGTTTCCGGATCGCATTCAAGCACCGGAGAAATGGTATCATGATAGCCGATCGGCTCAATATCAGTCACGGCATAGCTGATCACGGAGCCTGAATTTTTCTCAAGTAAATCAAACATAGATTCTTGCTGGTGAGAAAAAGAATTCGGCAAAATATCCATCGGAATTTTGTCTATACAATACACAATCGGCTGTCCGTTAGCTGTCCTGACTCGTTCGAGGTAAAAAAGTTCCTGCCCCTCTTCCAAGTGAAATCTCATCATATCATCCTCAGACGGCATAAGCACTTGTGATGATAGAAAAATCGTGCCAGGCGTCATATTTGCCTGTTCAATCATCTTGGTTACACTGTTCAGCTGTTCAATGCCCGAAAGAAATAACGGCTTAGAATGGACAAAAGTGCCTACACCATGCCTTCTGATAATCACATGCTCTTCTTCAAGGATCCGCAAGGCTTCTCTTAGCGTCGCTCTGCTGACGCCGAGCTTTTTGGAAAGCTCAAATTCAGAAGGCAGCTTTTCCTTCTCAGTGTAGATTCCATTTTTAATATCCTCTTTAATTCGTTCAATTACTTTTAAATACAAGTGCCGATTATCAGCTTTTGTAGACATGTTTTCCCTCCGTAAACCACTTTCGATAAAAATTATTGAACAATTGGGACAACTATATCATGTTTTGTCGAAAAAATAAATAGAAAGGTTGCAGTTTACATAATGTTATTATCGATAACTAAAGAAAGCTGAACTCCCTTCATTAAGAAGAGAGTTCATCATATTTCTCTTTGGATAATAAAACTTCTCTCGGTTTGCTGCCTTCATATGGCCCGACAACGCCTCGTTCCTCCATTGCGTCAATGAGGCGCGCCGCCCTCGTATAACCGATTCTGAATCTTCTTTGCAGCATTGAAACAGATGCCGTCTGCATGCCGACGATTAATTCAACAGCTTCATCATAAAGTTCATCGGTAACCTCGGAATGCGTTTCCGTAGTCTCCTCAGGAATCATTTCTTCCTGATATTGCGCTTTCTGCTGCGTAATCACATGGTCGACGATCTTCTCCACTTCGTCATCCGACAAAAATGCTCCCTGCACGCGGACAGGTTTGTTAGCCCCGACAGGCAAAAACAGCATATCGCCGCGGCCGAGCAGCTTCTCAGCGCCACCCATGTCAAGAATCGTCCTTGAATCCGTCTGTGAAGAAACGCTGAACGCGATTCGTGACGGAATATTCGCTTTGATCACCCCTGTGATAACGTCAACCGACGGCCTCTGTGTCGCAATGATGAGATGGATGCCGGCAGCCCGCGCCATTTGGGACAATCTCGTAATCGAATCTTCCACATCAGATGAAGCGACCATCATGAGATCGGCAAGCTCGTCCACAATGACAACGATATAGGGCAGCTCCGGCTGTTTCGCTTCTTCTTCATTATTAGAGCGTTTTATATAATCATTGTATCCTTCAATATTTCTTGTACCCGTATGAGAAAATAATTCGTACCGCCTCTCCATTTCATTGACAACCTTTTTCAAAGCCTGGGACGCTTTTTTCGGATCGGTTACAACTGGAGCAAGCAAATGCGGAATCCCGTTGTAGACATTCAGCTCTACCATTTTAGGATCGATCATCATCATTTTCACTTCATGCGGTTTCGCGCGCATCAAGATACTTGTAATAATGCCGTTGACACAAACGCTCTTCCCGCTTCCGGTTGCGCCTGCGACTAAAAGGTGGGGCATCTTGTTTAACTCAGCCAGCACAGCTTCACCTGAAATATTGCGGCCAAGTCCAATTAGCAGCTTCGCATCCGGTCTGTCGTTTAATTTAGACTCCAGCACTTCCTTCAGCGATACCATCGCCACTTCTGCATTCGGCACCTCAATTCCAATTGCTGATTTTCCTGGTATTGGCGCCTCTATCCTGATATCCTTCGCAGCAAGTGCTAGCGCTAAATCATCGCTTAAATTCACAATTTTGCTAACCTTCACTCCGACATCAGGATACACTTCATATTTTGTTACGGCCGGGCCGAGATGAACCTGTGTGACTTTCGCCTTTACGCCAAAGCTTTGGAAGGTGTGTTCGAGCTTTCTCGCATTTTCATAAATATTCTTTTTATCTGCCTGCTGGCCGGTATGCTTCGGATCGGCCAGTAAATCCAGTGACGGCATCTCATAATCCTTGTTTTCAAGCTCCGTAAAGGTCATAGGGGGAGCAGAAACAGTTTCCTGATCACCGGTCTCAGTCTGGATCTCCTGAAGCGGCTCTGATACAGGTTCAGCTCGCTTTTCTATGGCTGGAGACTCTTCATTTTCATTCCGATCTGAAAAGCTTGAGATAATCGGCTCTGAATGAATGAGGGGCGATGCCGTTTCCGTTTCCAGGTCCCCCTCTTCATCAGAAGGCTCTTGTTCCAATTGCTGTTTTTTGCGGGCCGGTTTTTGTTTTTTGCTCGGCGCTTTCGTTTTTTTCGAAGACTTCATATTTGTTTTGACGGATTTCATATCATCAATAAATGCAAACCATTGTTCTTTTATAAAGCGGCCAATCGGGCTCATCCACTTTTTCAGCGTTTCTTGAAGAGAGCGCCCTGTGACTAAAATCATTCCGATCAAAATCATGACAATCGCCATAATCTGAGAACCGGTTGACGCAAATAAAAAGTGTGAAGCCGCAAACAGCAAAGCTCCGATCATCCCTCCGCCTAAATCAGGTGAAGCGGATCTTCCATTCATATCCATCAAAAACAATTCCCATGTGTTGCGCACCACGCTTGCAGACTCAATCGACCCATTGTGCGTCAAATTTTTAAACAGCTGCACGTGAGAAAGCAGCAATATGCTTGCGATAATACAGTACAGTCCGGCCTTTCGCCTCGTTAATAGGCTCGGCGTTTTCTTCTTCCAAAACAGCGAGACTCCTAACACCAATAGACCTAACAAGCATAAAATAAACCACTCTCCAGCAAAAAAGCGGAACAAATAGATAAAGGTTTGCCCGACTACCCCAAGCTGCAGAATCGCGATAATTGAAATGGCTATACACAGCAATCCGTTAAGTTCGTATTTTATATTGAGCTGTTTCGCCTGTTTTTTTCTTGATTTTCGTTTTTTCTTTGCCACACTCATCACCTTACTGCGTTAAAAAATGTAAGTTCATACATAATGAAGAAAGCAGCCGTTTACAGGCTGCGTTTTTTCTGTAGGATTCCCCTATTATAGCATATTTTGCACTTAAAAAAGGGTTGGAATCTTATACGTTTAATTTCAGCTTTTGTCCCGGAGAAATGTCCGGGTGCAGAAAATGCATTGGATTTGTGCTCATGATTTGAATGACTTCCGCTTCATTGCCTTTCATCTCGACAAGAAGCGGTACACCTTTATACTCAATCTGCTCATGAACGCTTGTCTCTTGGTTCTGATCTGCAAACACAATTTCCTGCGGCATCACGGTATACAGAATCATTGAATCATCCGTCCTTCTTCTTCCCTTGCTTCCTCAATGAGCTCATTCAGTTTATTGATCGCCTGTCCGACACCGCCTGCGTGATCGATCAGTCCGTATTCAACTGCATCCTTACCCACTACATTTGTTCCGATGTCGCGTGTTAAATTTCCTTTTGAAAACATCAGTTCTTTAAACTTCTCTTCGGTTACATTGGAATGGCTAGTTACAAATTTAACAACTCTTTCTTGCATTTTATCCAGGTATTCAAACGTTTGCGGCACGCCGATTACCAATCCGGTCAGCCGAACCGGATGAATGGTCATTGTTGCTGTTTCAGCGATATAACTGTAATCACAAGATACCGCAATCGGAACGCCGATAGAATGCCCTCCGCCAAGCACAATGGAAACGGTCGGTTTTGATAAAGATGCGAGCATTTCCGCTATTGCGAGACCCGCTTCAACATCTCCTCCGACCGTATTTAATATAATCAGCAGACCTTCAATTTTGGGATTCTGTTCAATTGCGACAATCTGCGGGATAACATGTTCATATTTTGTTGTTTTGTTTTGCGGAGGAAGCTGAACATGGCCTTCTATTTGGCCGATAATGGTCAGACAATGAATATTTGTATCCTGGGGCAGCTGCGGGAGCGCCGTTTCACCAAGCTGCTGTATTTTATTCATAATGCTGTCTTTCGCATCATTTTTTTCAGGACGCTCTTCTTCTGTGTTTTCCATACGATGATCCATCTCGCTTTCACCCTTTCCGAGTTTCTCTTTGTATTATGAACAAAGTTACTCAATTCAATCCCCGGCTTAAAAGGCAAAAAATAAAGACCGGAGCAGCTCCGGCCTTAGTCAGTCATTACACTTCCATAATAATTGGAATGATCATCGGTTTACGTTTCGTTTTTTCATATAGGAATTGGTTCAAAGCATCTCGCATAGCCTGCTTCAGCGTTGACCATTCAACATTTGATGTTTCAGTCGCTTCTGTCACGATGGAACGGACAAGCTCAGTAGCCTCTACGATAAGGCCTTCAGACTCTCTTACATAAACAAAACCGCGAGTGATAATTTCTGGTCCTGATACAAGATGTTTCTTTTGTTTATCAAGTGTAATGACAACGATTAAAATTCCGTCCTGTGAAAGTAAGCGGCGGTCTCGCAGCACGATATTGCCGATATCGCCGACGCCTAAACCATCAATTAAAATATTGCCATACGGAACTTTATCCCCAATTTTTACGTTCTGGCCGCGAAATTCAACGACGTCTCCTTTTTCAATTAAGAAGATGTCACTGCGCTTCATGCCGATTTCTTCAGCGATTTTTGAATGAGCTTTTTGCATTCTGTATTCGCCGTTTACAGGAATTAAATATTTTGGTTTAAGCAGATTGATCATCAGCTTTAACTCTTCCTGTGAACCGTGGCCAGATACATGGACACGCTTTTGGGCAAAGGTGACTTGCGCGCCGGCTCTCGCGAGAATATCTACTGTTTTAGAATAAATAAGTTCCTGTCCAGGGATTGGGGTGGACGCAATGACAACTGTATCCCCTTCTTCAATGTTCAACTGTTTGTGAGCTTTGTTTGCCATTCTTGTCAGGGCAGCTAACGGTTCACCTTGGCTGCCGGCTGTCATAATGGCCACTTCGCGTTTTGGATACTTCTTGACATCCTGCACAGAAATAAACAGTTCATCATCAGCTTCGATATATCCGAGCTTTCTTGCCAGTTGTAGGACAGATTGTAGATTTTTTCCAGCAACGGCAATCTTTCTTCCATTTTGAGAAGCTGCATGAATGACTTGCTGAATCCGGTTAATATTGGATGCGAAAACAGCAATAATCACCCGGTTCTCTGAATTATACAGCGCGTCCGAAATTTCTCCGCTGACAGCTGCTTCCGAAGGCGTATAACCCGGACGTTCCGCATTTGTACTGTCTGAAAGCAGGGCAAGCACGCCGCTATTGCCGATCTTGGCGATCTCGCCAATGTCGCACATTTGATTAAGTGCAGGTGTTTGGTCAAATTTGAAGTCTCCCGTGCATACTATAGATCCAAGTGATGTTTTAAAACTCACACCTACAGAATCAGGGATGCTGTGAATCGTTCTAAAGAACGATACTTTTGTTGATTCAAATGTAATGACAGATTTGGAGTGAATTTCTCTTAAATCAGTTTTTCGGTTATGTCCGTATTGTTTTAATTTTTCTCTTAATAGTGCAAGCGTCAGCTTTGTTCCGTACACTGGAACGGACAGCTTGTTTAACAAGTAAAAAACGCCGCCGATATTTTCATCATGCCCGTGTGTTAAAAAGATTGCCTTGACGCGGTCAGCCCGTTCAATCAAATATGATATGTCAGGAATCACTACATCAATACCGAGCATTTCGTTTTCTGGATGCATAAGGCCGGCATCAACGACAAATATGTCTGAGTCAATTTCGATGACATAAAGATTCTTCCCAATTTCTCCGACACCGCCAAGGGCGATAATTCTAACGTTTTCTGTATTTTTCTTTTTCAAAATCTATATCCTCCTAGTCTCATACCCGTCCATCATCACTTGTTCCTATTATAACTGAAAGTAAATTTAGAAAACAAGATAAAGCAGAAGGTTTAAGCAAAACCAATATGTATAAGAAACGGTCAAACTCAGCTGAATGTGAGAATGACCGCGTTTGTTTCACTGTATGAAATTTTTTCTTACAGTTCGCTGATCGTGCTGCTTAAGCTCAGTCGTTCATCTTCGCTAAGCGGGATAAGAGGAAGTCGCACCGATCCGACATGAAGGCCTTTCAGTTGAAGCGCTGTTTTGACAGGAGCCGGGTTAGGCGCTTTAAACAGTTCCTTCATAATCGGCAGCAGTTTCTGATGAATCAGTGCCGCATTAGCTGTTTGCCCATTCGTATAATTTTTGATCATTTGCTGCATATCAGAGCCTGCAATATGGCTCGCCACTGACACAACTCCTCTTCCTCCGACTGAGAGAATAGGAAGGGTCAGGGCGTCATCCCCTGAATAGACAGAGAAGTCTTCGGGCGTTTCCGCAACAATTTTCGTAATCGCTTCGAGGTCTCCGCTCGCTTCTTTAATCGCAACTACATTCGGGATGTCTGCCGCCAAACGAATCGTCGTTTCAGGAGCGAGAGAAGCTACTGTGCGGCCCGGCACATTATACAGCATGACCGGAAGAGACGTTTCTGCCGCAATTGCTTTAAAATGCTGGTACATTCCTTCTTGAGAAGGTTTATTGTAATACGGCGTAACGAGCATGACCGCGTCTACGCCCGCTTCCTCAGCTTTTTTTGTCAGCTTTATGGAATCTTTCGTGTTGTTGCTGCCAGTACCCGCGATAACCGGCACCCGACCGTTCACTTCTTTTACCGTATATTCAAACAGCGCAATTTTTTCTTCAGTTGAAAGGGTTGGCGACTCTCCAGTTGTTCCCGCCACTACTAAAGAATCCGTTCCGTTTTTCAACAAGTAATCAATCAATGTAGACAGTTTTTGAAAGTCTACATTCCCTTTATTGTCAAAGGGTGTAATCATCGCTGTAGACACATTTCCGAAATTCATTTTATTCACCTCATCATGATTCAATCACATTTACTTGGAAAGTTCAAACACTTCATGCAAAGCGTTTACAGCAGGAACCAAATCTGCTTCATGGACAAGCACCCATATCGTCGTATGGCTGTCAGCCGACTGAAGGATCGGAATTTCTTTATCGGAAAGAGCCGAAACAATTTTGGACGTGACGCCGGGAACACCCATAATGCCAGCTCCGACCGCCGATACCTTCGCGCAATTTCTCGTTACCAACGGATCATAGCCCATATCCATTAAAATACGCTGAGCTGTTTCTGTTTTATTACCGGCCACCGTATATACGATTTCACTAGGTGTAATGTTGAAGAAATCAACACTGATTCCCGCATTCGCCATCGCCTTAAACACTTCAGTCTGCACGTTATACTGGCCGATTTTCGCAGGCACTTTAAACTGCGTGACATCTTTGACATGGGCAATTCCCGTAATCAGCCTTTCGAAAACATCGCTTCCGACTTTGGAAGAGTGATGCGATGTCACCAATGTGCCTTTATCTTTCGAATAAGTCGAACGGACGCGGATGGGAACCTTTGCCTGCATCGCAATCTCTACAGCCCGCGGATGAATGACCTTCGCCCCTTGATACGCCAGGTTGCAAATTTCAGTATACGTCACGACAGGAAGCGGTTTCGCATTTTCCACCACTCTCGGGTCAGCAGTCATCACACCTTCTACATCGGTGAAAATATCGATGTATTCCGCGTCAATCGCTGCGCCAAGTGCGGCTGCGGACGTATCGCTGCCCCCTCTGCCGATCGTTGTTGTATCACCCTTTTCAGTGGCACCCTGGAACCCTGCGACGACTACAGCGTCATGATTTGCGAGAACACTGAATAAACGCTCCGGTCTCATTTCAAGGATTTTCGCATTGGTATGCTGATCATTCGTTAAAAAGCCAGCCTGAGCCCCTGTCAGGGCAGCTGCTTTCACACCGTTATCAAGCAGCATGCTTGTAAAGACGACAGAAGAAATGGTCTCTCCGCAAGATAAAAGCAAATCCTGCTCTCTCGGGGAAATCGCTGACTGATCGCCGTAAAGCAGCCCCAGCAAAGAATCCGTTGCGTACGGGTCTCCTTTCCGGCCCATCGCTGAAACGACAACGACAACCTTATATCCCTCACTGATTGCTTCTTTAATATGCTCTAAAGCCAGTTTACGGCCTTTATCATCTTTTACAGATGTTCCGCCGAACTTTTGAACAATTATCTTCACTGTTTTCACTCCAAATTATTCGGACGTAACAGAAGAGAGCAGGCTGATAGCACCTTACTCTCTTCTATTCGTCTTTAGGAAATTCTCTCTTTTATACGAGGTTTAGTTTTTTCAGGCTTTCTGCAATCTGAACAGAGTTCCATGCCGCGCCTTTTAACAGGTTATCAGAAACAACCCATAAATGAAAACCGTTTGCTCTGTCCAAATCTTTGCGGATGCGGCCAACAAACACATCGTTTTTACCGACGGCATCAGCAGGCATCGGATAAAGCTGCTGGTTTGGGTCATCCTGAAGTGTCACGCCCGGAGCTTCTTTTAATAGTTTTTTAATATCCTCAACTGTAGCGTCATCACGGTCAACCTCAATGTAGACGGACTCTGAGTGCCCAGTTTGAATTGGCAGTCTCACACATGTAGCCGCTACTTGAAGGTCCGGCATGTGCATGATTTTTTTCGTTTCATTTATCATTTTCATTTCCTCAAACGTATAGCCGTTATCTTGGAATTTATCAATTTGCGGAATCGCGTTGAAGGCGATTTGATAGTGTTTTTTGTCGCCTTTTACAGGCATGATCGCGGGCTCAATTTCTTCTTGATTTAAAATCGCCTGTGTTTGGCTGTAAAGCTCTTTTACAGCTTCATTTCCCGCTCCTGAAACCGCCTGGTAAGTTGATACGATGACTTTGTTTAAGCCGTATGCTTTGCGGATCGGTTCAAGAGCCGCAACCATTTGGATTGTAGAGCAGTTCGGATTGGCAATAATGCCGTTGTGTTCATGCAAGTCTGCTTCATTCACTTCAGGCACAACAAGTGGTGTATTTTCGTCCATACGGAACGCACTCGTATTATCTATAGCAATAGCGCCGCGTTTTACAGCTTCTGGTGCCAATGCCTGTGATACGCTTCCGCCGGCGCTGAACAAAGCAATATTTACCCCTTCAAAGCTCTCGGGAGAAGCTTCCTGAACAGTCAGCTCTTGGCCTTTAAACGTGACTTTTGTCCCCGCAGAGCGTTTGGAAGATAGCAATGTAAGTGTGTCCATTTCAAAGTTTCTGTCTTCAAGTGTTTTCAGCATTTGTTGTCCTACAGCCCCTGTCGCTCCGACAACTGCTACGTGTAAACCTCTTCCCATCTGTAAAACTCCTTCCGCCAATCAGCATCATTGAATTGATTTGACTATGATTTTACGTTTTATTTTACCATAGAATATGCGGGTGATGACCGAATTTTTTAGTTTGGGAAAGATTTTCTGTAAATTTAGTCATTTCCCTGATAATTCTCAACCAGAACCGGCTGAAGCTGCTGATGCATAACCGCCTTTTCAATGGTTTGCGGAAGCAGATCCATTTTGGCTACCATTGAATTCGGTTTTTTAAATGGATCGTCTTGCCCGAATGGAATAAAAAAGATATTTTTTGTTGACATGAGCCTCATTAAATTTGTTCCGTTTAAACCGAGAGCATCATTTGTCGAGATACCAAGAACGACTGGCCTATTGTTTCGGATTGTCGCTTTTGCCGCCATCAGCACCGGACTGTCTGTCATAGCATTTGCAAGCTTGCTCATTGAGTTGCCGGTTAAGGGCGCAATGACCATGCAGTCAAGGGGCAGCTTCGGCCCAAGGGGCTCTGCCTTTACAATCGAATCAATGGCCTCATATCCGGTCAGGTCTTCAATTTTTTTAACCCATTCCGCTCCTTCTCCAAATCGGGTATTTGTGGATTTTACGTTAAAAGTGACAACCGGACGGACTTCTGCCCCTCCGTTGACCAGGGCCTCAATTTGCGGGAAAACCGCTTCATATGTGCAGTGCGATCCAGTCAGCCCAAACCCGATTCTTTTTCCTTTTAATGACGACATGCTTACTTCCCCTCCTCAGCTTGTAATTCAGCCAATAGCTTGCTCAAGACGTTTGCGAGGATTTGCCCAGCTGTTTTAGGAGCGACAATTCCTGGTAGACCAGGGGCAAGAAGTGCTTTAATCCCCTGTTTTTCGGCATATTTGAAATCCGTTCCCCCGGGACGTGAGGCCAGATCCAATATTAAAGTTTTTGGTGTCATGCTAGAAAGTACCTTTTGATTTAAAATCATACTCGGTATTGTATTAATACAAATATCTATATCTTTTACATACTCTTTCAGCTCATCGGTATGAAAAGGGACGAGTCCCATTTCAGTAATACGTGCCAAATGCGCTGAACTTCTTGCCCCCACTTTTACATTCGCTCCAAGCGCGGCAAATGTGCGGGCAATCGTCATCCCGGTGCGCCCCAGACCTAGAACGGCCACCTGAGATCCGTGTATCGTATAATCCGTGTGCTGAATAGCCAGCATAATCGTTCCTTCTACTGTCGGAATAGAATTGTATATCGCAATGTCATCCCGTTCAAACAGCTTAACAAGTTTTCTGTTTGCTTGAGCTGCAATGTTTTCTAAATAGGCGTTAGAAATTCCTGAGAAAATGACACAGTGTGCAGGTGTTTTGTCGAGATGCTCCTGTTTTAACACAACCTCTTCATTCGAAAATACAGTCGATACGACACCTTCTCCTGTTGTTGCAGACACTGGGAGAATAACACTGTCTATTTGCTGAAAAGGAATTTCATCAATGTTGCATTTTACTGCTCCGGTAAAACCGTGATCCAATTGGTCAAAACCGACAAGATAGATGTCAGCCTGCTGTTCAGTGAGCTTTCTTATTATTTCGAGCTGTCTTGCGTCACCGCCGATAACTGCAATTTTCAATCCGGTTAACATTTTAAACGTTCACCTTCTTTGTATATACTGGATCTCTAGTTGTTAAGCTCCCCTTCATCTTATGATCAAAAGGAAATACCGGTGAATTAAAACGCGCTTTTTTCATAGAAAAAAACACCGGCTGCCGAAGCCGATGTTTCATAAGTTTACTTTGGAGCCCGCACTACATTCTTTTGGGCTTTTTTCTTACTCTTGCCGAGGAGACATTTCCTCAGGCACGTCTAATATGATCATATCTGATCCGATTTTTTGAATATGATGCCAGGGGACACGAATGTCTTGACCATGTTTTCTCAAACCAAACCACTTAATTGTCGGAATGAGGAGTGCCGTAATCTGTCCATCCTGTTCATTGATTTCTAAATCGGTCTGGCCGAGTACTCCCAGCCGTTCAGCTCTTTTGATGTCTACAATTTCCTTTCCTGATAATTCACTGAGCCGCATGTCTGTCACCCCCTTGTACTATGTATGATTAAAGGAATTAAAAAATGCCTGCTCCGTTATGGGGCAGGCTTTTCCTTTTAATATGGCATATTGCCGGAGGGGCTGATGAGTGCCAGTGCATAATCTTCAGTAAACAGTTGTCTGGCAAGGCCGTTGACTCGCTCTAAGTTTACGGCGTTTAATTCCTTGATGATCTCATCTAAAGTTTTATGTTTGCCGAGCAGCAGTTCATTTTTTCCATTTCGGCTCATTTTGCTGTTTGTGCTTTCTAAGCTCAGCATCAAGCTTCCCTTCATTTGCTCTTTGCTGTTTTCCAACTCTTTAGAGGTAATACCTTCGCGTTTTAATGTAGCAAGGGTTTCTTGAATTGTTTCTGACAGCTGCTGAAGCTGATTTGCACCGGTCCCGCCGTAAATGGTAAGCATACCGCTGTCCTCATAAGAGCTGTGATAGCTGTAAACAGAATAAGCGAGCCCTTTATCTTCACGGACATCCTGGAACAGGCGGCTACTCATGCTGCCTCCGAGCACATTATTCAGGACAATTAAATCATAAATGCGTTCATGGCCAACCTCAAGGCCTTTAAAGCCAAGGCATAAATGAGCCTGCTCTGTTTCTTTTTTTCTCGTCAGTTTTTCCGTGTAGAAATCGGGCTTCGCGAGGCCTGTCGCTTTGCCTTTCGCCTCGTATGACCCGAACCATTTTTCTACATCTTTGATAAAACTGTCAGATATATTGCCCGCTACCGAAATGACCACTCGGTCCGGTGTATAATAATCATGCATGTATTGTCTGAGAGAGTCGCCGTTGAAGGAAGCAAGCGTTTCTTCCGTACCAAGAATAGGATAGCCTAAAGAATGATTGCCGTAAGTGGCTTTGCTCAGTAAATCATGCACAATGTCGTCCGGCGCATCTTCGTACATTTTAATCTCTTCATATACTACATTTTTTTCTTTTTTCAGCTCGTTTTCATCAAACGTGGAATGAAAAAACATATCTGCTAATACGTCCAGTGCGTAATTTGCATGCTCGTCAAGCACCTTTGCATAGTAGCAGGTATATTCCTTTGAGGTAAACGCATTGACCTGACCGCCAATACGATCAAAAGATTCTGCTATTTCGCGTGCAGATCTTGTGCTCGTCCCTTTAAAGAACATGTGCTCTAAAAAGTGAGAAATCCCGTTTATCTCCGGCTTTTCGTGCCGCGAACCGGTGCCGATCCACACGCCGATCGCAACAGAACGGACTGTCGGGTTATTTTCCAGCACAACTCTTACACCATTTTGACACGTATATCGTTTAATCAAATTTGTTCCTCCTATTCAAAGACAAGCTGCCTGCATCAGTTACTTCAACAGTCTTGTTTCATCCATTAGTTCGGTGACTGTTCCAAGCGCGTATCCTTTATCTTTTACCTTTGTAATCAGCGCTTCAAGACTTTCAGCCGTAGAGTCAGTCGGATGCATTAAAATCATGGCACCATTATGTATCTTGCTTAACACTCTCGTTTGAAGTACAGACGGAGCCGGTTTTTGCCAATCGATCGTATCAACTGTCCACATAACTGTTCCCATCTGTTTCTCAGCTGCAATGTCGACGACCGCTTTTCTAAAACTTCCGCTCGGCGGAGCAAACCACTTCGGCTTAACACCGAGCGTTTTTTCTATTTGCTCATTTGTCTTGTCGAGCTGCTCGGAAATTCTTCCTGTAGTCAGTTTGCTCATATCCGGATGATTGTATGAATGATTTCCGATTTCATGTCCTTCTTCCGCAATCTTCTTAGCAAGCTGTTCATTTTTCCTCACCCAATTGCCTTCTAAAAAGAACGTAGCCTTGACCTGATGCTTTTGCAGAACAGGGAGCATTTTTTCTAAATATTCATTTCCCCATGCCACATTGACTAAAAAAGCCACCATCGGTTTGTCAGGATTTCCTTTATAAATAGGCTCAGGCTGAAGAGACTCAAGATGAATGTTTGGTTTTACTTGCCTGTACACCAAATCGTTTTCCCGAAACTCGCCGTGCTTTTTCATTTTTTTATATGATTTTTCAATATTGACCATCAACCCATTGTAACCGGGAATGGTTTTCCAGACCTTATCTACTCTGGCATCCTGGGGCCTAACTTCATATTCCGGCGCTTTTTGAAGCAATTCTTCATATAGCGGGTCTTTGGACGCCGTGACAGTCACCGTATCTTTTTTCATTGCCCCTATATAATCAAGTGTGTGCGGATTTTTCATCATCTCAAATGAGACAAAAAAAAGAAATAGAAAAACGGCAAACGGCACAAATTTTTTGTACATGTTCTGTCCCCCCTCACCTCACATTATGAAGGATAAGGACAAGGTAGAACCTGCCTGCATTTTAAAAGCTTCAAAATAAAGAAGCCGGGTCTCCCAGGCTCCTTTTATGTTTTCATTTAAGATTGTTGTTCTTCTTTTTCTTTCTCTTCACGGAGCACCGCTTTACGGGATAAATTGACTCGTCCTTGTTTATCAATTTCAGTGACCTTGACAAGAATCTCGTCCCCGATTTTCACAACATCTTCAACTTTTCCTACGCGTTCAAGCGCAAGCTCTGAAATGTGCACCAAACCGTCTTTTCCGCTGAAAATTTCAACGAAAGCTCCGAATTTTTCAATTCGTTTCACTTTACCTAGGTAAAGCTGGCCGACTTCAACCTCTCTGACAAGGTCTTCAATGATCTTTTTCGCTTCTTGGTTGCTGCTTTCAACTGTTGAAGAAATAAAGATGGTGCCGTCCTGTTCAATATCAATTTTAACACCGGTTTCTTCGATGATTTTATTGATTTGTTTTCCGCTTGGCCCGATGACATCGCGGATCTTATCAGGATTAATGGCCATTGTTAAAATCTTAGGTGCATATTGAGAAAGCTCTTTTCTTGATTCGCTTAATGTCGCAAGCATACTGTTAAGAATTTCCATTCTTCCTTTTTTCGCCTGCTGAAGCGCTTCTTCAAGAATCTCTCTGGAAAGTCCTTCGATTTTAATGTCCATTTGCAGCGCTGTGACGCCTTTTTCAGTTCCGGCTACTTTAAAGTCCATATCTCCAAGCGCGTCTTCCATGCCTTGGATGTCAGTCAGAACAGTGTAATGTTCGCCTGATTTGACAAGACCCATCGCAATACCCGCAACTGGGGCTTTAATTGGTACACCGGCATCCATCATTGCAAGTGTGCTTGCGCAAATACTTGCTTGAGACGTAGAACCGTTTGATTCAAGCACTTCTGATACAAGACGGACAGTGTAAGGGAAGTCTTTTTCAGACGGAATAACTGGCTCAAGCGCACGCTCACCCAGTGCTCCATGTCCGATTTCACGGCGTCCCGGTCCGCGCATTGGCCCTGTTTCCCCAACGCTGAATTGCGGGAAGTTGTAGTGATGCATAAACCGTTTCGACTCTTCGACACCTAAGCCGTCAAGGATTTGCACATCTCCAAGAGCGCCTAGCGTACATACGCTGAGAGCCTGTGTTTGTCCCCTTGTAAACAGCCCTGATCCGTGAGTTCTTGACAAGAGGCCGACCTCAGAAGAAAGCGGGCGGATTTGATCGAC
This sequence comes from Bacillus sp. 11C, assembly GCF_055486375.1. Classification (NCBI taxonomy): domain Bacteria; kingdom Bacillati; phylum Bacillota; class Bacilli; order Caryophanales; family Bacillaceae; genus Bacillus; species Bacillus sp. 11C. Next base: position 179,221 of record NZ_JBUPVZ010000004.1, read on the forward strand.
ACCGCGGCCATCCGGTCTTACTTTCTCTTCAGTAATCAACCGGCGCACTTCATTTTTCACCAGCTTGGACAAAGTCTGCTTCACTTTCTTGATTGTGTCTTCATCATGCTCTTCATCCTCGAATTTCGCCACAACTGCTTTTTTCACTTCATTAATGGCATCTTCGCGGGCATGCTTTTCATGAACCTGGATGGCTTTCAGCAAATCTTCTTCTGCTAAAGCTTTTACTTTTTCACTAAGCTCTTCATCAATTTCATAGAGCGCAATTTCTGATTTTTCTTTGCCGACTGCTGCTACAATTTCTTCTTGGAATGCAATCAGGCGTTTAATTTCTTTATGGCCGAACATAATGGCTTCAAGCATGGTTTCCTCAGGAACTTCATCCGCTCCCGCTTCTACCATGTTAATGGCATCTTTCGTGCCGGCAACGACAAGATTGATGTCGCTTTTCTCAAGCTGATCGACTGTCGGGTTAATGATAAATTCATCATTAATGCGTCCGACAGTAACCCCTGCAATCGGTCCTTCAAACGGAATATCCGATACAGAAAGAGCCAGAGATGAACCGAACATAGCAGCCATTTCAGAAGAGCAGTTTTGGTCAACACTCATGACAATGCTGATGACTTGAACTTCATTACGGAATCCATCAGCAAACAAAGGGCGGATCGGACGGTCGATTAAACGGCTGGCAAGAACCGCTTTTTCACTTGGACGCCCTTCTCTTTTAATAAATCCGCCCGGAATTTTCCCTACCGCATATAATCTTTCCTCATAATTTACAGTAAGCGGGAAGAAATCAAGCGGTTTTGGTTCTTTTGAAGCGGTTGCTGTACTAAGCACTGCTGTATCACCGTAACGGATCATAACAGCACCGTTTGCCTGTTTGGCAAGCTGGCCGGTTTCAACGGTAAGCGTTCTTCCGGCCCAATCTATGGTAAAGACATGTTTTTCTTGTCCCATACGATTACGAACTCCTCTCTTCGTTGTGTGAAATAATCAATTACTCCTATTATGAACGAAATGAATTGAACATATCAATGTCAAAGTAGTATGTAAAAGGATTTCAATGATTTGTTATAAGAAATTTCGCTTTAATACGATAAAAAAGCGGGAATCCTCCCGCTTTTTACGATTATCGACGTAAGCCTAGTTTGTTAATTAACTCACGATAACGAGTTACGTCTTTATTACGTAGATACGTAAGAAGATTACGACGCTTACCTACCATTTTAAGAAGACCGCGACGTGAGTGGTGGTCTTTCTTATGAGTACGTAAATGCTCGTTCAAATTGTTAATTGAGTCAGTTAGGATAGCGATCTGAACTTCTGGAGATCCAGTATCAGATTCGTGTGTTTTGAACTCACTGATGAGTTGGTTTTTACGCTCTTGAGTAATTGCCATCCTGTTTCACCTCCAAATCATATTTAGCCCCAGTTACCTAGCAACCGTCGGTGACTTCGGATTGCCAAGCAATGGTTTTAAGACTACGCAAACTATCATACTAAAAATCGCGCCTATATGCAAATATTTTAAAATGAAATTTGTGTACATTGCATGTTATTTCCGCAAATTGCTGAAATAACGGATGGCTTCCTGCTTGTCTTTCTCAATTTGCTCTGTTAATTCTTTGATGCCATTGAATTTCCGCTCGCTCCGAATCCGTTTATACCACTCAATTTTTATAGCGGCTCCGTATACCTCTTGATCAAAATCAAACAGATTGACTTCGATTGAAGGCTGCTCCGGGCGTTTTTCATAAAATGTCGGCTTATAGCCGATATTGCAAACGCCGTTGTAGACTTCGCCGTTCACTTCCGCTTTTACGGCATATACACCCGTCGGCGGAACGATATAGCTGTTATTTAAACCGACATTTGCTGTCGGAAACCCGATGGTCCGCCCTCTTTTATCACCGTGAATGACAATTCCTTTTATAAAATAAGGCTGTCCAAGCAAGACATTCGCCAATTCAACGTCTCCGTTTTGAAGCGCGGTACGGATATACGAGGAACTGATTTTTTTATCTTGTTCCGTTAATTTTTCTACCATTGTGCACTCAGCTTCTCCATCTAAATCATTCGGCATGGTCTCCATTGTTCCCTTACCGTATTTGCCGTACGTAAAGTCAAAGCCCGCAACAGCGTGCTGTACATTAAGACCGACAATATACTGGTCTGCAAACTGCTTAGGAGAAAGAGAAGCAAATGCTTCATTAAATTTAACGACATACAGAATCTCTGTGCCTAATTGTTCAATTTGGTTTATTTTATCTTCCAGAGGCGTAATCAGATCCTTTGGCTCCTGATTCCTCCTCAATACATGGGAAGGATGAGGATGAAAGGTCATCACAGCTAATGCCAGGCCCTTTTCTTCAGCTATCTGCTTCGCTGTGCCGATTACCTTTTGATGTCCTAGATGAACGCCGTCAAAATACCCTAACGCCATCACAGACTTTGCCTGCTCCTCTTTGATTAAATGATGAGGATGTGTAATATGTATCGTCTTCACAGAACGGTCACCTTTTTTCTATTGTTCGCTTTTTTGCAGCAATACTTTTGCCGGCTTTAACAGCCCTTTTTTTGTAGGATGGGGAAAATAGATCGCCAAACAATTTCCAGATTCCGTAAAGACAGCAATGCGGTCTTCGCTTGTCATCTCAGAAAACTGCTCGGGCGTCTCAAGCAAAGCCCCATTTTCTACTTTCTTAGCTAATGTATCACTTATGATCCATTTCGGCAAATGATTGAGCGCGCCTTCAATAGGAACTGTATGCTCTCCCACGGTCCCGGACTGGGCCTGTGTTTCAAGTTCATCAAAGGTAAAGCATTCGTCAAGAGAGAAGTCTCCGGATGCCGTACGGATTAAATGAGACATATGAGCCGGATATCCGAGTTTTTCTCCGATCATAACCGCCAGCGTCCTTACATAGGTCCCTTTGGAGCATGTCACTGTAAACCGAAAGCTTGCCGTTTCTCCATTATGTTTAATCTCTGTCGTCAGGGCAATGTCTTCAATAGTAATCATACGTTTTGGACGTTCTACCTCAATACCTGCTCTTGCGTACTCGTATAATTTTTTGCCGTTTACTTTGACAGCGGAATACATGGGAGGAATTTGCTCTTGTTTACCCTTTAAGCTATTTAAAACTTTTACTGCATCTGCTTTATCAATGGCTTGATTGACAGGCTTAGTTTCAACCCTTTCGCCAGTCTGATCCTCTGTTGTCGTTGAAAAGCCAAGTGTTATTTCCGCATCATATGTTTTAGACTTTTCAGTCAAGTATTCGACTATTTTTGTCGCCCTTCCCACACAAATCGGAAGTACACCAGACACTTCTGGATCGAGTGTTCCCGTATGTCCTACTTTTTTTGTTTTTAACAGTTTTCGGATCTTCATGACACAGTCGTGCGATGTCATGCCAACCGGTTTATGTAAAAGGAGAACTCCGTTAACCATTTGTCTTTCACTCCTTCTTTTGGTTTTTTCTCTTTAAAACGAAGAAAAGAGGACAGACGATATACGCCTATCCTCTCCATTTTTTATTCAGATGGTTTCTCTGAATGTAATTCGTGAATCAGCGTTTCGATTCGATTTCCGTAATCGATTGATTCATCGAACTCAAATTCAATTTCAGGCGTTTTTCGAAGTCTGATGCGGCTGCCGATTTCAGATCGGATAAATCCTTTCGCCTTTGCCAGCCCTTTCAGCGCTTCCTCCCGTTTTTTCTCGTCGCCGAGAACCGAGATATACACCTTTGCAATTTGCAAATCACCTGATACACGTACATCCGTTACAGTCAGAAAACCTATTCTCGGATCTTTCAGCTTGCGGCTGATAATATCACCGAGTTCTTTTTTCATTTGCTCGCCGACACGGTTTGCTCTCATACTCAATTCAATCACCTCTAAGTTAAAACCACTCTGTCCTAGTGATCGTCCGTTCAATTTCAGGAAAAGAATCGATAAACGCTAGGACGCGCTGCAGCTCTTTTTCTGTTTGAACGCGAGAGGAAGAAACAGCGGCGATTCCGAAGCTGGTCCTTTGCCATGTGTCCTGATAGTCAATCTCCGAAATCGAAACATTGAACTTGTTTTGAACCCTGGTTAAAACCCGCTTCAGAACGGCACGCTTTTCTTTTAGCGATCCTGCATCATAAATGATGCATTCACATTCCGCAAATCCGATCACTTTCTTTCAATTTCTTGCATGACATAAGCTTCCAGGATGTCACCTTCGCGAATGTCATTGTATTTCTTAATTGTAATACCACATTCATAGCCTTGTGAAACTTCTTTCACATCGTCTTTAAAACGTTTCAAAACGTCTACTTCGCCTTCGAAGATGACGACGCCGTCACGGATTAAACGGAGGCCGCTGTCGCGCGTAATGGTTCCTTCAGTAACATATCCGCCGGCAATTGTACCTATTTTAGATACTTTGAATGTTTGGCGTACTTCTACTTGGCCAATTACTTTTTCTTCATATTCAGGATCAAGCATACCTTTCATGGCAGCTTCAATCTCGTCGATTACTTTGTAAATGATACGGTGAAGACGAATATCTACATTTTCAGCTTCAGCCGTACTCTTAGCATTTCCGTCCGGTCTCACATTAAACCCGATAACTATTGCATTGGAAGCAGATGCCAAGATAATGTCAGATTCAGTAATTGCACCAACGCCTGTGTGGATGATTTTCACTTTAACGCCTTCTACTTCAATTTTTTGAAGTGCGGCCGTTAAGGCTTCAGCAGATCCTTGAACATCAGCTTTTACGATGAGGTTAATGTCTTTTACATCACCTTGTTTAATTTGCTCGAATAAATCATCAAGACTGAGTTTCGCTTTATCGCTGCGCTGCTCTTCAAGCTGTTTCGAAGCACGGGCTTCCCCGACAGAACGAGCTGTTTTTTCATCCTTAAAGACAAGGAATTGGTCTCCAGCTTGAGGGACATCGTTCAAACCGGTAATTTCAACCGGAGTTGACGGGCCGGCAGTTTTTACACGGCGTCCAATATCGTTGACCATGGCACGGACACGGCCAAATGTATTGCCGACTACGATAGGATCACCGACATTCAGTGTACCAGTCTGTACGAGCAATGTCGCAACTGACCCTCTGCCTTTATCAAGTTCCGCTTCAATAACCGTTCCTTTTGCCTGGCGGTTCGGATTCGCTTTCAATTCCTCTACTTCACTGACAAGCAAAATCATTTCAACGAGTTCATCAATGCCTTTTCCAGTTAAAGCAGAAAGCGGAACAAAAATAGTTTCTCCGCCCCAAGCTTCAGGGACAAGTCCGTATTCCGTCAGTTCTTGCATCACACGGTCAGGATTTGCGGATTCTTTATCAACTTTATTCACAGCAACAATAATTGGAACCTCAGCTGCTTTTGCATGGTTAATCGCTTCTACGGTTTGCGGCATTACACCGTCATCTGCAGCCACAACCAGAATCGTAATATCAGTTACTTCTGCACCGCGTGCACGCATTGTCGTAAATGCGGCGTGGCCCGGAGTATCCAAGAACGTAATTTTCTTGCCGTTCTCTTCAATTTGGTAAGCACCGATATGCTGGGTGATTCCGCCTGCTTCTCCTTCAACAACCTTCGTTTTACGGATGCTGTCAAGAAGCGTCGTTTTTCCATGGTCAACGTGACCCATGATTGTCACGACAGGAGGACGAATTTCAAGATCCTCTTCTTTATCGGGCTCTTCATATTTTTCCAGTTCTGTTTCTTCAAGCACAATGACTTCTTCTGTTTCTACACCATATTCTGATGCAATGAGTTCGATTGTATCTTTATCAAGCTCTTGGTTAATGGTTGCCATTACGCCAAGAAGCATCAGCTTTTTAATGAGTTCTGAAGGCTCTTTGCCAAGCTCCTCAGCCAATGCGCCGACTGTTAAAGTGCCGGAGAATGTAATTTTCTCAGGAAGCTCTTTTTTCGGCTTTACAGGCTTTTGCTGATATTGATTCTTATTGTTGTTGTTGCGTTTATTTTTTTTGTTGTTGTTATTCTTCTTGTTTTTGTTAAATTGATTATTCTGCACGTCATTCTTCTTTCCGTCTCGAATTTTATTTGGTTGATTTCCAGCAGATTGCTGATTAACCCCTTGCGTCTGTTTGTTTTTGTTCGTTTCTGCAGGCTTTTGAGATTTAACGGCTGCGCCGCCTTTTTTATATTTGGCATCAAGCTGTTTAATAGCCTTTTCTTCAAGCATGGCCATGTGATTATTCACTTCTAAATTCATGTTTTTCAGTGCGGTCAAAATTTCCTTACTTGAAACATTTAATGCTTTTGCATATTCGTATACTCTCATTTTAGCCATTCGTTCACCCCCAAAAATATTAATCGAGCAAGCTGATCAGCTTATTCGCAAAACCTTGGTCAGTGACGGCGACAACGACACGGGCTTCTTTACCGATAGAGCGTCCAAGAACCGCGCGACTCTCGACTTTTTTATAAGGGACTTTATAATAGCTGCACTTGTCGGTTACTTTTTTCGCTGTGTTAGATGATGCATCCTCTGTAAGCAGGACAAGCTTTGCACGCGCATTCCTGATTTCTTTAATTACCAAGTCCTCGCCTGACACGACCTTACGAGCTCGATTGGCCAGACCCAGCAAGGGAAACCATTCCATTCCAGACATTTTATTTTTTCACCTTTTCCGCCAGCTCTAGCAATTCTTCGAAAATCTGGTCATCGATTTGTGATTGAAATTGATTTTGCAAAGTGTTTTTCTTTTTTGCTGCTAAGATGCACTCTTTATCCAGCGTTAAATAAGCACCCCGCCCGTTCTTCTTTCCGGTCGGGTCTACTGAGACTTCGCCTTCTTTCGAACGTACAACTCGGATCAATTCTTTTTTAGGCTTCATTTCACCAGTCACTACACATTTGCGTAACGGGATCTTCTTGTGTTTATTCACCTAAGGCCACCTCTTATTCATCCGATTCAGCAGTTTCAGGCTCCGTAAAGAGCGGCTCATCGTCGTCTGCTTCAAGTTCTCTCGGATAGATTCCAAGTTCTCTTGCGTCCGTTTCGCTCTTAATATCAATCTTCCAGCCTGTCAGTTTAGCAGCTAAGCGTGCGTTTTGTCCTCTTTTGCCAATCGCCAGAGACAGCTGGTAATCAGGGACAATAACAGTTGTCGCTTTTTCTTCCTCATTAACGATGACTTCCAGCACTTTCGAAGGACTGAGTGCATTTGCGACAAATTCTACAGGATCGCTGGACCAGTTGACAATGTCAATTTTTTCACCTTTTAATTCATTGACGATCGCCTGAACACGCTGGCCTTTAGGGCCTACGCATGAGCCGACAGGATCCACGTCAGGGTCGTCTGTGCGGACCGAAATTTTTGAACGGTCGCCGGCTTCTCTGGCTACAGATTTCAGCTCGACAGTTCCATCATAAATTTCAGGCACTTCGATTTCAAACAAACGCTTTAACAGGCCTGGGTGTGTTCTTGACACATAAATCTGCGGGCCCTTCGTCGTTTTTTCTACTTTTGTGATAAATACCTTAATGCGGTCATGAGGCTTGTAGCTTTCATTTGGCATTTGCTCATTAACCGGCAGCAAGGCTTCTATTTTGCCTAAAGACACGTAGATAAACTTATTGTCCAGACGCTGGACGATGCCTGTCATGATGTCTTCTTCACGGTCGATAAATTCAGAATAAATCACACCGCGCTCAGCTTCGCGCACACGCTGTGTGACGACCTGCTTCGCTGTTTGAGCAGCTATGCGCCCAAAATCCTTAGGCGTTACTTCGATTTCGACAACATCGCCGACCATATATTCCGGATGGATGCCCTGCGCCTCTTCAATAGAGATCTCCAGTCTTTGGTCGTATACTTCGTCAACGACATCTTTTCTTGCAAATACACGGATGGAGCCTGTTTCACGGTTTAAATCCACTCGTACATTTTGCGCTTGATTAAAATTCCGCTTATAAGCAGAAATTAACGCAGCTTCGATTGCTTCAATGATAATTTCTTTACTGATGCCTTTTTCTTTTTCAAGAATCGTGAGAGCATCTAATAATTCACTGCTCATTTAACGGTCTCCCCCCTTAAAGCATTTGTATTCATTAGAACGTAACAGCTAATCGTGCATTAGCTATCTTTTCATACGGAATATTGATCCGTTTCTTTCTTGTTTTGATCGTGATCTCAACTGTCACTGTTTGTCCATCAAATTCAGCCAGTTCACCTTCAAACACTTTTACGCCATCAATAGGCTCATACGTCTTAATGTACACATTTTTCCCAAGTGATTTTTCAAAATCGGCTTTTTTCTTTAGCGGACGCTCAGCTCCTGGAGATGAGACTTCAAGAAAGTAATTTTGGCTGATTGGGTCTGCCTCATCAAGCTTTTCGCTTAAAGCTTCGCTTACTTTGGCACATTCCTCAATATCCACACCGTCATCGGAATCAATAAACACGCGAAGGAACCAGCTTTGACCCTCTTTGACAAATTCAATGTCAACGAGTTCCAGCTGAAGGCTGTCTACGATTGGCTGAGCCATCTCTTGAACGGTGTCAGTCACTTTTTTGCTCATGTTCTTCCTCCTTGTGCTGTCGATCTCATGTTCGTCTCGTCACTCTGCATAAAAACCCTGCTTCAAAAGAGCAGGGGCTTAAAAGTAAACGATGAACATGTCGAGACAAAATTCTCCTGTTCAATACAAAAGAGCGGGTTTCCCCACTCTTTGCCTCGGTAATCGTTAGCATTTCCAATAAAACTATACCATAACCATATTTTTATTGCAAATGGATATACACTTACCTTCACCTAAGCAAATGACAGAGACTCTTATGTTACAATGTCACTTTTTGCGCTTATGTATGCATAGAAGCAGAATTTCCTGAGAAATTCTGCTTCTATATTAAAACAGTGACAATTGGTTTTGATCAGGCAGTGATTCCAGGCAGCCATGGCGATCTAAATACTCTAAAATCGTTTTTGACACTTTCCCTCTCTTTTGCAAATCTTCTTTAGAGAGGAATTCGCCTTCTTCACGAGCCTTTACAATATTCAGAGCAGCGTTCGTTCCTAATCCAGGAATGGAGTTAAACGGCGGGATAAGGCTGTTGCCGTCTATAATAAACTCTGCAGCACTGGAGCGATATAAATCGACTTTTTGGAATGTATAGCCTCTCTCACACATTTCAAGCGCTAATTCTAACACAGTGAGAAGGTTTTTTTCCTTCGGTGAAGCATCAAGCCCTTTAGCGTTAATATCCTCCATTACGGCTTTGATTGCTGTAGAACCCTTGATCATTGTATCGATATCAAAGTCGTCTGCACGAACGGTAAAATAAGCCGCATAATACAAAAGCGCGTGATGCACTTTAAAGTAAGCGATGCGGACCGCCATTAATACATAAGCCGCGGCGTGGGCTTTCGGGAACATGTATTTAATCTTTTTACAAGAATCAATATACCAGTCCGGGACATTGTTATTTTTCATTTCTTCTTCCCATTCAGGCGTTAATCCTTTTCCTTTACGCACAAATTCCATGATTTTAAAGGCAAGGGATGGCTCAAGGCCTTGATAGATTAAATAAACCATAATGTCATCACGGCAGCCGATAACCTCACTCAGTTCACAAATATTATTGTGGATGAGCTCTTGTGCATTGCCGAGCCATACATCCGTTCCGTGAGATAAGCCTGAAATCTGAACGAGCTCGGAAAAAGTTGTCGGCTTTGTATCTTCAAGCATCTGCCGCACAAATCGGGTTCCGAATTCAGGAATTCCCAGGGTACCCGTTTTACAGCCGATCTGTTCTTCTGTAACACCGAGTGATTCGGTTCCCTGGAAGATTTTCATCACTTCAGGATCATCTGTTGGAATGGTTTTCGGATCAATTCCGCTTAAGTCTTGAAGCATCCGAATAACGGTCGGGTCATCGTGTCCGAGAATATCGAGTTTTAACAGGTTGTCATGGATGGAGTGGAAATCAAAATGAGTGGTTTTCCACTCTGAACCTGTGGCATCCGCCGGGAACTGAATTGGTGAAAAATCATAAATGTCCATATAATCCGGGACAACGATAATACCCCCAGGGTGCTGTCCGGTCGTACGTTTAACACCTGTACATCCCTGTACGAGCCGATCTATTTCGGCCCCGCGCATGTGGAGATTGTGGTCCCCGGCATAGCCTTTTACATATCCGTAAGCTGTTTTTTCTGCAACTGTTCCTATCGTTCCTGCACGATATACATTGTCTTCTCCGAACAATACTTTTGTGTAATTGTGTGCGTGCGGCTGATATTCCCCTGAAAAGTTCAAATCGATATCAGGTACTTTGTCCCCTTTAAATCCTAAGAATGTTTCAAACGGAATATCATGGCCGTCTTTTTTCAAAGGCGTTCCGCAATGAGGACATATCTTGTCAGGCAGGTCAAAACCGGAACCGACAGACCCGTCATTAAAGAACTCAGAATGCTGGCACTCAGAGCATACATAATGCGGCGGCAGCGGGTTGACCTCAGTGATCTCAGTAAGCGTCGCAACTAATGAGGAGCCTACGGAACCACGGGAACCTACGAGATATCCGTCATCTAGTGAACGTTTTACAAGTTTGTGAGAGATCAAATAAATAACAGCGAAGCCATGGCCAATGATACTTTTTAATTCTTTTTCAATCCGCGCTTCCACAATTTCAGGCAGCTCTTCGCCGTAAATGCTTCTTGCACGCTGATAGCTCATTTCTCTGATCTCTTCATCAGCGCCTTCGATTTTCGGTGTATACAAATCATCTTTAATTGGCTTGATGTCATCGATTAAAGAAGCAACCTTTTGGGTATTGGCGACAACGATTTCCTTCGCTTTTTCTTCGCCTAAGAAAGAAAATGCTTCAAGCATTTCGTCTGTCGTTCTGAAATGCACTTTCGGCAGTTCATGTCTGTTCAGCGGATTTGCCCCGCCTTGAGAGGATACTAAAATCTTTCTGTAGATTTTATCCTCGTCATTCAAGTAATGAACATTTCCCGTAGCAACAACCGGTTTATTTAGCTTTTCACCCAGTTTCGTGATATTTGCAATAATTTCTTTAAGCGATTTTTCATCGCGGACCAGTTCAAGCTCTAGCAAGTGACGGTACACTTCAGGCGGCTGAACTTCGAGATAATCATAGAATGACGCGACATCTTCCACCTCTTCAGGCGATTTTTGCATCATTCCTTCAAAAACCTCTCCCCTGTCACAGGCTGAACCGATCAGAAGCCCTTCCCTATATTTCTCAAGCTGAGATCTCGGGATACGAGGCACTCTGTAAAAATAATGGATATGAGAGAGTGACACAAGCTTAAATAAATTTTTAAGCCCCGTGCTGTTCACAGCAAGTAATGTTGCGTGATAAGGTCTCGATCTTTGATAAGCGTTGGACTGACCCATATTTTCATTTAACTCATCATGGTACTGAATGCCTTTTTCAGCCGCGTCCTTCAGCATTTTCAGGAGCAAATAAGCAGTCGCCTCAGTATCGTAGATCGCACGGTGGTGCTGTGTCAGTTCGATATCAAACTTTTTACAAAGTGTGTTCAAACGGTGGTTCTTAAATTCCGGATAGAGAAAACGGCCAAGCTCAAGCGTATCAATGACTGGGTTTTTAGCTTTTTCGACTTCAAGAAGCCTTTTATAAGCTACGTTTAAGAATCCCATATCAAAACTTGCATTATGAGCGACAAGGATATCATCGCCGATCCATTCTCTGAAATCTCTTATGACATCTACGACATCCGGAGCGTCGCGAAGCATATCATCGGTGATGCCGGTCAGCTCTATGATTGTGGCTGAAAGCGGACGATGCGGGTTCGCAAACGCCTCAAATTTATCAATAATTTCTCCGCCTTTTACTTTTACTGCAGCCAGCTCAATAATGGTATCGTATACAGCAGACAGTCCTGTCGTCTCGACGTCAAAAACAACATATGTTTCTTCCTCAAGCAACCGATGTGCAGCGTTATAAGCAATTGGCACGCCATCATCAACGAGATTCGCTTCCATCCCGTAAATCATTTTAATTCCATGCTTTTTTGCGGCAGAATACGCATCAGGGAAGGATTGAACGACAGCATGGTCAGTCAAAGCGATGGCCTCATGCCCCCATTTTTTTGCCTGTTCGACAAGCTTTCCGACACCCGTAACAGCATCCATTTGGCTCATTGGGGAATGCAAATGCAATTCCACTCTTTTTTCTCCTTCAGATGCAGAATCTTCACGGGTTTTTGCTTTCATTTCGTTTACGTCATTTGCGATCATGACGAGATCTCTGACAAAAGTGTCATTTTGAATGCTGCCGCGTGCTTTTACCCACATTCCTTTTTTCAGAGACTTCATCAGTGCCGCATCTTCTTTTTCACGTGCAAACATTTTGATTAAAATACTATTTGTGTAGTCTGTAATTTTGAAGATACACAGCGTACGCCCGCTTTTCAGCTCTCGTGTCTCCACATCAAACACGTAACCCTGGACCGTAGTTCTCCGTTCTTCGTCCATGATGCTGTCAAGTGTCCGGATTTCTTCGTTATCTTTAATTTGATAACCGATGACAAGAGGCCCAGATGGTATTTGATCTTCATCACTTTCTTTATCTTTCTTCTCCATTTCAATCAGCGCCTGCATGGCCCGCTCTTGGTCTTCCGCAAGCTTTTGCTCCCGAAACTTTTGAACTTCTTGCTCGGATACAAAGATTTCGGCATCAAGCTGAAGGTCCGGGAAACCAAATTGACGGTATCCGGCTTGAATCATAGAACTATATTTGTTCTTAAGAGCAGCCGCTTCCGTGTCCGTTTTTGTTTTGACAATCAGTTTATTGCCTTTCAATTTCGGTTTTTGCTGGTTTAAAAGACTGATAATCGGCGGTGAAATGCCTTGCAGTTCTTCAATACAGCGTGACCAGTAATCTTGTACTAGACTTTCGCTGACCTCGGCATCTTGCACTTCGATTGAAGATGTAACTTTTGCTATGTGGGCAAACGATTGCGTCAGCCTCGTTGTTAATGTGTCATATATTTGAAAAGGCAGCAAAGATTTAAATTCAAAATGAAAATGCCAAGACTTAGACGCTTTGTGTATCGCCAGCTTTTTGATCTCGCCATCTTCAAAGTATGTCATGAAGGTATCATCTGTCATATTAATCTGCTGCAGAAGAATTTGAAACTGCCTTCTGTTTACTGATAACTGTTCCATTAAGACAGTACCCCTCCCTAAAAACTTCATAAGTGAAGGTACCTCAGGCAAATGAGGTACCTTCACTTATTTCTATTTTAACATGTTTTTTGATAAATCGTTATGGTGATTACTGCTTGCTGATAAAAGCAGATAGTTCGTCTGCTGAAATTTCAGTTGACTCACCCGTTTTACGGATTTTCACTTCGACAATTCCTTCGTCCGCACGTTTTCCGACAGTAATGCGGATTGGAAGGCCGATGAGATCTGAATCAGCGAATTTTACACCGGCGCGCTCAGCACGATCATCATAGAGCACTCCATAGCCTTCCGCTTTTAAATCGGCATACAGCTTTTCAGCAAGCTCTCTTTGCCCATCGTTTTTCACGTTCAAAGCAAGAATATGAAGATCGTACGGCGCAATGCTTTTTGGCCATATCAATCCTTTATCGTCGTGGTGCTGTTCAGCAATAGCAGAAAGCGTTCTTGATACACCGATTCCGTAACAGCCCATCAGCATTGGTTGTGCGCGACCGTTTTCATCTAAGTATGTCGCATTCATCGCTTCTGAATAGCGTGTTCCAAGCTTAAAGACTTGTCCGACTTCGATTCCTTCTGCAAAACGGATTGTACCTTTGCCGTCTGGTGAAGGATCACCCTCTTTAATAAAACGAAGATCAGCAAATTCTTTAATTTGCGCGTCACGATTTACGTTGACATTTTTATAGTGATGATCTCCTTCATTTGCACCGGCAACAGCATTGACCATTGCTTTCACAGCATGATCGGCATATACTTCAACATCTTGTTTGACACCGACAGGGCCGACAAAACCGGGTTCTGTTCCAAGCTGCTGAATAACCTCTTCTTGTGAGGCAAGCTCCACAACTTCCGCATGAAGCAAGTTTTTCACTTTAATCTCGTTAACTTCATGGTCCCCTCTTACAAGCACTAAGACGAAACGGTCATCTGCTTTAAACAGCACGGACTTCATGCAGGTTTCAGCGGAAACCTGTAAATACGCAGTCAGTTCTTCGATTGTTTTCGCGTTAAGCGTGTGGACTTTCTCTAAAGCTTGAGGCTCTTCATCAGAAGGGACTTCTTGATAAAGAACTTCAGCCATTTCGATATTAGCCGCATACTGTGATTCATCAGAATACGCAATCGTATCCTCTCCGATTGCAGAAAGTGCCATAAACTCGTGCGTATCCTTTCCTCCCATTGCGCCTGAATCGGCGATGACAGGTCTTACATTAATGCCGCAACGGGCAAAAATATTAGAATAAGCCTCGTACATTTTTTGATACGTATTATCCAGGCTCTCTTCAGATGCATGGAAAGAATACGCATCCTTCATAATAAATTCGCGGCCTCTTAACAAACCGAAGCGTGGACGTTTTTCATCTCTGAACTTAGACTGAATTTGATACAGAGTCAGAGGGAGACGCTTATAAGATTTAACCTCATCGCGAACAAGTGAAGTGATAACTTCTTCATGCGTTGCCCCTAAAGCAAATTCACGGCCATGACGGTCTTTTAGTCTCATCAGTTCAGGACCATACGTATACCATCTGCCTGATTCCTGCCATGTCTCAGCCTGCTGCAATGCGGGCATAAGCATTTCCACGGCATCTATTTTCTCCATTTCTTCACGAACAATCTGCTGAATGTTTTGAATCACTTTATACGCAAGAGGCATATAGCTGTATACCCCGCTCGTATTCTGTCTGATAAATCCTGCTCTCAGAAGAAGCTGATGGCTTTTTGCTTCGGCATCAGCTGGAACTTCACGGAGCGTAGGAATAAGCGTCAAGCTTTGTCTCATTTCTTCGCACCTCTGATTGATTTACTTTTCGTTTACAAGAACAGCCGCTGGATATCGTTCCATGTGACAACCAGCATAAGAAGCATTAAGAAAGCTACTCCGATAAACACAACAAATGCTTCTTTTTCCCTGTTAATCGGTTTGCCCCGAATCGCTTCAATAAATAGAAATAACAACCTTCCTCCGTCAAGTGCCGGAATCGGAAGCAGGTTGACAATCCCAAGGTTAATGCTTAAAAACGCAGCAAACTGGAATAAGTTCACTAACCCTGTTTTCGCCACCTGGTCTGTCATGTCATATATGCCGACAGGACCTGACAACATATCAAGTTTAAATTGGCCTGTTACTAATTTGCTTAAGTTGGTTAAAATGGCTTTAGTGACATCAACTGTTGATGTCGCGCCGTAAGCAACTGCTGAGAGAACGCCTTTTTCAGTCGGCGCATAGGAACCGAAACGCCCGATTATTTTTTTGTTCTCATCTTTAACAGCTTCCGGAGTCACTGAAATATGAAGCGTTTTGTTATCTCTTTTTACTGCAACGTCCATTTCTTTTTCCGGATTTTCTTTTACAGCAGAGACAATGTCCGTCCAAGACCTCATTTTCTCTCCGTTAATGCTTTGAATATAATCCCCTTCTTTTAGCCCCGCTTCGGCCGCCCGTCCATTGTCAGTCAGCTGCCCGAGCACAGGCTCATTTGACGGCACGCCTTGAATCAGCCCAAGCATCACTAAAATGACGTAAGCTAAAATAAAGTTCATAATCGGCCCTGCAGCAATCGCTTTAATTCGCTGCCACACAGGTTTGGAACCAAATTGGCGATTATACGGCGCAATCTGCACTTCTTCTCCGTCTACAATGAAAAAGGATGTTTCACTGACGGTAAAGCTGGAAAGTTCATCTTCTTTCCCCTGTTCATAGCCGGTGATCTTCATGTCATGCTCTAAATCCGCAGTTTCTACTTCAATGACTAAAGCATCCGGGTATTTTTCCTTTTGATTGATGATGACTTTCTCAACTTGATTGTCTTTATTAAACAGAAGCCCGACCGTGTAACCGGGTTTTACCTCAATCATTTCCGGATCTTCGCCAGCCATACGGACAAATCCGCCGACCGGAAGCAGCCTGATGGTATAAACTGTTTCATTTTTTTTGAAAGAAAAGATCTTCGGACCGAATCCGATCGCAAATTCACGGCAGAGAATTCCCGCTCTTTGGGCTAGCAATAAATGACCCAGTTCATGGAAGAAAACGAGCGTTCCGAAAATAATAATAAACGCTATAACTGTATTCACGAACATACCACCTTATGTGAGTATTGAATTGACGTATCCCCGGGTATCTTTGTCCACTTCTTGAATGTCCGCCAGGTTCGGTTTGTTCATTACCTGATGGCGGGATAGTGCCTTTTCGATACAGTCTTCAATAGCCAAAAACGGTATCTTACCGGCTAAAAAGGCAGCGACAGCTACTTCATTTGCTGCATTTAACACTGTCGGCATTGTTCCTCCCATTTTACCTGATTCAAACGCAAATTGTAAGCATCGGAACCTGTCAAAATCAGCTTTCTCAAAATGAAGGCAACCGATTTCCCATAATTCAAGCCTTTTGGCATCTGGTAATGGCAACCGGTCAGGATAGGTTAGGGCATATTGAATTGGAACCCTCATATCAGGAGTTCCAAGCTGTGCGATCACACTTTTGTCATGAAACTCAACCATTGAATGGATGATGCTCTCCTTATGTAAAACCACATCAATTTGTTCATATGGGATATCGAAAAGCCAATGTGCCTCGATTACCTCTAATCCCTTATTCATCATTGTAGCCGAATCGATCGTAATTTTTGCACCCATTGACCAATTCGGATGTTTTAATGCGTCCTCAACTGTTACTGATTCGAGCTCCTCCCGCGTCTTGTCCCGAAAGCTTCCGCCGGAGGCTGTAATGATGAGGCGTTCAATATTTTTTGCCTGTTCGCCTTGGAGTGCTTGAAATATTGCCGAATGCTCACTGTCAACAGGCAGCAGCGGAACATCGTATTTCTTAGCATGTTCTTTAACTATATGCCCGGCAGTGACAAGAGTTTCCTTATTTGCAAGCGCAATTGTTTTTTTCTGTTCAATTGCCTTTAACGTCGGGATAAGACCGACGCTTCCGAGCAAGGCATTGACAACAACATCAACTTCCTCCATAACTGCCGCTTCAATCAGGCCTTCTTCTCCAAGCCCGATTTGGCAAGCAAATGAAAAAGAAACTTGTTTTAATTTATGATATGTATCCAGATCACCGACAGAGACAAACTTCGGCTGAAAAGCCTCAATCATCGGAACAGCCTTATCAATATTTCTGCCAAACGACATAGATACCAGCTGAAATTGATCTTGATGCGTACGTAATACGTCAAGCGTCTGTTCGCCGATTGATCCTGTTGCTCCTAAAAGACAAATATTTTTCAAAGTGCCACGACTCCTATTCTTTTTGCTGCATAATCATTCTCATATTCATATTAGACTTTTTTATGAAAAAAGGGCAAGCAGAAAGTACAAGAAAGGCATGACAAACAAAAAACTGTCAAAACGGTCCAAGATACCGCCATGACCCGGGAGAATATTCCCAGAATCCTTAACATCGTAATGTCTTTTCAAGGCGGATTCCACTAAATCTCCAAGTTGTCCGAAAATGGATAAAAACAGTGTGATCAACAGCAGATAGATATACGGGATCGGAAGATGTACAACAAGTTGAAAAATCGTCGCAAGTACAAGTGCGATGACAATTCCGCCTGCGAATCCTTCCACTGTTTTATTCGGACTGATTTCAGGCCACAGTTTTCGCTTACCCAGCGCTTTCCCGACAAAATATGCACCGGAATCAGTAGACCAAATCACAACACACGCGTAAAAAATGTATGTTAACCCATATTGGTCAAGATTTCTGATTTCTATAAAATAATGAAAACACATTCCAATGTAAATTGCTGCAAGCGTAATAAACCCGACTTCATCAAAAGTAAAGGTGTTTTTCACCAACACTGTGTAAGTCAGCAAAAGCAGTACCGCGAACAAAGCGACTTCCACTTTTGAAATACCGTCCGCCTCTAAAAACGAATACTGGCTTGGCAATAAGAACATCCACAATAATAAAAGACCGATCAAACCTGGCAGTGAAACCATTCTCAGCTTTTTCATCCGTAATAGTTCAAAAAGCGCTACACTGCCCATAGCATAAACTAATATGGTGAACGGCAATTTCCCGACAATAACCAAAAATAAAAATACAATTGCTGCCAGAACACCTGTCAAAATTCTTTGTTTCATGTCCACCATCCTCTAAATTCCGCCAAACCTCCGGCCCCTCCGCTGATACTCTCCTAACGCCTCTAAGAAGTGATCTTCTTTAAAGTCAGGCCACAGGACGTCAGTGAAGACAAATTCGCTGTAGGCAACCTGCCATAGCATAAAATTACTCAGTCTGATCTCCCCGCTCGTTCGAATTAAAAGTTCAGGATCCTGCAAAGATTCAGTCATTAAATAATTAGAAAAAAGAGATTCATCAATGTCTTCAATATTCAAAGACCCTTCCTTCACTTTTTCCGCGAGCGATTTTGCAGCAGTGACAATTTCAGTACGGGCTCCATAATTGAGAGCAAAATTAAGGATCATTCCGTCGTTTTGCGCCGTATCCTGTACAGCCTTTTCAATTGCACGTAAGGTGTGCGCCGGCAGAGCCGTTTCATCTCCTATGATCCGAACCCGTACATTTTCCTCAATAAGCTCTGGAAGATACGTATTTAAAAATTCTTCCGGAAGCTTCATTAAAAAATCGACTTCCATTTTCGGCCTCTTCCAGTTCTCTGTTGAAAATGCATACAATGTCAGTACTTTGACACCTAGTTCGTTCGCAAGCTTCGTTGTCCTTTTTACCACCTTCATCCCTTCATGGTGGCCTGCAATTCGGGGAAGAGAGCGTTTTTTAGCCCAACGGCCATTTCCATCCATGATAATGGCGATGTGTTCGGGAATTTCTCCCTTAAGTATGTCTTCTTTTGTATAACGTTCTAAGTTGGAAGCCGCAGTTTGCTGATTCTTCCAATTTTTGAGTATGTTGAGCATGAGATTCCTCCGTCACCCAAAAAGGTTGCATTCCCTGCTGATAATCAACAGTATTAACAAAAAAACCCCCTGTAAACATGAGAGGGTCTTTTCACTATTATCTATTGTACATAGTTTTTCATTAAACTTCCATGATTTCTTTTTCTTTGTCTTTTGTGACACCGTCAATTTTTGACACATATTCATCTGTCAGTTTTTGAACGTCTTCAGTGGAAGCACGCAGTTCATCCTCAGTAATGTCTCCGTTTTTCTCAAGCTTTTTGAGATCATCGTTCGCATCGCGGCGTACATTTCGGACAGCTACTTTCGCTTCTTCAGCATATTTTTTTACAACTTTGACTAATTCTTTCCGTCTTTCCTCTGTCAGCGCAGGAATTGCAATTCGGATCATATTCCCGTCACTTGTCGGCGTTACGCCTAAGTCAGCCTTTAAAATCGCTTTTTCAATATCACCAATAGCTGTTTTGTCATAAGGCGTTACCACAAGCATACGAGCTTCAGGCACGTTAATAGAAGACAGCTGATTTAAAGGTGTCTGTGCTCCGTAATATTCAACCGTTACTTTATCTAATAAAGATGGATTGGCACGGCCTGCACGTACAGTAGCCAATTCGCGCTGATAAGCAGCAATTGCTTTTTCCATTTTTTCTTTTGTTTGAGTTAATACTTCTTTTGACACGTTATTTCCCCCTCACGATCGTTCCGATTGATTCACCGATAACGGCACGTTTGATATTTCCTTCTTCCATAATAGAAAAGACGATAAGCGGAATGTCATTATCCATACATAAAGATGATGCTGTTGAATCCATGACTTCCAGACCGTCTTTTAGAACGTCAAGATAAGAAAGCGATTCATACTTAACAGCTGTTTCATCTTTTCTAGGATCAGCATTATACACACCGTCAACATTATTTTTCGCCATTAAAATAACGTCTGCTTCAATTTCAGCAGCCCGCAGTGCAGCTGTCGTATCAGTTGAGAAATATGGGTTTCCTGTGCCCGCAGCGAAAATAACGACACGTTTTTTCTCTAAGTGGCGTATCGCTTTTCTTCTTATGTACGGTTCAGCAACTTGTCTCATTTCAATGGATGTTTGCACTCTGGACTGGATTCCGAGTGTTTCCAAGCTGTCTTGAAGAGCAAGCGAATTCATAACTGTCGCCAGCATTCCCATATAGTCAGCAGTTGCACGGTCCATGCCCAGGTCACTTCCTGTTTTTCCGCGCCATAAGTTGCCTCCGCCTACTACAACAGCCACTTCGACTTCAAGCTCAGCGATTTCTTTCACTTGCTTTGCAATGGATTGAATGACAGTTGGGTTAATTCCGTTTCCCTGTTCTCCTGCCAATGCTTCTCCGCTAAGCTTTAATACGATACGTTTGTATTTTGGTTTTTCCATGATAACCTCCAAGTGTAAACATTGCCGTTTTCTATTATGCAAGAGAAAAAAAGGTTTGTAAATATAGTTTTAAAAATAGGGAACACAAAGTGTGTCCCCTATACTGCCTGAAAAGACGCGACTTGGCCGCGAAATCTTTTCGCCATTATTTTTTCACTTGGTTCATTACTTCTTCAGCAAAGTTTTCTTGACGTTTTTCGATGCCTTCTCCAACTTCATAGCGGACAAAAGTTTGAACAGTTGCGTTTTTCGCTGCAACAACTTGTTTCACTTTTTCATCTGGGTTTTTAACGAACGCTTGGTCTAAAAGACAAATTTCTTCGAAGAATTTGTTCAGACGGCCTTCAACCATTTTCGCTACGATGTTTTCAGGTTTGCCTTCTTGAAGGGCTTGCTGAGTTAAGATTTGACGCTCATGATTTTTTTCTTCTTCAGATACTTGATCACGAGAAATATAACGAGGGTTAACTGCAGCAACGTGCATTGCAATATCTTTCGCAGTTTCTTCGTCAGTAGTACCGTTGAGAACAGTTAATACGCCGATGCGGCCGCCCATGTGAAGGTAAGCACCGAATGCAGAGCTGTCGTCTTTTGTAAGAACTGTAAAGCGGCGAAGAGTGATTTTCTCACCGATTTTA
The DNA here is from genome assembly GCF_055486375.1 of Bacillus sp. 11C. Taxonomy (NCBI): domain Bacteria; kingdom Bacillati; phylum Bacillota; class Bacilli; order Caryophanales; family Bacillaceae; genus Bacillus; species Bacillus sp. 11C. The sequence goes on from NZ_JBUPVZ010000004.1 coordinate 200,394, forward strand.
GCAACTGCGCTTGTGATGTACTCTTCAACAGTAGCGCCATTTTCCATTTTTTGACCCATTGCTTCTTCAACATCTGCTGGAGCATTTGTAAGAAGATGGTCAGCTAAAGTGTTAAGAAGCTCTTTGAAGCCTTCGTTTTTCGCAACGAAGTCAGTTTCAGAGTTGACTTCAAGGATAACGCCTTTGTTGCCGTCAGTTTTAATAATAGTAGAACCTTCAGCTGCGATACGGTCAGCTTTTTTCGCTGCTTTCGCAATTCCTTTTTCTCTTAAAAGGTCAATTGCTTTATCCATATCTCCGTCAGTTTCAGTTAACGCTTTTTTACAGTCCATCATGCCCGCGCCAGTTTTTTCACGCAGTTCTTTTACTTGCTGTGCAGTAATTGCCATTTGTATTCCTCCTTATATGTTTAAACAAGAGTATGTATATCACACATTTTTCTTGAAAAAAGGTGATAAAAGGCAGTCCCTCTTATCACCTTTTAAATAGGTTACGCAGTTGTTGTTTCTGTTTCTGGTGCAGTTTCTTCAGCAACTTCCGCTTCTTCTTCGCCTTGCTTCGCTTCTAGGATTGCATCTGCCATTTTAGAAGTTAGAAGTTTAACAGCACGGATAGCGTCATCGTTCGCTGGGATTACAACATCGATTTCATCTGGATCACAGTTAGTATCTACGATACCGATGATAGGGATGTTTAATTTGCGAGCTTCCGCAACAGCGATGCGCTCTTTGCGAGGATCGATGATGAATAATGCATCAGGAAGATCCTTCATATCTTTAATTCCGCCTAGGAATTTTTCAAGACGCTCTAATTCTTTTTTCAATTGAACGACTTCTTTTTTAGGAAGTACTTCAAACGTACCGTTTTCTTGCATTTTTTCAATGTCTTTAAGACGTTTAATACGTTTTTGGATTGTTTCAAAGTTTGTTAATGTACCGCCCAACCAGCGTTGGTTGACATAGTACATGCCAGAGCGCTGAGCTTCTTCTTTAACAGAATCTTGAGCTTGTTTTTTTGTTCCGACGAAAAGGATTTTTCCGCCTTCAGCAGCAAGATTTTTAGTGAAGTTGTAAGCTTCCTCTACTTTTTTGACTGTTTTTTGAAGGTCAATGATGTAGATTCCGTTACGCTCCGTGAAAATGTAACGCTTCATTTTTGGGTTCCAACGGCGTGTTTGGTGACCGAAGTGAACACCAGCTTCAAGCAATTGCTTCATAGAAATGACTGACATGTTATTTCCTCCTAATATAATGGTTTTTTTCCTCCGCTTAGGTCATTTTTGTGCAGAACTGCCGCCTGCAGCACCCTCTGCATAAATCGTTAAGCGTGTGTATTTAACACCAAGACATAATATAACACAGCTTTATCCGACAATCAAGAATCCTTTACACCTTTGGAGCGAAATTTTAAAAATAGCTCGATTTCTGTCTTTCCGCTCTTCAGTTTCTGAGCTATTTGACTGGCTGAATACCCCTGTTCATATAAATCTATGACCTGGTCTTCAAAAGATTGGACATCGCTGTTTACACTCTCTTCCTGACGCTCAACCTCAGTAATCAGGCCTTCAATATGTTCAGGAAGATTTTCTTCTTCTTGAACTGCATCCCGCTCTGCATATTTTTCAGAGCGCTGAAGGTCTGACTTTTGGGTTTCTTTTTCGGCTTGGCTTGAAGGTGAATCGGTATTTTCTATCAGTTTCTCATTTTCTTCTTTTAATTCAAGAAGAAATGCCGCTAAGGTGTTTTCCGTCTCTTCAAGTATCTTTTTTTGCTGTTTTTCTGTTTCTTTCACAGCCGCGAGCCTCGTATACAGGATAATGACAGCGTACAGAAGAACGCCGTGGAGCGCAAAGCTTAAAAGCCATAATAGTGTTGACATGTTTTTCACTCGCTAACCATGAAATTCATTATTGAATCACTTTTTCAAGCAGATTCTTTAATTTAAATAGTGCCTTTGAATGGATCTGTGATATGCGGGACGTAGAAAGATTTAATACTTGCCCGATTTCTGTCAATGTCAACTCCTCTTTGTAGAACAAACTGACTACCAGCTGTTCTTTTTCAGAGAGTTCGTGAATTTTTTCGGCAAGCTGTGCAATTAGTTCATCCTTCATAATCTTTTCCTCAGGCGGAACATTTTTGTCATCTCTGATCATGACCTGAATGTTTTCACCATCATCTTGATCATGAAGCTTTTCATCAATTGACAGCAGATTGGCAAAAAAACCTTCATTCATTGTTGACACTACATCCTGTACCGTCATTCCGAGTTCCTCTGCAATTTCTGCGGGCGTTACGTTCCGAAGATAGCGCTGTTCAAGCTTTTCAATTGTCGCTTCAACCTTCTTTGTTTTTTCACGTGAGGTTCTGGGCAGCCAATCTTCTTTACGAAGCCCGTCTATGATTGCACCGCGAATTCTAAACGAGGCGTAGGTATCAAATTTTAAGTCCCGGCTGGGGTCAAATTTTTCAAGGGCATCATATAAACCAAGCATACCAAGGCTCATAAGATCGTCTTTATGCACTGATTTTGGCAGTCCGACAGAAATTCTGCCTACATGATATGTGACAAGCGGCATGTAACGGCGCATTAAATCGTCACCGGCTTTAGGATCTTTCCACTCTTTCCAGCGCGTCCAAAGCACCTGATCTTCATAATTCAAGGATTGCATTGTTATCCCCCTAATACCTTAATTAAATCGTTTTTTCACCTTGTTTAACAGTTCGAATATGCAGCATGCAGGACTTCGGTTCAAATTCTATCGTCCGGCCGCTTGAGCCGCCCGTATCTTCACTAATGATGGGAATTTTATATAAAGACAGCTGTTCCTTTATCGCTAATACATTTCTCGGTCCGATCTTCATCAAATCATTTGTCGATTTAAATTTAAACATTTCTGATCCGCCGGCTAACTTTGCTTTTAATGCAAATTTCCGGCACCCCGCTTCTACCAGCATATCAATTGTGGTTTTCACGGCGGTGTCAGCGTACTTAGCCCGATTGAGTTCGGCAGTTTTCGATAACGTTGAATCCGGCAGCATAACATGGACAAGCCCCGCTGTTTGCTTTTCTTTATCGTAAAGCACCAGCCCCACACATGATCCTAAACCAGAGGTCCGGATAGTATCCGGAAAGCGGGCGATCTTTACGTCAGCAATTCCAACCTTTACAACAACAGCCTCAGTTGTACTCATATTGATGCACCCAAGGCGACAAAGAGCTTTTCAAATGAATCATAGTCCGGCAGCATAAACATATGCGCTTTCAGCTCCTGCTGATGGCCTTGGTCAAAAATTGACGTGTCGACAACAATGGCGTGTTCTCCAACCTGACTGAGCTCCATCAGCCCTTCGCTGATCACAGCGCCGAACATGTCCAATGAAACTTCAGGAACGCTTGGATAAAGCTGGAGTTTCGTCAAATCCGCCAAGGCTGTTAAATATGATCCTGCTAAAATATTGCCCAGTTCATGCAAAGCGGATGAGCTCATATGATCTTCACCTAAGTCCTCTATATCAAATTCGGGGTTTCCAATCAGCTCTCTGATAAACTGCTCCGCCTGATAAAAAGGCATTATAAAGAACATTGAACCCGTTAAGTCGCCTTCCATTCTTAAAAAGATGCTGGCAACCGGGATATCGGCGCCGCCGAAAAAATCGACAAGATCATCGAAAGACAGCAGCTTTGCAAACGGGACTTCCATATCTATCTTTCTATTTAACAGCAGGGCCATTGCAGAGGCGGAGTGGCCGGCGCCAATATTGCCAACTTCCCGCAAAATGTCCATCTGCTCTTCTTTGATTCCATTAAAAATACTCATGTCATAACCCCTTTAAGATTAAGCTTGATCGGGCACAGCGGACTGAGATGATTCTTTATCCAAAACCGCGTTCGCATCAATAATATTTAAAAGTCTGTTCTCTTGTTTCACAATCTGTTCGATCGATACATCTGTATCTTTCTGGACGCTTTCTGGAGCAGATTCTATTTCATTTTCGTGTACGGTAATCACATCATTCGCTTCATCCACAATCCAGCCGACTTCAATATCACGATAAGCAATAATGATAATTCGTGTTTCATCGGTAATTTCATACTCTGGCAAATTCAGGCGCTTTCTTAAATCAATAACCGGAGTCACCACCCCGCGCAAATTGATTACCCCGCAAATATATGGTTCGACGCCAGGCACTCTCGTCGGCTTTTGCCATTTTTCAATTGATTTCACCTGAGTGACGGAAATGGCATATTCTTTGCCATTTACCACAAAGACAATCATTTTTTCGCCTGTTTTAATTTCTGCAGTCATGTGAGACACCTCCTCGAATGGTTAAATAATCAGTGCATTACAATCAATAATGAGCGCTACGTCTCCGTCTCCTAAAATAGTAGCTCCGGAAATTGCAAAGACGTTTGTTAAATAATCTCCGAGTGATTTCAGCACAACTTCCTGCTGGCCAATAAAGGAGTCCACCACAAATGCAGTAGGTTTGTCGCCTTTTTTCACGACAATGATATGGAGCTGTTCCGCGTCTAATCTTGTATCTTCTATTTTAAACTCTTCTTTTAAATAAACGACAGGGACAATGTGCCCTCTGAAGTCAATCACTTCACGGTCATGCGTTTGTAAAATGTCTTTTCTGTTAATAACTGCTGTTTCAATGATTGAAGAAATCGGAATGGCAAATATCTCTTCTTCCAATTTGACCAGCAGAACTGAAATAATGGACAATGTAAGCGGAAGCTGGATGCTGAATAGAGAGCCTTGGCCTTCTGCAGATTTTACACTGACTGAACCGCCAAGAGACTCCAGTTTATTTTTCACAACATCAAGTCCGACGCCGCGGCCGGAAATATCAGAAATTTGATCAGCAGTTGAGAACCCTGGAGCAAAGATCAATTCGTAAATTTGATTGTCTTCTAAGGTTTCAGCTTCTTTTTCCGTAATGACGCTGCGCTCAAGCGCTTTTTCAAGAATTTTTTTACGATTAAGGCCTGCACCGTCATCCTCTACTTCGATAAAGACATGGTTGCCACTGTGATAGGCTTTCAGCACAACATTTCCCGATTCCGTTTTTCCTTTTTGCAAGCGTGTTTCCGGAGACTCGATACCATGATCAATACTGTTTCTGATCAAGTGCACGAGAGGATCTCCAATTTCATCAATTACTGTTCGATCCAGTTCAGTTTCCGCACCGATGATCGATAGTTCTATTTTTTTATTCAGCTCTTTTTGAAGCTGGCGAATCATTCTCGGGAACCGGTTGAAAACAGTTTCAACCGGAACCATTCTCATATTTAGAATAATCGATTGCAAATCTCCGGAAATTCTGGTCATTCGTTCAACTGTTTCAGTCAGTTCATTGTGCTCAAGCTCTTTTGCAATCTGCTCTAGACGCCCGCGGTCAATGACAAGCTCTTCGAATAAGTTCATTAAAGAATCAAGTCTGTCAATGTTGACACGAATTGTTTTAGATCCGCCGGCTGTATGCTTCGCCTGGTCATCGTTTTTAGCAGGCTGTTTTTGTTTCTCCTGCTTAACAGGTACAGGGGCTGGTGAATCCGCCGACTTAGGTTCTTCCGGCTTTTCAGCTGATGTTAAAGGAGCCCCTTGAATGACTTCGACATGCTCAATTTCTGAAACTCCATTGATTAATTGTTTAATTTCTTCCGCTGATTGGTGTGTTAAGAAGCAAACTTGAAAGTCAGTGCCGAAATCTTCTGTTTCGAGCACTTCCGCACTTGGGATTGTTTTGGCTACTTCTCCGACTTCATTAAGCTTTTCAAACACCATATATACACGAACTGCTTTTAACATACAGTTTTCGTTCAGAGAAATTTTGATTTCATATCGTTTAAAACCTTGCTCCTCAGCTTCTTGTATGACAGTCCGTTCAAATTCGTCATATTCCCAATCAGATGCTGAACTCTGTGCTTCTGCAGGTTCCGCAGAAGCAGCCGTTTCAGCATGCGCACCATTAACATCAAGCTTGGCGCTTACTTCTGAGATATCTCTTTTACCATCTCCGCCGTCAATAATAGACTGAACCATAGCTTCCAGGTGGTCCAGAGCTTCAAACAAAATATCAAGCCAGTCTGCGGTAACTGCCATGTCTCCGTTTCGGAATGCATCCAGCACGTTTTCAAGCAGGTGGGTTAGATGTGCTAAATCCGTATAGCCCATCGTTGCGCTCATTCCTTTTAATGTATGGGCAGCCCTGAATATATCATGAACGAGCTGAAGGTCAGTCGGGTCTTTCTCTAAAAGGAGAAGCTTTTCATTACATGTTTGTAAATGTTCTTTACTCTCATCAATAAAGACATCTAAATACTGATTCATATCCATTTGAATCACACCCTCTCTTTTTTCACACAGCTTGTGATGGATGCTGCGATATCTTTCACATGTTTAATCTCATGAATGAGGCCCGCTTTAACAGCAGCTTTTGGCATCCCATATACGACACAAGATTCTTCAGACTCCGCAATGGCTTTCACATTGCCGGCCGTAAGCATGTCTTTGAGGCCGGCAGTGCCGTCACTGCCCATCCCGGTCATAATAACCGCTACTTTTTCATAGTCTGCCAGTTTACCGACAGAACGGAATAAATAATCGGCTGATGGTTTATGACGGCTCGGTGTATCGAGATTATCAAGAACGATCTGGAGTCCCCCGCTGTTTTTGATAACAGATATGTTTTTTCCGCCCGGTGCTATGTAAACACAACCGTTAAGAGCTGCTTCACCATCTTTAGCTTCTTTTACTTGAATGTCAGATAAATGATTCAGACGCTCAGCCAAAGAAGCAGTAAAACCTTCAGGCATGTGCTGAACAACAACCACTGGTGCGCTCAAATCCTTAGGAAGCTTCGGTATCACCTTTTGTAACGCCCTCGGACCGCCTGTTGATGTGCCGATACACACAATTTGTCTGCCTGTGCTTGTTTTCAGTTTGCTTAATTCAGGCTTTACAGCACGCACTATAGGCTCAGGCCGCACTGCCTGTGATACTGGATGTTTCCTCTGTCCGGAAAGTCCAGCCGCGACAACACGCTCAACTAATTGTTCTTTAATTTTATACAAATCCAGAGATATAGAACCCGATGGCTTTGTAATAAAGTCAAAGGCACCGATCTCTAAACAATTAATTGTGCACGCTTTTCCTTTCTCAGTCTGGCTTGACACCATGATGACCGGCAAGTTATAAATCTCAATAATTTTGCGCAGTGTGTCTGTCCCATTCATGACCGGCATTTCAACATCAAGAGTAATAACATCCGGCTTTAGCAATTCGATCTTCTTAAGCGCTTCTTCTCCGTTTCTCGCAGTTCCGATTACTTCTATCTGCTTTTCCTCGGTTAGAAAATCACTTATCATTTTTCTCATGAAAGCTGAATCATCAACTACAAGCACACGAATCAAATTAAGCCCTCCTCATTAAAAAAGAAGATAATTTCTCAATAAATGTCTGTTTGTCTTCTTTGTGTCTTGTTTCTTCTCTTTCAAACAAGGCGTCCGCTAAAAGACGGACTGACCGGCTGGCTTTTGCCTGAGGACTTTTTATGAAAAAAGGAACCTGTTCGACAACTGCTTTGCTCACGATCGCATCGTCAGAAATGGAACCAGCAAACTGAACCTGAACATCTAAAAACATATGAATCGTGCGGGCAAGGCGGGTAAAAGCCTCCAGCCCTTCCTTTTGATCACGGCACCGATTGACAGCCACCTTCATTGAAAGCTTATTTTCTGTCAAAACTAAGTGCTTGACAGCGCTGTATGCGTCCATAATGGCCGTCGGTTCAGGAGTTGTTACGATCAAAATATCTTCCGCTGATAAAATAAAAGGCAGCTGATCTTTTGATAAGCCCGCTCCCATGTCAAACAGGACATAATCGAACTGGCTTAACGCATGAGAAAGCTCATTGGCAAAAAACGTCCATTTTCTCTGATCCAGCCGAAACATCACATCAAGACCGGTTCCCCCTGATATATACCGCAAACCCTTTGGCCCAGTGGATAATGACTGCATCAAAGGTTTACGATCGGTTAATATATCGATAATTGTGGCGGACGATGAGTTTCCCATTAATATATCAATGTTCCCCATCCCGATATCAAGATCGATGAGCAGTACCTTCTTACCTTTATCCTGCAGCGCAAGGGCCATGTTTAAGGTAATATTGGATTTCCCGACACCGCCCTTGCCGCTGATGACAGCAAGTGTCTTTGCTTTTTGTGAATAAACCATTGGCAGAACACGCTGACGCTTTTCCATTTTCGCCCGTAAAGTTGCTGCTTGGTCAAATCTGTTCATCTGCACAGCATCCTTACAAAATCAAGAGGTGATACAGTCTGTATATCCTCCGGCACATTCTGGCCGTTTGTGATAAACCCGACACCTATTTTGGATTCTGAAAGTATATTAAATACAGAACCTAAGGAAGCAGTTTCATCTATTTTCGTAAAAATAAACTGATTGACAGGGACAGATGAAAACCGTTTGACAATATGCTTCATATCCTCATATTTTGCAGTCGCGGATAAAACGAGAAATGACTGAATACTGCTCTCAAAAGGGATTGTCTCTTTCAGTTCATCAATGTACCGCTGTTCCTTGAAGTTTCTTCCAGCTGTATCAATAAACACATGGTCATACTCAGTGAATAACTCTTTCGCCTTCTCGAATTCTTCTTTTGTGTAACAAACTTCCAGAGGAGCCTGCAGCAGTTCGGCGTATGTTTTCAACTGTTCAACAGCTGCAATCCGATACGTATCTGTTGTAATAAAAGCGATTTTTTTCTGTTTTTCAAGCATAGATATGGCTGCGAGCTTAGCCAGTGTTGTTGTTTTGCCTGCTCCCGTTGAACCAAACAGCACGATATACTTTGAATGAATAGGCTCCTGCCACTTGTCTGCTGAAGGCAGTGTATCACATAGTATATCTTCGAGTTTACCGATCACGTTTTCTTCCGTCAGACCGCCCGTTTCCACAGAACAGCGAAGCAGTTTTTTCAGTGCGTTCGTCTTCGTTGACTCTTTAATCCCGCTTTCTTGCAAAAGCTTTTCTGTTTTTCGCAGCGGCTCAGGAAGTACAGATTGATAAACTGAAAAATCACCAGGCTCATGCTGCTGCGGAAATTGAGGGGGATATGTCCTCTCCTCTATTTTCGGACTGCTGACCGGAGTTTTTAAGGTTTGTTCCGGCTCAGCTTCCTTCTGAGGTGTTTTTTTCTTAGGAAAGTCCTGATCCAATACGGCAATTACTTCAACAGCAGGCTTGTTGATGAGTCCAAACCATTTCCGCTTTTTAATCTTTTTCGAATTTAAGATGACGGCATCATTACCTAACTCTTTTCTGATAAGAAGTGCCGCTTCTTGCATTGAAGCAGCAGTAAATTTTTTTATTTTCATTAAATATCCACCACTCCAATGCTTTGTACCTCAACATTCGCCTCAAGTTCGTTATATGAGAGTACCGGAAGATCAGGGAAGTATCTTTCAAGAAGCTGTTTCACATACATTCTGACAGGCGGCGAACAAAGAAGAATCGCAGTTTCCTGACGTAATGAGAGCTGTTCGGCTTCTTTAGCGACAGAGCGCACAATACTTTCTGAAATATCTGGTTCAAGCGACAAATAATTTCCGTGTTCCGTTTGCTGTACACCGTCAGCTATTGCCTTTTCTACACGGCCCGAACAAGTAACAACCTTCAACACTTCATTTTCTTTGGAAAACTGGGCTGTTATTTGTTTAGCCAGTGCCTGTCTTGTATACTCTGTCAAAAGATCAGAATCTGTTGTTAATTTCCCATAATCAGCAAGCGTTTCAAAAATCGTTACTAAGTTTCGGATTGAAACTTTTTCTTTTAAAAGCTTAGCCAGCACCTTCTGAATATCACCGACAGACAACGGATTAGGCGTAACCTCTTCAACAAGCACCGGATACGTTTCTTTCAAGTGATCGATCAGCTGTTTCGTCTCCTGTCTCCCAATCAATTCGTGGGCATACTGCTTAATCTTCTCTGTAATATGGGTTGAAACGACTGAAGCAGGATCAACAACTGTATAACCAAGCATGTCAGCTTCATCTTTTATCGATTCGCCAATCCATTTTGCCGGCAGTCCGAATGACGGTTCCACTGTTTCAATCCCTTCAATGAGATCATCTTCCGGCGTAGGCGACATTGCTAAATAATGATCAAGCAACAGCTCGCCTTTTGCTATTTCGTTCCCTTTAATTTTTAATCGGTATTCATTAGGCTGCAATGCTATATTGTCTCTGATGCGCACCACAGGAATGACAAGGCCGAGTTCCAGAGCCAATTGACGGCGAATCATCACAATTCGATCTAATAAATCACCGCCTTGATTGGCATCAGCAAGCGGTATCATACCATATCCAAACTCAAATTCTATCGGATCTATGTGCAGAAGCTGAACAACGCTTTCAGGGCTTTTAAGGTCGTCAACCTCAGCCTCTTCCTCGAGAATCTCATCCACTTCTTCTTTTTCCTTACCTGATTTAGATAGCATATAAGCGCCGAAAGCAAGCAGTCCTGCAAGCGGTCCCGTCAGAAAAATGCCAATCGGAGTGAAAATACCAAGAAGCAGAATTGTAGATGCTGCGACGTATAAAAGCTTTGGATAAGCAAACAGCTGCCCTGTAATGTCATGCCCTAAGTTTCCTTCAGAGGCAGCTCTTGTCACGACAATACCCGTAGCTGTAGAAATTAACAGCGCCGGAATTTGCGAAACAATTCCATCCCCTACAGTCAGCATCGTAAATTGTGAAGCGGCCTCTTGAATGGACATGCCCTGCTGAAGCATTCCGATAACGATACCGAAAATAATATTGATCATTACAATAATGATTCCGGCAATCGCGTCACCTTTTACAAATTTACTGGCACCGTCCATTGCTCCATAAAAGTCAGCCTCTCTTGCCACTTTTTCGCGGCGGTGCTTCGCTTCCTGTTCGGTAATCATCCCTGCGTTTAAATCAGCATCAATACTCATCTGCTTCCCCGGCATTGCGTCCAGCGTAAATCTTGCTGCAACCTCGGAAACACGTTCAGCACCTTTCGTAATGACGATAAACTGAATAATAATCAGGATGATAAATACAACAAGTCCAACTAATACATTTCCGCCGACAACGAAATTTCCGAACGTCTCGACGACTTTTCCGCCTTCACCATGTGAAAGAATTGAACGGGTCGTTGAGACGTTCAAGCCCAAACGAAATAGGGTTAAAAGCAGCAACAGTGACGGGAATATCGAAAACTGCAGCGCTTCCTGCATATTCATTGTGGTGAGAAGCACGATCAATGCAAGAGAAATATTAATAATGATCAAAATACTTAACAGCCATGGAGGAAATGGAATCACCAGCATTGCCACAATGAGGACAACACTTATTAAAACGGATAAATCTCTTGTTGACATGCTGCTTTTTCTCTCCTTTTAAATCGAAAAATTCAATATACTTTTTGTTTTGTTTTATATACGTAAGCCAGAATTTCAGCCAAGACTTTAAAAAATTCTTCCGGCACAGCCTGGTCAATTTCTACCTGATCATATAACGCACGGGCAAGCGGTCTGTTTTCGACCATCATGACATCATGCTCTTTCGCAATTTTCCTGATATTTAACGCGAGGTGGTCAACACCTTTTGCAACGATATAAGGAGCGTCCATTTTTTCTTCGTTATATTTCAGGGCAATCGCATAGTGAGTCGGGTTTGTGATAATGACATCTGCTTTTGGAACTTCCTGCATCATCCGCCTCATTGCCATTTCCCGCTGTCTTTGTTTAATTTTAGACTTGATAATCGGGTCTCCTTCAGACTTTTTGTACTCATCTTTTATATCCTGTTTTGACATTTTAATGTTTTTCTCATGGTCAAACTTTTGATATAAATAATCGAGACCAGCAAGAATCAACAAAGCCCCTGCACCGCTCAGCCCCATCCACAGGGTGAGTTTTGAAACAAAAGAAAGTGCCTCTTCGGGTGTCAGAAGCGGGAGCCGGAGAATTTCTCCATAATGCAGCCAAAGCACAGCGAAAGCAGAAAAACCGACTACAGTGATTTTCAGAATGGATTTAAGCAGTTCTACTATTGCCCGCATGCTGTAAATCCGTTTAAAGCCTTTAATCGGATCAAGTTTTTCAAGCTTAGGCTTTATGACCTCTGTAGAAAATAAGAAACCCACCTGCATGTAGTTGCTGACGACCCCTGCGACAAGAGCGACAAGCATAATCGGCGCAAGGACAAAGGCCGTATCCTTTAATAAGCTGATAAACAGCATATGCACATTTGATTCTGAGAGCTTCATTGTGAGCGACTTGGTATAAAATGTTTCTATAAATAACAGCAGCCTGTCCCTCATAAACGGCCCAATCGCAATGAGTGAAAGGAATATCACTAATAAAGAAACGGCAGTATTGACATCTGCGCTTTTGGCAACCTGTCCTTTTTTTCGCGTATCCTGCCGTTTTTTCGGAGTGGCTTTTTCTGTCTTCTCTCCCGCAAAAAACTGCAGGTCAACTCTAAGCTTCATTAAGAAACACCGACCAATGCTAAAAGATTCCGCATCGTTTCAATCGTTAAACTGAAGACATTCCGCACAACGACGAAGATAACAGACATACACACAATGAGCATGATGAAACTGACAGCGATCTTTAAGGGCAGACCGACCACAAATACATTTAATTGTGGAACAGTTCGAGCCACAATGCCTAATGCTAAGTCAACCAGAAACAAACTGGCCACAACAGGTGCTGACATTTGAAAAGCAATAATAAACATCGCATTAAAGCTTTTGGCGATAAAATAAGCAAACTTCTCATCGCCGAAATTCGGAAATGCCTGATCAACTGAAATATACTGAAAGCTGTAATAAATACCGTCGAGCAGCAAATGATGGGCGTTGACACTGAGCATAAACAAAAGTGCCATCGTATAGATAAACTGGCCGATCAGCGGACTTTGTGCTCCGGTTTGCGGATCAATAACGTTCGCAATTGAAAAACCCATTTGAAAATCAATAAACGAGCCGGCAATTTGAACTGCGGCGATCATCATATAAGCGATTAATCCCAGACAGAGACCAACCAAAGCTTCTTTAAACGCCAGGAGCATATATTGCCCATCTATCTCCAAAGAGGGAGGTTTATCAATGGTGCTGAAACAAATGACCGCGAGAAAAAAAGCAAATCCAATTCGATGAACAGCTGGTACATTTCGGTGTCCGAATAGCGGAATCGTTACAAAAAAAGCAGAAATTCTAATAAAAACCAATAAAAAAGCAGGAAATAAATCAATAATCGAATTCATCTCTACATTACCCTGCAAAACGATTTAAATTAGAAAACAGCTCTGTTGTAAATGAAAGAATGGTAGACAGCATCCATGGGCCAAAAAAAATCAGGGCCAGAAGAACTGCCACGATTTTCGGAATAAACGCCAAAGTCTGTTCCTGTATTTGAGTTGTCGCCTGAAATATGCTGACGATTAAACCGACCAGTAAAGCAATAGCCAATAATGGCCCGCTGATCATTAGCGTTACGTATACGGCTTTTTCCGCCATAGAAATTACAAATTCTGAACTCACGTTTAGCACCTACCCTAAAAGCTCTGAAGCAAAGATTTCACAATTAAATACCAGCCGTCTACTAAAACAAAAAGTAATATTTTAAAGGGCAGAGAAATCATAACTGGAGGGAGCATCATCATTCCCATTGACATTAAGACGCTCGCTACGACCATATCTATAATTAAAAATGGGATAAAAATCATAAAACCTATTTGAAACGCTGTTTTGAGCTCCGATATGGCAAAAGCGGGAACCATTGTTGTTAGCGGGATATCCTTTAATGATTCGGGTTTATCCATTTTCGCGTAATTCATAAATAGCGCCAGATCCTTCTGCCTTGTGTGTTTACTCATAAATTCTTTAATTGGTTCCTCAGCTTTCGTATACGCTTCGTCCAAGCTGATTTTGTTGTCCATCAATGGCGTCAGCGCCTCTTTATTAATCTCTGAAAAAGTAGGAGCCATAATAAAAAACGTTAAAAACAGCGCCAGCCCGATCAGAACCTGGTTTGGCGGCATAGATTGTGTCGCCAGTGAAGTCCTGACAAATGATAGAACAATGACGATGCGAGTAAAACAAGTCATAAGAATCAATATTCCAGGCGCCACTGAAAATACAGTTAACAATAATAGTAATTTAACAGATGAACTTACGTTTTGCGGATCGCTTGAACTGAAAATATTTATAAACTCATTCATGATGACGTGGGCCTTTCTTTTTTCCTTCAGAACGGTTTTGTTTTAACTCTTCAAGCTGCTCTTTTAACGCTTTTGAAAATGAAGGCAGTTTTTGCTGCGATTGATGTTCAGAACCCTTAAGCGGCTTCACAATCTTTTGCCACTCTATTTTGCTTGACATTGCCTCTTCATGCTGGCTGAGAATAACCTCAACCTCTTTTTCATCCTCAATTTCTTTCAGCAGCTGGATCGTTTCTCCTACACCAACGACGAGCACATTTTTTCCGACTTTGATCAATTGGATGGATCTGTTTTGTCCGACCGATGTGCCGCCAATATTTTCAACATATTGAAAAGGCTTAAGGAGCCGATTTCTTTTGTTCATGAGCTTAACCAGCCCGTAAATCAGCATGACAACAAATAGTAAAGCGAAAATCATCTTCACGAAATCAAAAGCTGAGACAGAAGGAGCAGCAGCCCCCTCCGTCTCATCAGCAGTTTGTGTTGTTTTTTCTTCCTTTTGCTCTGACTTATCTGCAGTTTTTTCATCTTTCTTTTGAAACCATTCGTTTACAGTTGAATTATCAGAGTCTGCCGCGGCAGCCGTAATCGGATGTACACTGTATAGAACGAAAAAACAAATAAAAGCGATGAAATATTGACTCTTTTTCAACAGCCGTACACCCTTTAACTTAATGTTTTGTTGATTGCTTCAAGCACACGGTCTGCCTGGAAAGGTTTTACGATAAAATCCTTGGCGCCGGCCTGAATGGCATCGATAACCATTGATTGTTGTCCCATAGCAGAACACATAATGATTCTTGCCTGTGCATCAATTTGTTTAATTTCTTTTAATGCTGTTATGCCATCCATTTCCGGCATCGTGATATCCATGGTAACAAGATCAGGAGAATGCTCTTTATATTTTTCTACTGCTTGTGCTCCATTTTCAGCTTCCGCTACTACTTCAAAACCGTTTTTCACCAAAATATCTTTAATCATCATTCGCATAAATGCTGCGTCATCTACAATTAAAATTCTGTGTGCCATAATCTATTTCTCTCCTTGTGTTTCGTTATTTTAAATTATTAATGCGCTCTGCTTGGCTTAAAATGTCAGTGACTCTTACTCCGAAGTTTTCTTCAATAACAACGACTTCGCCTTTGGCAACGATTCGCCGATTCACTAAAATATCTACCGGCTCACCGGCTAACTTATCAAGCTCAATAATACTTCCGGCAGAAAGCTCCAAAATCTCTTTTACGCTTCTCTTCGTTCTGCCAAGCTCAACAGTGATCGAAAGCGGAATATCCAAAAGCATATCCAAGTTGTTTATAGGGGCTTGAGAAGCCTCATTGGGATCAAATGCGGAAAATTCCACCGGTGAAACCTGAACTGGTGCTGCTTTTTTTTGTGTTCCCTGCCTTTTTGGCGGCTGTTGCTGTGGTTCCCTACGCGGCTCTGGCGTCACAGGCGCTTTCGGCTGCTCATATGTAACATCAGGCTGCGGCGTTGTTTCTTCCTCTGCACTTTCTGTGTTCATAAGATTTGAAATTAAATCTTTCGCAAATGTCAGTGGGTAAAGCTGCATAATGCTGGAGTCTATTAAATCTCCCACCTTTAAGTTGAAAGAAACTTTCACCAGCATTTCATCATCAGGAATACGGTCTGTTCCCTTTTCTTCAGTGACATCGAGCAATTCAACCCGAGGCGGTGAAATATCAATTTTTTTACTGAATACAGTAGACATTGATGTGGCTGCCGACCCCATCATTTGGTTCATCGCTTCTTGAACCGCACTTAAATGGATTTCACCTAGAGAAGGGTCCGCGCCTTTTCCGTCTCCCCCAATCATTAAATCAGCTATGATTGCCGCGTCATTTTGTTCCACGACCAGCAAGTTGCTGCCGCTGAAGCCTTCCGTATAATTCACTTCAATAGCTACATACGGTTCAGGAAACGCATCGCTGATTTTGCTTTTAGGAATGACAGCTACGCTAGGAGTCGTAATATCGACCTTTTGATTTAAAAGCGTTGACAGGGCTGTCGCAGAACTGCCGAATGAAATATTTCCGATTTCACCGATCGCATCACGCTCCATGTCCGATAAGTCATGTACTTCCGGAACCTCTGGCTCATCCGGCGTACCGCCAGTGCCGTTAAGAAGCGCGTCAATCTCATCTTGAGATAATCTATTATTCTCCATCTTGTTCACCTCTTATGTCGTGATCTAAAATTTGCACTGCCTGTTTTCGATTCACCCGGCCGGCTTGTCCTAAAAATTTCGGCTTATCTCCGACCAATACAGTAAGAGGATCCGTGACTGATTTGTCCAAAGTTATGCAGTCTCCGACTTCTAAACTTAAAAACTCTTCTATTGTCAGTTCAGATGTGCCAAGCTCGGCCACGACAGGTATTTGTGCTGTCATGATACGTTTTTCAAGCGACTTTGTTTCCTCAGGCTTCGGCTCATTTCTATCTGATTGCATCCAATAGTGGACCGAAAGCTTCGGTATGAGCGGCTCGAGGACAATATGCGGGATACAAAGATTAATAACACCGCTGATTTCACCGATTTGGGTATTGAGCGAGATGACCACGACCGTTTCATTAGGAGATACCATTTGAACGAATTGCGGATTCACTTCAAACTCAGTCATTTCCGGTTCAATATCAGCAATTGACTGCCAAGCTTCTTTATAATTTCCCAGTGCATTTTCAAATAAATTAGAAATGATTTTTGTTTCAATTTCTGTCAAGCTGTCAACCTTATTATGACTGATTCCAATACCGCCCATTACCCGATCCATCATCGTATAAGCAATTGTCGGATTAACCTCCATCATAATTCTGCCTTCCATCGGATGGACATCAAACAGATTCAGAATCGTCATGTTCGGTATTGACCTGATAAATTCCTCATACGGGACCTGGTCAACTGAGCTGACAGATATGTGAATATAGGTTCTGAGCTGAGCAGAAAAGTGAGTCGTTAGAAGTCTTGCAAAATTGTCATGAATTCTCGTTAAACTGCGGATCTGATCCTTAGAAAACCGCAGCGCACGTTTGAAATCATAAACCTTCACTTTCTTCTCTTTTTCTTCTTTTTTCAGCTCTTCAGCGTCCATTTCACCAGTTGATATTGCAGAAAGCAGTGCATCTATTTCATTTTGGGAGAGAACTTCTCCTGACATTTTCCTCACCTCCGTATTCTGTCAAATGATTGTTTATTGCAGATTAAAGGAGGTAATATACACTTTTTCTACTTTTCCTTCTTGGAGGTAGCTATTTATTTTATCTTTTAGTTCCTTCTTAAAGGCTTCTTTTCCCTTGTCTCCCTCAATCGCATTAGCATTGGTATCAGCCAGCAGTGATATTACAGCGTCCTTCACTTGGAAATCACGTTTTTCAAGTTCTTCTTTTGATTTATCAGAGTCGGTCTCAAGTTTAATAGCAAGACGGATAATGTTATCAGACTTTAAATTTGTTGTGATCTCTTCTACATCAACAGAAGATGCAACGATTTCATCAATGCTTTTTTCCGTTTCACTTTTTTCGGACTCACTGCCTAGAACAAAATAAGCCGCCGCCCCAAGAGCACCTATTACGATAAGAATCATTAGTAAAATGATCATTAAATTTTTCTTCATTCCGGTTCCTCTATTCCTTGATCCATTGAAAATATTTGTATTTTCCGGTAGAAAGTTGCGATCTTTTCCAGAACAGCTTCTTCATCTTCTTTTACTACAAACTTCTTACCATTTGAAAGAGTAATTGTAGTATCCGGAAAGCATTCAATCTGTTCAATAAACAGCGCATTCAGTGTAAAGGGCTGCCCATTCAAACGAGTTACTTTAATCATAAAACAGCGGAGAAGCGATTATCGCCTCCCCTCCCTCCTTAACGTTTAAGGTTAACCAGTTCTTGAAGGATTTCATCTGATGTTGTAATAATTTTTGAGTTTGATTGGAATCCGCGCTGGGCAACAATCATTTCAGTAAATTCGTCAGTTAAATCAACGTTAGACATTTCGAGAAACCCTGATTTAAGGGAACCTGTACCGCCGTCACCAGGCTGGTTGGCTGCACTTGCCGCTCCAGAGTTTAAAGATTCACGGTATAAGTTGTTGCCGATTTTATCTAAACCGTCGCTGTTTGCAAAAGTAACAACCCCGATTTGTCCGCCGTCTTGTGTTTGGCCGCCCGCATCAACGATTGATACGTTACCATCAGAGCCAATACTGAAGCTTTGTGCATCAAGAGGGATCTGAATCGTTCCCCCAGTCATATTTAACACATGGTAGCCATCACCGGTAACAAGTGTTCCAGTATTATCTAAATAGAAGTTTCCTGCACGTGTATAAACTGTTCCGTCACCTGAATCAATTTGAAAGTACCCGTCACCGTCAATCGCTAAATCAAGTGTTCTTCCTGTGCTTTGTGTTGCGCTTGTTGAATGAATTGTATCAATTGTGCCAGATGATGAACCTAAACCGATCTGCTTAGAGTTCGTACCTCCAATTGCTCCTCCAGCCGCAGAACCGCCGGCAATCGTTTGGCTTACCATATCTTTAAAGGTAACACGGCTCTTTTTGAATCCTACTGTATTCACGTTGGCGATGTTGTTGCCGATAACGTCAAGCTTTGTTTGAAAGTTTTTCATACCGCTGATTCCAGAATAAAGTGAACGTAACATAATGTATTCCCCCAGATTTTTTTATTTAGAAGACTGTGCGACAGTCAGCACATTAGACGGGCTGATTTCAGTACCATCATTAAGAACGAGATAATATTTTCCTTTTGACTGTTTTACTGAGTTTACTGTGCCTGTTTTTTCTGTTGCACCTCCGTCAGCAGTCCAAGAAACTTCTTTGCCCATCCAATCAAGGTACGTTGTAAACGGATCTTGTTTTTCGACGAATTGAGCCATTGTGGTATTTAAATTCACCATTTGCTCCAAGCTTGAAAAAGTCGCCATCTGGCTGATAAATTCTTTGTCATCAACCGGGTTGAGCGGATCTTGGTTTTGGACTTGGGCCATTAATATTTTTAAGAATTCATCTTTCCCCAAGCTGCTATTGTTAGTTGACACGGTGCTTGTTTTTTCAGGCAGTTTATATTCTGAACTGATAGATGTCATTCTTCTTCCTCCATTTCAACCATCGACAGTTCATCGAGCAGATCGCCGAAATCATTTGATTCCTTTTTCTGTCTTTGCTGTTTCTGCCCCTCTTGCTGCTGTCTCTGTTCATCAGCAAGCTGGCCGTATATCGGCTGGTCCCCGCTTTGAACCGGGAGAGTAAAACGGTCAATTTGGACGGCCATATTCGGCAGTGATTGCTTCAGCTGAGGAAGATGCTGTTCTAGCAGTTCTTTTGCTGATTGACTCGATGCAATAATTTTACTCTGAAACATCCCATTTTCATTTGTCAGCTTGATTGTGACAAATCCTAAATGTTCAGGATTCAGCCGAATGGTGAAACTTCCCGTTGATCTGCCGAATGGCGTATATTTCATCTGCTTCCACGCATTGATAACTTGATCAGCCGCCGTTTTTGTCTCGGCAGTTGGTAAATCAGATGAGAGCTGCTGCAGATCGAGTGGTTGAACTGCCCCAGTGTTCCTGTACCCTGAAAAAAGCATTTGGAGTCCTGATTTACTATCTACGGGCTGAATACTTCCAGAAGCATCCGACGCGCTTTTGCTGAATGAATTCTGTGAGAGCGGTGTGAGGACACGCTTTCCAAAGTCTTGCGATGATTCGGATGATTTCGATAACAAGAAAGCTTTCAGCTGGCTTTCAGCTAAATTCCATTCTTTAGTCCCTTTTTGAGGAAGCATAGACATTTGCTCCATTAAACTTTGAAAACTTTTCAGCTCTGACGCTGTCATCGAATAAAGTTTTGAACCCGACTCATCTTTAGTGAATATTTGCTGTTTAAGATCCTGAATGAGCTGTTGAGATACGCCCTTTTTTTCTAACGCAGAAAGAAATTGTTCTCCATTCTGGTAAATGACATGAGCGTCATTTCCATTCCCGCGTTCAGTCAGCTTATTCCCTTCTAGCAGTTGGCTAATGAACATCTGAATAAGGGCAAGTTCTTTATCATCCTCAGATACTTCATTATCCTGATTCGATTGCTCTGTATCAACATTCAGTTCTCCATTACTGTCAGCAGCAGGATCATTGTCAGCCAGAGCCGTTTTACCTTCTGAGATCATTTTTTCTAATTCTGCGAGCAATTGATCCGTTCCGCCGGACATTTTTGATTCAACCGCTTGCAACAGATTCTGCAACAATTGCTGAGCCGTTTCATCCAACTGTTTCCCTGTTAGTTTGCTTAATGTTTGCAGAAGTTCCGCTTTATGTTTGTCTTGATCTTCAGGACTTGCTTTTAGCCAATCACTGATCTTTTTAAGGGCATCTGCTAGCTGGTCTCCGGAATTAGGAGCATCCTTCCCTTGTTCTGAGATTTCATTCAAACTCGCCTCAGACATAAGCCAGTTTTGAAAAACTCCCTGGCTACTTTTTATGGTTTTAGCCGCAGTACCCGCTGTAGTTTGCAGCAAAGGTCCCGCCAATTCAAGCAGCTTCACCTTTAATTCCCCCTATTCTTGACTGGCAGCAATTTTTTCTGTATAGGTTGCCGCTTGCTCAGGAGTCATTTTCGCCAATATGTCGGCAAGCTGCTTTTTGCTTAGGCCATTCAATATTTTCAGCGCTTCCTGCTCATTTAATTGGGCAATAATTTTAGCAGCCTTTCCGCTGTCCATGCTCTTATATACACTGATCACTTTGTCATCCTCAGAAGAAGAATTCGAACCTGATGTTTCTTTAGTATGATCTTCTGAAGACTTCTTTTGATCCTCCGCCGTCTTTTCAAGAGAACGAATCTTTTGGTTGAGCCTGTCGATTTCAGATTTACTCGTTTCTAAATCTTTATTCAATATACTGATTTCACTTTTTTGATCCTTAATGGTCTTTTCCAGAGCTGCCGTATTACTGCTATCCTTACTTGATGCTGTGTCTTTTTTATTTTCGGTTTCAGGAACCCATTCTTTAAGAATCGGCGTTTTTGCCGCAGCCTCCTGTATCGGCTTTAAGACATTGACACCAGCCGCCCAAAGAACAATTCCCCCTGCGATTAGAAGAAACATCAGCGGAAGGATAATGATAAGCAAAACCGAACGGAACTTACCTGATTCTTTCTTTTTGCCTGACATTACATTCGCCCCTAATGGCCTTGAATCATAAACTGCTTGATTGAAATGTCGTCCATTTCTTTCATCTCTGCAGCTTTGTCTTCAAGAGCAAACATTTTAAACTGTTTTTCACGCATTTTTTCAAACTTTTTTACTTCAATATTTTTCTCTGTCAAAATTTCTTGTTTTTGATTCATCTGATTTCGTTTCATAATGACAAGCTTTTGATAATGATAAATTGTGTTGTCAAGATTTGACACAAATTGCTGATAATGCCTCATTTCTTGTACACTCATACCGCTTTTCAATTTCTCTTCCTTATTTTGTTCAAGCAATTCCTTTTTGCTCATATTCTCATATAATTTTTCAGCAACATTTTCAAATTCAGAAACTGATTGCTGATACTCAGATAAGGATTGATCTTTCTCATTTTCTTTTAGTTCCAGCAGCTTTTGGAATCTAAATTGATAGGCCACGTTTATTCCTCATTTCCTGTCAAACTAGTTAATGCAGCAATGCTCTCTTCCAATAATGCCGATTCGTCTGTTCCCTGTTTTAAAAATTGAATAAGCTGCGGATAAAATTGTATTGCTTCATCGATTTCTCTAGAGGATCCTCTTTTGTAAGCTCCGATATTAATGAGATCTTCCGAATTTTGATAAGTTGATAAAAGCTCACGGAATTTATTAGCTGCACTCAGGTGTTGCCTTGTCGATATGTTAGACATCACCCTGCTGATGCTTTTTAGTACATTAACTGCAGGAAACTGGCCTTTATTGGCAAGCGCCCTGTCCAACACGATATGTCCGTCTAAAATCCCGCGAACAGTGTCAGCAATCGGCTCATTCATGTCATCACCATCTACCAATACTGTGTAAAACGCCGTAATGGTTCCGTGCTCATTTGCACCTGTTCGTTCTAATAAACGTGGTAAAATAGCGAACACAGAAGGTGTATAACCCTTTGTTGTCGGCGGCTCGCCGGCAGCCAGTCCAATCTCACGCTGGGCCATTGCCACCCTTGTGACTGAATCCATCATAAACATGACATTTTGGCCTTTATCACGGAAATACTCGGCAATTGCCGTCGCTGTATATGCCGCTTTTAATCTCATTAATGCCGGCTGATCTGAGGTGGCAACGACGACAATCGATCGTTTCAGCCCCTCTTTCCCAAGATCTTTTTCAATAAATTCCCGAACCTCTCGCCCGCGTTCTCCGACAAGTGCAATGACATTTAAGTCAGCCTCTGTCTGCTTGGCGATCATCCCCATTAATGTGCTTTTTCCGACACCGCTTCCTGCAAAAATACCAATTCGCTGGCCTTTACCGACTGTCAGCAAGCTGTCAATCGACCTGACTCCGACACCCATCTTTTCTCGAATAGGCGGCCGTTTCATCGGATTGGGCGGTGATTGCTCTGTCGATACAGGCGAAAGCCCTTTCGGCAGAAGTTTTCCATCAAGCGGCTCGCCAAAAGCATCGATGACTTGTCCGATCAGTCCGGCTCCGACTTTAACCCGAAGAGATTCACCAGTGGCTTCTACAATACTGCCGGGCGCAATGCTTGCAGCCTCTAAATAAGGCATAAGCAAAATATTCTCTTCCTGGAAACCGACAACCTCAGCTTTAATAACTGTACCTGATTGCCCTTTTGCGTAAATAAGGCACACGTCTCCAATTGAGCTTGCAGGCCCTTTTGATTCAATCATCAGGCCGATCACCCGTTTGACTTTTCCATACCGTTTATACGAGTCCGTCATTTCAATACAATCTATCAGACTCTGTGTCTTCATTCAGCTGCACCCGCTTCCAGCGCTGTCAGAAGTTTATCTTTCAATTGCATTAATTGAGTGTCAACACTCGCATCTACTCTGCCAAAAGGAGTTTCTATATAACATGATCCTTTTTGAGCTTTTTCATCAGCATATATGCCAAGCCGGCATTCTTTATAAAGAAGCTGCATGATTTCATCTTTTTGCTGAAAAACAGTCTCATAGTAATACGGATCCACATATATTGATATATCGTCATATTCCCTTACTTCGTTTACGACCTGTTTCACAAGCAGGAGAAATGCCTCTTTATCATCAGATTTTTGCCGCCACACTTTTCCAGCTAGTGCAACGGCAAGCTCGACGATTTCTTCTGAAGCGTCTTCAAGCTTATCCTCAACAGCTTTTCTGGACATTCCAGTTATGCTGTTCGCTTGGCCGATCAGCTCGGCATACTGTTCAAGCGCTTCAGTTCTGCCCAATGCCATACCTTGTTCAAAGCCCTCGGCTTTTGCTTCCTCGATCAGCTTCTGTTTTTCAGCCGCCCAATCATTTTTTTCCTGTTCAATTTGACGGCGAATATTTTCTATATGGCTGTTGGCCTGCTCAGAAATCCGGTCAGCTTCCTCTTTCACCCGCGCCATAAGCGCTTCTGGGTTCTCTTCAGCCTGCAAAAGGTGAGAATGATCAATGTGCACCTCTTGTATAGAGAGTTTTCTTCTATCCTTTTGTGGAGAAAAAGATGATTCTTGTTTAATGATATTAGACAATAATATCGTCCCCTCCGCCTCTTGCTATCACAATTTCACCGGCTTCTTCAAGCTTTCTGACGATGCTTACAATTCTAGACTGAGCTTCTTCTACATCTTTCAAGCGTACAGGTCCCATAAATTCCATTTCTTCTTTGAAGGTTTCAACCATACGCTGTGACATATTGTTGAATACAATTTCTTTGACTTCTTCGCTTGCAACCTTTAATGAAAGGAGCAGATCGTCGTTTTCAACATCGCGGATGACCCTCTGAATTGCGCGGTTATCAAGTGTAACAATATCTTCAAAGACAAACATCCGCTTTTTAATTTCTTCAGCAAGATCGGGATCCTGAATTTCCAATGAATCCAAGATCGTCTTCTCTGTTCCTCTGTCTACCCCGTTTAACACTTCCACAACAGCTTCAATTCCGCCTGTTTGTGTATAATCCTGAGTAAATGCAGAAGATAATTTTTGTTCCAGAATCCGTTCTACCTCATTAATAATTTCAGGTGACGTTCTGTCCATAACTGCGATTCTTCTGGCGACCTCAGCCTGTACTTCGGGATTCAGCTCGGATAAAATTTGCCCGGATTGAACAGGGTCTAAATAAGACAAAATTAAAGCCATCGTCTGAGGATGCTCTTGCTGTATAAAATTTAAAATTTGTTCAGGCTCCGCTTTTCTGGCAAAATCAAATGGTTTAACCTGCAAAGAAGAAGTCAGCCTGTTTAGAATGTTTTCCGCCTTATTCTCTCCAAGCGCCTTCTCAAGAACTTGTCTCGCATAGCTTAGGCCGCCTTGAGAAATATAATCTTGCGCAATGGCTATATTATGAAATTCTTCTATAATTTCATCCTTTTTTTGATGATCGACACTTCGAACCCCTGATATCTCCAGGGTAAGCCTTTCAATTTCTTCATCGGTTAAGTGCTTATATACAGAAGCTGACACATCTAACCCCAAGGAAATCATGAGAATGGCTGCTTTTTGTTTTCCTGTAAGCTTATCTTGATCACGTCTCGCCATTTCTAATTCCTCCTAATCCTCGGCCAGCCAGCTTCTCAGCAGTTTTGCAAAATCTTCCGGCTTGTCTTTCGCCATCTTTTCAAGCTGTTTTCGTCTGACTGTTTCCGCTGTTTCATTTTCCTCTTCATTGATATCAGGCAGATTGATCGGTTCTTGAGGAACCTCATACTCATATTCCTCAAATTCATCCTCTTGCGTCCGTTTCTTTCTAACCAGCATAATAATGAGAATGATGATGGCAGCAATCAAAATACCTCCTGCAATATAAACCCAAATCGGCACACCTAAGGCTTCTTCTGTATCAGCGTCCATATTTACTTTGCCATCAAAAGGCTGGACGGATAAGACAATTTTATTATTGATGTCCTCGTCGGTAAGCTCCTGGTCTTGTGCATCCTTATCAATAGAAGTTCTGACTACAGTTGAAAGTATTTTTTGAATATCTTCTTGTCTTTCAGCTGAAAGCGACTCGATATTTTTTGCGTCCGGCGGCTCCACCATCACTTGGATTCCCAAATCTCTGACTTTATAAGGGCTCTCTGCGATTTCTTTATGAATCCGGTTAACCTCATAGTTGATTTTTTCGCTGCTTTTTTCATAACCTCCGCCTTCGGTATTTTCCCCGTCAGCTTCGTAATTTGTTACATCATCGTCGCCTGTTCCGGCGATTCCGCCATTGGCTGCACCGTCACCCTGATATGTTTCAGATACCTTTTCCGCGCTGACTGCAATGCCTGCCATGTTTTCTTTATCTACAGGTTCGACAAGGT
Source organism: Bacillus sp. 11C (assembly GCF_055486375.1). Taxonomy (NCBI): domain Bacteria; kingdom Bacillati; phylum Bacillota; class Bacilli; order Caryophanales; family Bacillaceae; genus Bacillus; species Bacillus sp. 11C. Next base: position 226,193 of record NZ_JBUPVZ010000004.1, read on the forward strand.
CTTCTGTGCGATTTTCTTTTGTGAAATCAATGTCTGCTGTAACGGAAACAACGACTTTATCTTGTCCCATCATCGTACCGAGCAGTGTCTGAACATGTTTTTGAACGTCTTTTTCGACTTGAGATTTAATCCCTTGCTGTGAAGAATAACTATCCGCGTAGGACCCTGCATCGCTGTCTGATTTATCGTAGTATGTAGAATTTTGGTCCATAATGACGATATTATCTTCTTTTAGGTTCGGCACACTTTTCGATACTAGATGATACAGTCCGTTAACCTGGCTTTGTTCAAGGGTATAGCCCGGTTGTACCTGCAGGACGATTGATGCGGATGCTGCAGATTGCTCCTCACCGACAAACACAGCGTCTTTCGGGAGGTTAATCATTACTTTGGAATTTTTAATACCGTCCATTTCATTGATCAAATTCGACAGTTCTGTCTGTGTTGCTTTCACTTTGACCATATCAAACTCATTGTCTGTCAAACCAAAGCCGGCATTCTGCCCAAAAAATGAATAATCAATTGATCCGGTTTTAGGAAGTCCTTCTGCAGCCAGCTGCACTTTCAATGAATCAACCTGATCCTCCGGAACACTTATCACTGTTCCGCCGTTTGAAAGTTCGTTTGGCACTTTTTTCGCATCAAGTTCTTCTTTGATATGCCCTGCTTCTTCAGCAGATAAATCTTTGTACAGCGGCGCCATTTTTGAACTGGAAGCAAAAACACTGATAATAATTCCAATAATAATAATTGCCGCTAAAGCACTAATCATTAAAATCTTTTGTAATTTAGATCTGTTTTTCCAAAACTCACTCGTTTTGTTTTTCATTTGCATTAGAGTACGATTCATGTTAACCCCCGGTCATTCCACTCTTTCTCTTAATCGTAAGACCCTCTACATTTGCATTCTCATAATCTCCTGATAGGCTTCCACAGCTTTATTGCGGAACTCTGTTGCAGCAGTTAGAGAGACGCTTCCTTTTTGAGCGGCGATCATGACCTCATCAAGATTTACATCTTTTCCTGCAGCCAAGGCATTAGTCATGTTGTCAGAAGCTACTTGGGACTCATTTAACGAACTAATAGAGTTTTTTAAAAGCTCCGAAAAGCTTGTTTGATTTGAAGAATCTGTTTTTTGGCTATTGTTTACTTGATTTGTTGCATTTTGAGTGTTTTGAGTATTTTGAACCTGAAAAGGAGAAATTGCATTAATCACATTCGTTCACCTTACCTTCCGATTTCTAACGCCTTCATCAGCATTCCCTTTGTGGCATTCATTGCTGTGACATTCGCCTCGTATGATCTTGTGCTGCTGACAAGGTCAACCATTTCTTTCAACGGGTCAACATTAGGCTTTTGTACATATCCTTCAGCGTTTGCATCTGGGTTTGCCGGATCATAGACAAGATTAAAATCTGAATCATCTTCCGCGATTTTAGAAACCTTTACACCGTTTCCGGCATTGCCGCTTCCGCTCATTTTAGAATTGAGAATTGAAGAGAACGATTCACCTTTTGACTGAAGAGAAACCATTTTTCTTCTGTAAGGCACCCACTCTCCGTCCACCTGCTTAGCTCTAGTCGTATCCATATTAGCCAAGTTAGACGATACAACGTCCATTCTGACACGCTGAGCTGTTAAAGCTGATGCTGAAACATTTAAGCTATGAAAAGCTGTCATTATTTCCCTCCTGTTAATACGGCTTTCAGCGAATTAAATTTACCGTTCATTCTTTCAACTAAAGCTTGATAGTTGATTTGATTTTGCGCCAATTCTGTCATCTCTTTGTCGACGTCAACATTGTTTCCGTTTTGCTGATACGATGTATTCGTACTCGTTACAATTGAATAATTCGAATCAGTATCAGAAAAATCAACATGACGATAGTCTGTTTTTGTCGCTTCGAGACGCGAGGATTCTTGATTTAATAAATTTTGGAAAGAGACTTTTTTCGCCTTATAGTTCGGTGTATCTATATTGGCGATATTATTAGTTATGACTTTTTGCTTAATATTCGCTCTGCCCAAGGCATTTTCAAGATTTTGTATCGTTCCAGAAAATAAGCTCAAATCCACTTACCTCCATTTCAGTTTTTTTCACCCTCAATATCCTTGTCGAGAATTGTAAAACTATATGCTTATTGTAAGAAATAACAGGCATAAAGTCTATGAAGTTCGTGTAAAAAAATGTCCTCACAATTATCTATTTTATAACTAGGTATATAGTCCTAGATTATTTGAACTATGTTTTCCGCCTTGATATAAGCCTGAAAATAGCGGAATTTCTGTTTTTTCGACATTTTTTTCGTTATTTTTGAGTCTTTTTAATGAAAAATGTAAGATTTATTAAAAATATTACAAAGAAAGACTTTCAACCCAGGAAATAAAGCTTATCAATTTCCTTTATTTGAGCATAAAAAAGAACCCCTTTAAAAGAGGTTCTTTCGGTGATTAATGAGATTTGAGATTTTCTAATTCAATTAGGAATTTGTTGTTAAGCACTTTGATATAAGTACCTTTCATTCCTAATGATCTTGACTCGATGACACCAGCGCTTTCCAGCTTTCTGAGTGCGTTCACAATAACAGAACGGGTAATGCCGACGCGGTCTGCGATTTTACTTGCAACGAGAAGGCCTTCGTTTCCGTCAAGCTCTTCAAAAATGTGCTCAATTGCTTCAAGCTCACTGTAAGAAAGCGAGCTGATAGCCATTTGTACGACAGCTTTACTTCTTGCTTCCTCTTCGATTTCTTCTGCTTTTTCTCGCAAGATTTCCATTCCGACAACTGTAGCACCGTATTCAGCGAGAATTAAATCATCGTCATGAAATTGATCCTGTAAACGTGAAAGAATGAGTGTCCCTAATCTTTCTCCGCCTCCGATGATTGGTACAATTGTTGTTAAACCAGCTTGGAACAGGTCTCTGTTCTCAACAGGAAAAGCAGTATATTCACTGTTAATGTCCAAGTTAGAAGATGTTTCAGGAACGTTAAACAGATTTTTCGTATATTCTTCAGGGAATTGACGATCCTCAAGCATTTTTTTCATGCGGTCATTTTCAATTTGCTGGTTAATAGAATATCCAAGGAGTTTGCCTCTGCGGCTTACAACGAAAATATTGGAATCAATTACGTCCCGCAGCGTCTCCGCCATTTCCTTGAAGTTCACCGGTTTCCCTGCCGCAGCTTGCAGCATGGAGTTAATAATTCTTGTTTTTTGTAATAAAGCCATGATAAATAATCCTCCTAAATATTCCTCATATTAAATTTTTCACAATATAAATTGACTTAAATCTTTATTTTTGGCTATCGTTCCTAGCTTTTCTTCGACATACTGTGGTGTAATCGTTATTTTCTCCATTGTGACATCAGGAGCTTCAAACGATAGATCTTCTAATAGACGTTCAAGTATTGTATGAAGGCGTCTCGCACCGATATTATCTGTGTCCTGGTTCACATGATAAGCAACTTCTGCAATCTTACGAATAGCTTCGTCAGAAAATTCAAGAGATATACCTTCCGTCTGCAATAATGCCTGATATTGTTTCAGCAGCGCATTATCCGGCTCAACCAAAATTCTCACGAAGTCGTCTACCGTGAGTTTGCTCAGTTCTACACGAATCGGGAAACGCCCCTGCAGTTCAGGAATCAAATCAGATGGTTTGGCCATATGAAACGCTCCTGCTGCAATAAATAACACATGGTCTGTTTTTACCGAACCATATTTAGTGACAACGGTTGAACCCTCAACGATTGGAAGGATATCCCGCTGAACGCCTTCTCTTGATACATCGGCAGAGGATGACGCGCCGCCGTTTTTTGCAATTTTATCAATCTCGTCGATAAAGATAATTCCGTTCTCTTCTGCTCTCTGAACAGCTTCCTGGCCGACTTCATCCATATCGATGAGTTTACTTGCTTCTTCATTCGTCAGAACTTTTCTAGCTTCTCTGACTGTCATTTTACGCCGTTTCTTTTTCTTTGGCATTAATCCACTCAGTGCGTCCTGCATATTCATGCCCATCTGCTCCATACCAGAGCCCTGCAGCATGTCGAACATAGAAGGCTGCTGCTCTTCGACTTCTACTGTTACATAGTGGTCTTCGAGCTCTCCTAAAGCCAGCTGATGCTCCATGCGTTTTCTTTTTTCTTCAATGTTTGCTTCTTCCTGGCTCTCCGCCTCATCTTCGCCACTCGGCTGGCTGCCGCCAAACAACATTTCAAAAGGATTTTTAACGCCTGATTGTTTTTTCTTCCCAGGAACTAACAGATGAACAATGCGTTTATTTGCATTTTCTTCAGCCTGCTCTTTTACTTCATTGATTTTCTCTTCTTTTATAAGCCGAACAGAAGTCTCCACAAGGTCTCTGACCATTGATTCAACATCTCTGCCTACGTAGCCGACTTCAGTAAATTTTGTTGCTTCAATTTTGATAAATGGCGCACCTGAGAGCTTGGCGATTCGTCTGGCAATTTCAGTTTTCCCAACGCCGGTAGGCCCCATCATTAAAATGTTTTTCGGAACGACCTCATCCTTCAGTTTTTCATCTAGAAGACTTCTTCTATAGCGGTTTCTTAATGCCACGGCGACAGCTTTTTTCGCGTTTTGCTGACCGACAATATATTGGTCTAACCGATCTACAATCTGTCTTGGTGTTAATGGTTTTTTTTCCATGCGCCTCAAGTCCTTTCTATTCAAGTTCTTCCAGTATGATTTGATCGTTCGTGTAAACACAAATTTCGCCCGCTGTTTCTAACGCGGCTCTAGCAATCTCACTTGCAGACATGCTTTCACCGGCATGTTTTTTCAAAGCTCTTCCGGCCGCCAAAGCGTAATTGCCTCCTGATCCAATCGCGAGAATGCCGTCATCTGGTTCGATTACCTCGCCTGTTCCCGATACGAGAAGCAAAGTATCTTGATTCATAACGATTAACATGGCTTCAAGCTTTCTAAGCACTTTATCGCTGCGCCATTCTTTAGCAAGCTCAACAGCGGCTCGTTTTAAGTTGCCGTTGTACTCTTCAAGCTTAGCTTCAAACTTTTCGAATAAAGTGAAAGCGTCTGCAACAGATCCCGCAAACCCAGCAAGAACCTTACCGTTAAACAGTTTTCTCACTTTTCGTGCAGTGTGTTTCATGACAACAGCCTGACCAAATGTCACTTGGCCGTCTCCGGACATAGCACTTCGTCCCTTATGCTGCACGGCAAATATTGTGGTCGCATGAAAAGATGACATAAAGGGCCTCCTTTAATTTTTCTTAAAAGCTCTTGGATGGTGAGACATATATGTGTTTCTCAACATTTCCTTCGAAACGTGCGTATATATCTGTGTCGAAGACAGATTGGAATGTCCGAGCAATTCTTGAACACTTCTCAAATCTGCTCCTTCGTTTAACAGATGAGTGGCGAACGTATGTCGAAGCATATGCGGATGGATATGTAAAGTGCCGGACGCTTTTTGAACAAGCCCGCTTAAAATATGTCTGATACCTCGGGCTGTAAGCGGTCCGCCTCTTTGATTCACGAATAATAGATCATGAGGTTCTTTTGCTTTCATCAGCAAGCACTGTCTTCCGCTATTCATATATACCTTCAACGCTTCGCGGGCGTAAGACCCAAAGGGGATATAGCGCTGCTTCTTGCCTTTGCCGTGAACAAGCACAGTGTCCATAAATAAATCAACATCGTTAACAGTTATGGAACAGCATTCACTGACCCTCATTCCGGTGGCATAGAGAAGCTCTAACAGCGCTTGATCCCTCATTCCGGCCGGCTGGCTTATATCTGAAACTTCAAACAGCTCCTCAAGCTCTTTTTGATATAGAAACTTCGGTATCCGTTTTTCTTGTTTCGGCAGATGAACAAGCTGAAACGGATTTTCTTCAACAAGCTTTTCCCGCATCAGAAACTTATAAAAGCTTCTTAATGCAGATATCTTTTTGCTTATCGTTCTTCTCGATAAACCTTTTTCATAGGCTTCCGTCAAAAAAATCCTAGTATCCTGATATGCAGCTTCTTCAAATCCATTTATACCTTGAACGCGCAGAAAAGTCTCGAATTCTTCAATTGAATCCACATAATTCACAATAGTATATTGTGAATAATTTTTTTCAATTTGTAAATATTCTACGAATAACTTTACGAAATTCTTAACATTATCCATACCTAAACCTCCCCAGAAAGGGCTTTTAAATGGTATCACAAATCGCGTTCAGGTTGCAATCAATACCTATATTGTTTTCAAAATTGTTTGAATTGTCTCAATCGCACGGTTCGCGTATTGTTCATTCCGCTCTTTTTTATTTTTAATTTTAACAGGCAATTCTTTTAAAAGCCCAAAGTTTGCATTCATCGGCTGGAAGTTCTTCTGGTTTGTTGTTGTAATATAGTGAGCCATACTGCCTATCGCTGTTTCCTGAGGGAAAGTGACAAGCTCTTCTCCTAGTACAAGTTTAGCCGCATTAATGCCTGCTATGAGTCCTGATGCAGCTGATTCCACGTATCCTTCTACTCCCGTCATTTGGCCTGCAAAGAACAAATCACTGCGGTTTTTAAATTGATAAGTCGGCTTTAACAGGCTTGGAGAGTTAATGAATGTGTTTCTGTGCATCACGCCGTATCTGACGATTTCTACATTTTCTAACCCCGGAATCAATTTGAGAACTTCTTTTTGGTCTCCCCATTTTAAATGAGTCTGGAATCCTACAATATTATAGAGTGTTCCCGCAGCATCATCCTGTCTGAGCTGGACGACAGCATAAGGACGTTTTCCTGTCTCAGGATGCTCTAATCCAACCGGCTTCATCGGTCCGAAAAGCATTGTTTTCTTTCCCCGTTTTGCCATGACTTCAATCGGCATGCAGCCTTCAAAGAAAATCTCTTTTTCAAATTCTTTTAAAGGGACTGTTTCTGCTGATGTTAATGCTTCATGAAAACGGTCAAACTCTTCTTCTGTCATCGGGCAGTTCAAATACGCCGCTTCACCTTTATCATAACGGGATTTCAAGTACACTTTATCCATATCAAGGCTGTCTTTTTCTACAATTGGCGCCGCTGCGTCATAAAAATATAAATAGTCTTCTCCAGTCAGCTCCTTTAGCTGGGCAGACAGCGATTCAGACGTTAACGGTCCCGTGGCAATAACGGTAGGACCTTCTGGAATTTCCGTCACTTCTTCATTCATAACGGTTACGTTTGGATGGTTTTTTACCCGATTTGTCACGCTTGCGGCAAATTCATGACGGTCTACCGCGAGAGCACCGCCGGCAGGCACCGAACATTCGTCAGCGGCCGCGATGATGGCTGAATCTAGTGCCCGCATTTCTTCCTTTAATACACCGACCGCATTAGCAAGTGTGTTGGAGCGCAAAGAGTTGCTGCACACAAGCTCGGCAAATTTATCTGTATGGTGCGCAGGGGTTTGTTTAACAGGACGCATTTCATATAATTTGACTTGAATTCCCCGTTTGGCAAGCTGCCATGCCGCTTCACTTCCTGCGAGTCCGGCTCCGATTACATTCACTGTTTGTTGGTTCATCTTTCACATCTCCTAGTTTATTATTCAAGGCCTTCTTTTAACACACAAAGAAGGTGAGCAAGACCCTGCTCACCGCTACTTCTGTGGTTCTTCCTTATAATCGCATTCCACGCATTGGACTTGTATGCCTTTTTTGAGTTTTTTCTCGACGAGCATTTTTCCGCATTTCGGGCATTTTCGTTCAATTGGTTTGTCCCAGGAAACGAATTCACAGTCCGGATAACGGTCACAGCCGTAAAAAACCCGTTTCTTTTTCGATTTTCGTTCAACAATATTTCCTTCACCGCAGCTCGGGCACTTTACGCCGATTTGTTTCACAATCGGCTTTGTGTTCCGGCAATCCGGAAAGTTGGAGCAAGCTAAGAATTTACCGTATCGGCCCATTTTATATACCATTGGAGAACTGCACAATTCACAATCTTCCCCTGCATACTCAGGCTCAATTTCAACTTCTTTCATTTCCGCTTCAGCTTTTTTCACGCGTTTTTCAAAATCCGCGTAGAAGTTATCAATAATCTTAACCCATTCGGTATCGCCTTCTTCAACATGATCAAGGTCTTTTTCCATTTTCGCTGTAAACTCAACGTTAATGATTTCAGGGAAAAATTCCATAATCAAGTCAAGAACGATCTGCCCCAGTTCAGTCGGAACAAAACGTTTATTATCCAAAGACACATAGCCGCGCCGCTGAATGGTATCAAGCGTCGGAGCATACGTGGAAGGACGGCCGATACCGAGTTCTTCAAGAGTTTTAACGAGTCGTGCCTCGGTATATCGCGGAGGCGGCTGGGTATAATGCTGCTCCGGTTCTATATCTTTTGATAATACCGTGTCGCCTTCTTGTAAGTCAGGCAGCATCCGATTTTTTTCTTCCATTTGGTCGTCTTTTCCTTCAACATAAACCTTCATAAACCCGGAAAACTTGACTTTACTTCCATTTGCACGAAATGTCAAACCATTGTTTGTCAGATCGACACTCATTGTATCGAGAATTGCAGGTGCCATTTGGCTTGCAACAAAGCGCTCCCAAATTAATTTATACAATCTCATCTGATCTCTGCCGAGTACTGCTTTTAATTCACTAGGTTTTCTGAGAACTGATGTCGGACGGATGGCTTCGTGGGCATCCTGGGCACTTTCATTCTTTTTCGCAGGCTTTCGTTTGCCGCCTAAGAACTCTTTGCCGTATGCCTGATCAATAAATGCAGCAGCTTCATCAACCGCCGTATTTGAAATACGGGTTGAATCCGTTCTCATATACGTGATCAGACCGACAGTTCCTTCTCTTCCAAGATCGATTCCTTCATATAATTGCTGTGCGATCATCATCGTTTTCTTCGCTCTGAAATTGAGTTTGCGAGCCGCTTCCTGCTGCAGGGTGGAAGTGGTAAAAGGCAAGGCCGGATTACGTTTACGTTCTTTTTTCGTTACTTTTTCAACTGTATATTTATTGCCTTTAAGCTGAGAAAGAATGTCTTTTACGTCGGCTTCACTATTTAAAGGAAGTTTTTTGCCGTTTTTTCCGAAAAAGCTCCCTTCGAACGTTTCCTGTCCTTTTAAGAACGTACCGTCAATGGTCCAATATTCCTCCGGCTTAAAGTCGTTAATTTCTTTTTCACGGTCAGTAATCAAACGGAGGGCAACGGATTGAACGCGGCCTGCGCTAAGCCCTTTCTTGACTTTTTTCCATAGGATAGGACTGATTTTGTATCCGACAAGCCTGTCTAAAATACGTCTCGCCTGCTGTGCATCCACTAAATCCATATTGATCATGCGGGGATGTTTAAACGATTCCTTAATGGCGTCTTTTGTAATTTCGTTAAACACCACACGGCAGTCTGAATTGAGATCTAAATCAAGGCTGTGTGCCAAGTGCCATGCAATCGCTTCCCCTTCTCTGTCGGGGTCGGCTGCGAGATACACTTTTTTAGCTTTTTTCGCAGCCGTTTTCAACTCTTTTAATACCGGCCCTTTACCTCGAATGGTAATATATTTTGGTTCGAAATTCTGTTCTATGTCAACTCCCATTTGACTTTTTGGAAGATCCCGGACATGTCCCATTGATGCTTTCACTTTATATTTTTTACCTAAGTAACGTTCAATCGTTTTCGCCTTAGCAGGCGATTCCACGATGACTAGATAATCAGACATTTTCATCCCCCTCAAGAGGTGTTCTCTCTCTTTTCAAGTATTTCAATTTTATTTTTGCTGCTGTCTTTATTTGGCTTTCAACATTTCATTCTTTATGATGAACGTCATTATTTAAATAGAAAACAATATGCAACTTTAAATCCTCACTATTATTAAATATTACAATGCCGTTTGTCAAACGATAATTCAAAAGGGTTCCGTATATTGAACGTTTCTTTCAGGAAGCTCCTCGAAAATATCCTCTGCTGACCATATGGCTTTAGCTCCCTGCTGAATCAGTTTTATAGGACCTCCGGCGTAAGGATCAAATAATGAACCGGGTACGGCAAAAACTTCTCTCCCTTGTTCCAGTGCTTGATATGCAGTAATCAGCGAACCGCTTTTTTCTTTGCCCTGCACAACAATAATGCCTTCACTTAATCCGCTGATGATGCGGTTTCTCATAGGGAAATGCCATTTTTGGGGTTTAGTTTCAGGTGGATGCTCTGACAGAAGGATATGGTGTTTTGCCATGTGATTTGCTAACTGAAGGTTTTCCCGGGGATAAATGTGATGAAATCCCCCTGCAATGACGCCGATTGTCCGCCCCTTCGCCTTAATACTTGCCGCGTGGGACATTCCGTCTATCCCAGACGCAAGTCCGCTGACAATCACCCACTCTTTGCGGCAAAGCTCTTTAGTAAGGTGATTGACAACATGTATCCCATAAGCTGTTGGATTTCTTGTACCTACAATTCCAATTTTCCTCCCTTCGGAAAGAAGAGCCATATCACCCTTTGCAAACAGGACGGCGGGGGGATCATAAATGGTTTGCAGCCAGAAAGGATATTGCTCAGAAGAAATCGGGATGGGGATAATGCCTTGCTCATGGTAAGCAGCAAGTACACGCTGAAGCTTTGGATAATGTTTTTCTATTTTGTTTTTTAATGCAGCTGCCTCTCTTTTACCGCGAGTAACAGTTTCTAACACGGGTGATGTCAGCGACATAGATGGATCGGCTTTCCACCATTTTAATAGAAGGGATGGGGATAATAATTGATTGATTCTGCAAATCATTAAACAGGCAGCGGCCTGATCCAATATATTGACCTCCTTTTGACAGAAAAAAGATAGAACAGCCTTGACGGCTGTTCCTTCTTTATTAATGCGTTTTGCAAGTTTCGAACAAGTTCTTCTCTTTCAGCACCTTAATTAACGTTTCGCCCATTACAGAAGGTGTGTCTGCAACTTCGATTCCGCATGCATTAAGGGTTTTGATTTTTTCATCAGCTGTACCTTTTCCGCCGGAAATAATGGCGCCGGCATGTCCCATGCGCTTCCCTGGAGGTGCTGTTTTACCGCCGATAAAACCGACTACCGGTTTTGTCATGTTGGCTTTTACCCACTCTGCCGCTTCCTCTTCGGCAGTACCGCCGATTTCGCCAATCATAATGACAGCATGTGTGTCAGGATCTTCGTTAAACGCTTTTAAAACGTCAATAAAGTTTGTTCCATTTACAGGGTCGCCGCCGATTCCAACAGCTGTAGATTGTCCTACACCGGCTTCTGACAGCTGGTGCACCGCTTCGTATGTTAATGTTCCTGAGCGCGATACAACGCCTACATGACCCTTTTTATGGATATATCCAGGCATAATGCCGATTTTGCATTCTTCAGGCGTGATGACACCAGGACAGTTCGGCCCTATCAGTCTCGTTTTCTTGCCTTCCATAAAGCGTTTTACCTTTACCATATCCAAAACCGGAATATGTTCAGTGATGCAGATCACGAGATCAAGCTCCGCATCTACCGCTTCCATAATCGCATCAGCTGCAAACGGTGCCGGCACATATATAACAGACGCGTTAGCGCCGGTCGTTTGAACTGCGTCAGCCACTGTATTAAATACAGGAACCCCTTCCGCTTCAGTTCCGCCTTTTCCAGGTGTTACACCGCCTACGATATTTGTGCCGTATTCGAGCATCTGTTTCGTATGAAATAAAGCGGTAGAACCTGTAATCCCTTGCACAATAACTCTTGTATCTTTATTAATAAAAACACTCATTATCTGGTCCCCTGCCTTTCATTCTTTCTTAAACTAAGGATACGATTTTCTGCGCGCCGTCAGCCATTGATTCCGCAGATGTAATATTTAACCCTGATTCACTAAGGATTTTCTTCCCTAGATCCACGTTTGTGCCTTCTAGACGGACGACAAGCGGCAATGTCAAACCGACTTGTTTAGTCGCTTCAACAACCCCTTCTGCGATGACATCACATTTCATAATGCCGCCGAAAATGTTGACAAAAATCCCTTTAACGTTTTGATCAGAAAGAATGATTTTGAATGCTTCCGTGACCTTTTCTGCGGTTGCACCGCCGCCCACATCAAGGAAGTTGGCCGGTTCTCCTCCGTAATGCTTGATAATATCCATTGTGGACATTGCAAGTCCCGCGCCGTTTACCATACAGCCGATATTTCCATCAAGGGAAATGTAGCTTAAATCATATTTGGACGCTTCGATTTCTTTCGGATCTTCTTCATCCAAGTCTCTGTATTCCATAATATCTTTTTGTCTATACAACGCGTTGCTGTCGAAATTCAATTTCGCATCAAGCGCCATCACACTTCCGTCGCCGGTGACAACGAGCGGGTTGATTTCAGCGATAGAGCAGTCTTTCTCAACAAACGCTTTATATAGTCCAAGCATAAATTTAGCAGCTTTTCCCACAAGCTCTTTTGGAATATTAATAGCGAATGCAATTTCTCTGGCTTGATAGCCTTGGAGGCCGACAGCCGGATCGATTACAGCTTTTTTGATTTTTTCCGGTGTTTTTTCCGCAACTTCTTCAATTTCTGTTCCGCCTTCTTCAGAAGCCATCAGAACGATTCTGGAAGTGGCGCGGTCAAGCACAAGACCCACGTAGTATTCTTTTTTAATATCGCAGCCTTCTTCAATAAGTAAGCGTTTTATTACTTGGCCGTCCGGGCCCGTCTGATGTGTAACTAGGGTCTTCCCTAAGAGCTCTTCGGCATACGCTTTAACTTCGTCTAATGATTTTGCTATTTTTACCCCACCAGCTTTGCCTCGACCGCCAGCATGAATTTGAGCCTTTACGACATAAACCGAGCTGGATAAGTTCTTTGCTTTCTCAACTGCTTCATCTGCTGTAAAAGCCACTTTACCTTCAGGAACAGATACCCCATATTTTCTGAGGACTTCTTTTCCCTGGTACTCATGGATATTCATTTCCCATCCTCCTAACTTATGTAACAAAACTAAAATAGACTGCGCTTTCATTCTATAATAATACTGGAAGAATTGTCTAGAGTTCGATGCAAAATCTTTAAATCCTTCTTAACATTCAAACTTTTATTTTATTAAAAACATAAATTTCAAACAGAGGATGGGGAATATTATCGTTATTTTTTGTTTTTTACGCTTTCGTCCAATCTGTAAATGAACGAAAAAATCTCGGCTACCGTTTCATAAAGAGCTTCCGGGATTTGATCATCCACAGTCAAATGGCGCATTAATTCGACAAGGGTCCGATCTTCTTGAATCGGGACCCCTGCATTTTTCGCTTCTTTGATAATGTTGTCGGCTACATGGCCCTTTCCTGTCGCAACCACTCTCGGCGCCCTGTCTTTTCGTTCATCATAATGGAGAGCCATAGCTTTTCTGACCGGCGTCTGCTCTTTCATATTTTCACATCCACTTCCTGATCACTGATGCTAGTTACATATTGATCAATTGCAGCCTTCTCTTCGGTGTGAATCCTTTTTTTAGCGTTTACACCTGAAAGACTGTACCCCATTTCCATAAGACCCTGTTTAAGTGCAGGCACCATCGGATCGATCGCAGCCTGAAGATCGAAATCAGTCTCAATTGTAATGGTCATGACTTTTTGCTGTATCAAGCAATCAACGACTGTTTCTTTTAACGTGTCCAACTGCAGCAAAAACAAAAGGCGGCAATGGGAGGGATCCAGCTTTCCATCCGCTTCTTTCTTTCCTTTAAACAGAACGGTCATGTCCTGAACCCCTGACTTCGAGAACAGCGGAAATGACATCACTATTTGGCTGTATGACGGATGGTCCTGCTGCATGAAAAGCTGGCCGTTTAATTTGTGAAAAAGCTGATCGGCTTCCCGTTTGACAGGTTCGGCTACCTCATGCGACCCTCTTGCGGCCTGAAGAGCCAACTTCATGGATTGTATGTCATCAGGGGTGACCGCGCTTCCTTGTTCAAACGCTTTAATGAATGCAAGCTCGTCCCTTGCGCCGATTGCCATCTTCACTTTGGTTAAGAAAGAAAGAACATCTGCCTTATCAGCCAAACTAGGCGCTGTATGCTGAACAGCCTTTAAAAAGACTTCGGCTTCCTGATCTGTGACTTGTGCAGCCTGTAAAACAGCTGAAGCGGCAGGTGACTTACTGTCACCCGATGAAGCAGCCGCTTTCATCCAATTTGCTGCTTCTTTCACAATTTGAAGACTGTTTTTTTCAGCAGATTCCGTCAGCTTTGTCAGTAACTGCCGGGCTTCTTTGATTGGAATGTCTGCTGCGGTTTTAGCTGGCTCTCCTTGTACGCCTCTCTGTTCCGCTGTGTGGTTTACAGGCGGCAAACTGGCCTTTTCGAGAGAGCCGGATGGTGCGCTAAGCTCTCTATTTCCGGCTGTATTGCCTGAAGAAGGCGCTTTGGTATTGTCCGTTATAGAGACAAGCTTATCGATCAGACGTTCTGCATGAACATCGATTTCGCTATTAAAAAGTGTTGTAATTGCTTCTTTGAGCTTTGTCATCATTTGGCTCTGCTGAGGGTTTTGGTTAATAGCCTGAAGCAGCTGGGATACGTGCTGATGCAGCGGAACAGGCGATTTTACAGCATGAACACCGCTCAAAACCTCGGGGTGAATGGGTAATTCACGCTTTAAAGCGAACAGAACCGTTTCAATCGCTTTTTTTGTGTCTGACGCAGGCAGCGCATCCATCCAGCGGACAGCTGTTTTGATATCATTTTCTGTTACGGGTGTTTTGCTCTTGAGCATTGCTCCTGTCATCATTAGAGCAGCGTTTGACGGCTTTACTGATATGGCATTCAGGAGCTTTCCCGCTGCTTCCTGAATGGTTTTGGGATTTTGGTTAAAGCTTTGAACGACCTGAAGGCGGCCTGTTTGTTCTGCCGTGTTTTTTTCGTAGGAAAACCAATAGTACGCCTGAGGACGAAGCTGGGTTTCAAGTTTTCCCTGGACAGTTTGATTGCCGACTTGGATCAGCGCATGCTGATCTCCTAACAAACGAAGCACTTTTCCTAAAAGAAGACGCTTCTCCCCGTTTTGCGCTTCGCTGACATTTGCTGATTCCTGCGGGATTGCTGTATTTTTAAAAAGGTGCTGCAGCGCCTTTTGCACATCATTTCGTATATTCATTTACAAGAGGTGCCTCCTTGTCCATTGATTTATCTGATAGATTGAACAGGAGCGAAAGTTTTGCGGTGCAATTCAGTTGGGCCGTATGCAGCGAGAGCTTCAAGATGCTCTTTTGTCCCATAGCCTTTATTTTTTTCAAAGCCATACATGGGGTAGGTTTCGGCATAGACGCTCATCATCCGGTCTCTTGTTACTTTCGCGATACACGCACCTGCCGCAATAGACACGCTTTTGGCATCACCTTTTATAATTGACGACTGAGCCGTGTCGAGCGGCAGTGTCATTGCGTCAACAAGCAAATAATCAGGTGTATCTGACAAATCCTGTATCGCTTTCACCATTGCCATCTTTGAAGCCTCATATATATTGATTTCATCAATCACAGAGGCTTCTACAATTCCTATTCCGACCGCCAGTGCTTCTTTCATAATAAGTTCGTAATATTCATCACGCTTTTTTTCTGAAAGCTTTTTGGAGTCTGTCAGCCCAAGTATTTCACATTTCTCCGGAAGGATGACTGCGCTGGCGACAACAGGTCCCGCCAATGGCCCCCGGCCGACCTCGTCAACACCTGCGATCAAGCGAAATCCTTTGTTTCTTGCCAGCCTTTCATAGAAAGTCATATTCAGCCATTGTTCTTTCAGCGCTTTTTCTTTCGCCTGCTTTTTAAGCCATTGCTCTACAAGCGTTTGAACGCTCTTTCTCGGATCGTTTACGCATTGGGCAAGAAATGGGTCTTGTTCATCCTTCACTTCCTGCAAACGGTCTTTAATGTCCTTTACGGTTAATGTATTCACTTTCTCTTCTCCCTTACTGTATGTATCGGATCGGTCAGGAAAAAATAAAGACCCGCATTTCTGCGCGCCTTTACTTAACGGGCTGTTCAAATGACAGCCTGCCGAACTTTTCAGTGCGGATATCGCGAATGATGACTTCAGTCGTTTTATCGTAGTTAATAAGCCCTCCGCTCATGAGACAGCCGCGCTTTTCACCTATTGCATCAAACAGCTCTGCAATGTCCTCTGGGATCTCATCAAGGCTGTAACGCTCTTTAAGCCGTTCAGGATAATGTTCTTCGAGAAAACGAAGACCAAACACGGCCACGTCCTGCAGATTGAGAATTGTGTCTTTAATAGCCCCGGTGATTGCCAGCCTCAAGCCGACAAGCTCGTCTTCAAATTTAGGCCATAAAATCCCCGGTGTATCTAAGAGCTCTAATTCTTTCCCGACTTTGACCCACTGCTGAGATGTCGTAATACCAGGTCTGTCTCCCGTTTTTGCTATGTTTTTCTTTGCCAGCCGGTTGATAAGTGTTGATTTTCCGACGTTTGGAATGCCGATAATCAAAGCGCGAATTGCTCTAGGCTTCACGCCTTTCGCCCTCATCCGGTCAAATTTTTCTTGGAGGATCTCTTTTGACGCAGGCACAATTTGATTTAAGCCTTGTCCGTTTACCGAATTAATGGACAGAGAGCGAATCCCCTGATTCTCAAAGTGCTGTTTCCATTGCTGCGTAACTGCCGCATCTGCTTTGTCAGCCTTGTTTAACAGCATAATTCTCGGCTTATTTTTTAGAATGTCCTCAATCATTGGGTTTCTTGATGACATAGGAATTCTGGCATCTACCAATTCATATACAATATCGATTAATTTTAATTTTTCGGTTACTTCCCTTCTTGCCTTTGCCATATGGCCCGGGAACCATTGAATTGTCATGTGACACGAACACCGCCTTTATCTCTCAGTATGCATAATTCTTGTTGTCCTTTATGTATTTTACGATGCCTGTCCGGCATTTTCAAATTGTGTATAAAAAAAGAGCTTGTTACAGGTAACAAGCTCTTTTCGTTCGTTATCATTATCGTCTGATCTCTTTAATACGAGCCGCTTTTCCGCGAAGTTCACGCAGGTAGTAAAGCTTAGCACGGCGTACTTTACCGTAACGTACAACTTCGATTTTCGCGATTTTTGGTGTGTGTACAGGGAAAGTACGTTCAACGCCAACACCGTAAGAAATCTTACGAACTGTGAACGTTTCGCTGATTCCACCACCACGACGCTTGATCACAACACCTTCAAAGATCTGAATACGCTCACGGTTACCCTCAACAACTTTAACGTGTACACGTAAAGTGTCACCAGGACGGAACGCAGGAAGATCAGTACGAAGTTGTTCTTTTGTGATATCTTCAATTAGTTTTTGCATCGTTTTCAACTCCTTCCAACAGATGCTCTTGGCCACAAAACCCGGCACAGCGGAACATCGTTTTCAAGCTTAAAGCGGATAAGCCCGCTTAAGCCACAAGTAGTATCTTATCAC
This sequence comes from Bacillus sp. 11C, assembly GCF_055486375.1. Lineage (NCBI taxonomy): Bacteria > Bacillati > Bacillota > Bacilli > Caryophanales > Bacillaceae > Bacillus > Bacillus sp. 11C. Next base: position 243,612 of record NZ_JBUPVZ010000004.1, read on the forward strand.
AATTTCATAGTCTATGCAATAAAATCTATTCTTTTTCCCATTCAGAAATCCATTTTCTTTGCTGCTCTGTAAGCGGATAGTCTTTCAGAAGATCCGGGCGTCTTGCATAGGTTCTTCTGATCGATTCTTTATTCCGCCATTCGTTGATTTTCGCATGGTTTCCTGATAGAAGCGTTTCAGGCACTTTTAAACCTTTGTAATCCGCCGGTCTTGTATAATGCGGGTGCTCTAAAAGGCCGGTGCTGAATGAATCCTCAATATGGGAAGCCTCTTTGCCCAGCACCCCCGGAAGCAGTCTAACCACACTGTCTGCAATCATCATTGCAGGGAGCTCACCGCCGGTCAGAACAAAATCGCCAATGGATATTTCATCCGTCACCAGATGCTCGCGAATGCGTTCATCGTAGCCTTCATAGTGGCCGCAAATGAACAGCAAATGGTCTTCCTTCGCTAATTGTTCGGCTTTTTTTTGGGTAAAGCGTTCACCTTGCGGACAGACGAGAATAATACGCGGAGCAGCGGCTGCCTTTGATGTCAGGCCCTCGACCGCGTCAAAAACAGGCTGAGGCTTGAGAACCATGCCTGCCCCGCCGCCATAAGGATAATCATCAACAGTATTATGCTTGTTATCAGAATACTCCCGGAAATTTACGACTTGAAACTGCACCGCTTCTTTATCCTGCGCTTTTTGAAGAATCGATGAACCGAGCACGCCTTCAAACATTTCGGGAAACAGTGTCAAAAAGTCGATTTTCATTCGTCTATTAATCCTTCCATGAGTTCAACCTCAATTTTCTTTTCGCTGACATCGATATGTTTGACCACTGATTCAATGTAAGGAATCAGCGCGTCTTTTTTCCCTTTTCTCCCGATGACCCATACGTCATTAGCTCCAGGCGTCAAAATTTCTTTAACCTTTCCGATTAGTTGGCCGTCTTCGGTAAATACCTCACACCCAATGATTTCGTGGAAGTAAAATTCTCCCGCATTCAGCTCTCCTAAATCTTCTTCAGGAACTTTAATGATCGCGTTTTTCAGTTCTTCCACTTCATTCATGCTTTGTCTTTCTTTAAACTGCAGCAAATGAAATTGTTTATGCAGTCTGTGCGTGTTCACCGTTACTTCCACGGGCTCGTTACGTCCGTCTATAAACAAATACAGCGTGTTGCCCGGCTTGTACCGTTCTTCGGCAAAATCTGTTTTCGAAATCACCCGCACTTCGCCTTTAATTCCGTGGGTATTTACGATCTTACCTACGTTAAACCATCGCTTTGTCATATCATCACCTCTGGCGAATTTCAATTACTTGTCCGTCTTTTATGACGATGGTGTTTGCCGCTGTTTTCTCATGCCAGTTATCCCCGGCTTCAATTGTCAGCAGCGCATCGACTTCCTTTTCTTTCATCTCACTGCCAAGCGGCAATGTATGTACTTGAGCAATTTGAAAATCGATTATTTTTATGTTATCTTTTCGCTTTTCTATTGCCTTTTTAAATTGTTCAATCATATCTGGATTTTGCTGTTCTTTCTCATGTTTTCTAAGCTGAAAATAGAGCTGGCTGCATTCTCGTTCAAGCATTTCTTTCTTTTCGGCAAAAGAAGCTAAAAGCTTTTCCTTGCTGCGCTCGGTTAAGACTTGCATAACGGCTACACGGTGAATAATTTGCATCGCACCAAGCTCCCCGCTTTTAAAACTTTTTTGTCGCTCAGGTTTTCAATTTCACCTAAGCTTCTATTAGTTTACCCTTTTTTTGCGTGTAAAAAAAGGGGAGGTGCCGGCCCTCTCCCTTTTAGTCAAATATCTCAAATTGAACTTTCTTAGAAGACTGTGCGCCAGCTGCAAATACAGCTGTTCGAATCGCTTTTGCAGTCCGGCCTTGCTTTCCGATAACTTTACCGGTATCTGACTTATGGACAGATAAGCGCAGCGCAATCTTTTGATCGGTTTCTTCTCTTGTGATGCGAATGTCATCTGGATGATCAACAAGCGGTGTCACAATTTTGACAATCAAATCTTCCAAGTGTTGATCAGTCATTACTTGCCTTGTTTAGCGTTGTGGAATTTTTCCATGATTCCTTGGTTAGAGAACAAGTTACGAACTGTGTCAGAAGGTTTAGCTCCAGTTTGAAGCCATTTAAGAGCAAGCTCTTCATCAATTTTCACTTCTGCTGGTTTTACAACCGGGTTGTAAGTTCCGACTGTTTCGATGAAACGGCCGTCACGTGGTGAACGAGAATCTGCTACAACAATACGATAGAAAGGAGATCTTTTTGATCCCATACGTTTTAAACGAATTTTTACTGCCATTTTACTAGCACCTCCGAAAATATTTCAACAAGATAGTATATTAACAATGATAAAAGTGTTTGTAAAGTGTTTTTTCTTAACAACGGTTTTATCATGTATAACCGATTACATAAAAGGTAGCTTAAACCCTTTTTTCTTGCCTTTTGACATGTTTGTCATCTGCTTCATCATTTTTTTCATTTCGTCAAACTGCTTAAGCAGACGGTTGACTTCCTGCACGGATGTCCCGCTTCCTTTCGCAATCCGCTTCCGCCGGCTGGCATTGATGATATCCGGCTGTTCTTTTTCACGAACAGTCATGGATTTAATGATTGCTTCCACATGATTCAGCTGTTTTTCATCAACTTGGATGTTTTTCAGGCCTTTCATTTTACCTGCACCCGGCATCATTTGCAGAAGTTCATCAAGCGGCCCCATGTTTCTGACCTGCCCGAGCTGCTCCAGAAAATCGTCCAATGTGAAGCTCATTGTTCTCATTTTTTGTTCCAGCTCTTTGGCTTTATCTTCATCGACGCTGGCCTGTGCTTTTTCAATCAATGTCAGCACGTCGCCCATGCCGAGAATCCTTGATGCCATGCGTTCAGGATGGAACGATTCTAGCGCATCAAGCTTTTCGCCTAAACCGGCGAACTTAATCGGCGTGTTTGTGACCGCGCGAATAGAAAGCGCAGCACCTCCGCGTGTGTCTCCATCAAGCTTAGTCAGCACAACACCGGTTAAACCAAGCTGTTCATTAAAGCTTTGGGCTACATTCACAGCGTCCTGACCGGTCATTGAATCGACAACCAGGAAGATTTCTTCCGGATTCGCGATTTCCTTCACGCTGGTCAGTTCATCCATCAATTCATGGTCAATATGCAAGCGGCCTGCCGTATCCAAAATGACATAGTCATAATGTTCTTCCTTGGCTTTTTCAATAGCCTGTTTAGCTATTTCTACAGGACTGACCTGATCACCAAGTGAGAAAACAGGCATGTCAAGCTGTTTGCCAAGCGTTTCCAGCTGCTTAATGGCGGCTGGGCGGTAAATATCGGCAGCAACCAGCATTGGTTTGCGATTATGCTTTTTGCGCAGCAGATTCGCAAGCTTACCGCTTGTTGTCGTTTTACCGGCACCCTGGAGACCGACCATCATAATAACAGTCGGCGGCCTTTTCGCGGTGGCGATTTTGCTCTCTTCGCCGCCCATCAGCTCAGTCAGTTCCTCTTTAACAACTTTAATGACCTGCTGGCCGGGCGTCAGACTTTTCATGACGTCTTGGCCTACAGCGCGTTCACTTACTTTCTTGACAAAATCCTTGACTACTTTAAAGTTAACGTCAGCCTCAAGCAGCGCAAGACGAACCTCACGCATCATATCTTTTACATCTTGTTCACTGACTTTCCCTTTTCCGCGGATTTTGGAAATCGTCTGCTGCAGTCGGTCGGCTAATCCTTCAAATGCCATAGTTTGCCGCCTCCTAATCTAATTTCTCAAGCGCTTCAATCAGAGCTGTAATTTCTTCCTCTTCTTTTGAACCGGAAGCAAGCTCCTTCAGCTTATTAAACATCTCTTTACGCTCCTGAAACTTTTTCAAAAGGAGCAGCTTTTCTTCATATTGTTCAAGCATCGCTTCTGTTCGTTTGATGTTATCATAAACAGCTTGTCTTGAAACCTCATATTCTTCGGCTATTTCGCCTAGGGAGAAATCGTCCAAATAATAAAGCGACATATAGCTCTTCTGTTTTGACGTCAACAACGACTGATAAAAATCAAACAGATAATTCATTCTCGTTGTCTTTTCGAGTGACATTTGAGCTCTCCCCTTTGTTAAGTCAAATCCCTTTACGATAACTTAGTTTACATGGTTTTATGGAGACTGTCAAGTTTTTATCTTGTCATAGCAATGATTATTTTTTCCAAAATACACTAAATATCACCCAATTTATTCCGATATTGTATATGAACCCTATTTAAAAGGAGGATTTTTCATGAAAAAAATCGGTTTATTGTTTATGCTGTGCTTGGCAGCTGTGTTTACAATCATTGTCCCGGCACAGCAAGCAGACGCTGCTGAGGCGCCTTATAAGGCTACAATCACAAATATCAGCACGGATGGAGGGGTTTACGGTAAAATCAATTACGGTCAAGGTCAATTTTGGCGAGTGAAGTACAATATCACCATAAGTGGCAAATTGCTCGACCAAAACGGACAGCCGGTGCCAAACGCTCCAGTAAGATTTGAAGCAGATACGAAAGTCGGAAATACAACAAAAACAGCTTCAGGAACAACCGATGAAAACGGAACGTTTGAGGTTCCAATGTATTTGGGACCAGCTGCTGGGTACTATACGTATTACACATCTGTTTCCGTTCATTACTATGACATCATCCCTTTTAGAGTTTATTCAGGAGATTCGAGACTGGTATCCACTGATAACAGCCTTTATCATTTCGCCTATCAAGTGAGAAGATAATAATAGAAAAAGGCCTTTTTAGGGGCCTTTTTCTTAATCCTCGGCTTTTTCAACTAAATCTGAAAACAGGCCGTATACATACGATTCAGCGTTAAATTCCTGGAGATCATCAACTTTTTCACCTAACCCGACTAGTTTAACCGGGATGTGAAGCTCGTTGCGGATCGCAAGGACAATACCGCCTTTTGCCGTACCGTCAAGCTTCGTTAAAGCAATGCCTGTAACGTTTGTTGCTTTAGAAAACTCTTTCGCCTGCGCCATCGCGTTTTGGCCGGTTGTGGCATCAAGAGCAAGCAGCACCTCATGCGGCGCTTCAGGCACTTCTCTTTCGATGACGCGCTTCACTTTTTCAAGCTCTTTCATCAGGTTTACTTTGTTTTGGAGACGCCCTGCTGTATCACAGATTAATATATCAGCGTTTCTTGCTTTCGCAGCATGGACAGCATCATAGATAACAGCCGCAGGATCGCTTCCGGCCGTCTGCTTAATGACAGGCACTCCCGTACGCTCTCCCCATACTTCCAGCTGTTCAATGGCGCCCGCTCTAAATGTGTCTCCGGCAGCAAGTACGACAGATTTCCCTTCTTGCTTCAATTTATGGGCAAGCTTTCCGATTGTTGTCGTTTTGCCGACTCCGTTTACACCTACCAGAAGGATGACATTTAAACGCCCATCCTGAATGTTCAATTCAGAAATTTGCTCATCTCCGCTGTTATAAATCTCGACCAGTTTCTCAGATATAACAGACTGGACTTCCATCGGATCTTGAATATTTCTGCGTTTCACTTCTGTTTTCAGCTCATCTATTAATTCCATAACGGTTGTAAAGCCGACATCCGCGCTGATAAGAACCTCTTCAAGTTCTTCAAAGAAATCCTCATCCACTTTACGGTAACGGGATACAAGATCATTCACTTTGGTTTGAAAGGAGTTTCTTGTTTTTTCAAGGCCATCCTTAAACTTTTCAGATACGGAATCTGTCTGTTTTGTGATTTTCTCTTTTAATTTTTTAAAAAAGCTCATCTTTTACCCTCTTTCCTCGTTACTGTACGAATTCTTTTGTTTCTTCCAGCTTAACTGAGATTACCTTGGAAACACCGGATTCCTGCATGGTTACGCCGTATAGCACATCCGCTTCCTCCATCGTCCCTTTTCTGTGGGTAATCACAATAAACTGGGTATCGCTGCTGTATTTTTTTAAATACTGCGCAAATCGGAAGACATTCGCTTCGTCAAGCGCAGCCTCTACTTCGTCAAGGACGCAAAACGGCACAGGACGAACCTTTAAGATTGAGAATAAGAGTGCTATAGCAGTAAGCGCACGCTCTCCGCCTGACAGAAGGTTTAAGTTTTGCAATTTTTTCCCCGGCGGCTGTGCGATAATCTCGACTCCTGAGTGAAGCAGATCGTTCGGATCGGTGAGCCTTAGTTCAGCTCGTCCTCCTCCGAATAAGGAACGGAAGACTTGATCAAAGTGTGAGCGGATTTGGACGAATGTGTCGTTAAAGCGTTTCGTCATTTCTTCATCCATTTCTTCAATCACTTGGAACAGGGTGTTTTTCGCTTCTGTCAAATCTTCTTTTTGTTCTGACAGAAACTTATACCGTTCGTTGACCCTCTCAAACTCATCTATGCTTCCGAGGTTTACAGCACCCAGCTCTTCGATTGCGAGTTTAATCAGCTTCACGCGCTTTCTGGCTTCCTCTGGATCAGCTTCAAGCTGATATGTCTCTTTTGCCCCCTCAAAGGACAAGCTGTATTCCTCCCGCAAGTACTGAAGCAAATTATCAAGCTCAACTTCCATCCGGCCCAGTTTGACCTCTTCATCTTTTAAGAGCGTTGTTTTTTGTTTATACAGCCGTTTCATTTCTTTCAGCTCACGCTCATACGTATCAAGCCCATGCTGAAGCTTGATACGCTGGTCGCGTCTTAACGCAATCAGTTCGATCGTTTTCGTTTTGTCATTCAATTTATGTTTTGCAGCTTCTTCAAGCTTTTCTTCGCCGCTGGAGCTTGATGACATCTCTGACGTTAAGAAGCTCAAGTCTTCTTTCGCTTCTTTTAACGCAAACTCTGTTTCTGCGAGCTCTTTCTTTAGTCTGTCAAGGTTGTCCTCTTCCCCCTGGCATGCCTGCTCTTTTTTGGCTGCTGTGATCTTCAGCTCGGTCAGCTCATTGGAGAGAGACTCTTTCGTTGAGGATTGCGTTTGTTTTTGTTTTGTCAGTCTGTCCATGTCCTCTTCAAGCTGCTTCATCTTTTCGGAAACGGTAAAAAGCTCTTCTTCCAGCTTGCGTTTGCGCGTTTTCTTCTCTTCATCGCTTTCTGACAGAGCGGATTTTTCTTGATCATAGAGCTCTAAATGGGTATTGATATTTTTCTCAGCAACTTGAAGTTCGTACAGCTGGCCTTTTACATCCTGCTGCTTTAATCTCAAGCTTTCCCCTGTTTCTCTTAAGTCAGCCAGTTTATTCTCTATATCCTGAAGGGATTGCTTAAGTGTTTTGACTTCTTGTTCAAGCAGTGCTGTTTTCTCTTCCATTTCAATGAGCCGTTTGCTTACATCTTCAAGCTCACGGCTTCTTCCAAGCAGCGAGTTATTTTTCTTTTTAACCGCTCCGCCCGTCATTGAACCACCCGGATTCACGACATCTCCCTCAAGGGTTACGATGCGGTACCGGTGGCCGAGAAGCTTCGCAAGCTCGTTTGCCCCCTTTAAATCCTCTGTGATCAGCACGGTTCCAAGAAGATTCTGGATGATGCGCCGATACGCAGGATCAAATGTGACAAGTTCACTGGCAACCCCGAGAAATGACGAATGCTGCGCTGCTGTTTCAGCGTCCCGGCTTTGAAGCTGGCGGTCTCTGATGACAGAAAGAGGCAGAAACGTCGCCCGGCCGAAGGAATTCTGTTTTAAATATTGAATCGCTTTGCGGGCAGACTGTTCATCGTCGGTCACGACATGCTGGGCAGAAGCGCCGAGCGCAATTTCAATGGCCGTTTCATACTTTCGGTCTGTTGACATCAGCTCAAGGACCGCTCCGCGAATCCCGCCAAGGCGCTCCTTCACTTTCAGCACTTCTTTAACACCTTGATAAAAGCCGGAGAAATCACCCTGCATCGTCTCAAGCATGTCTTTTTTCGATCTCGCTTGCTGAACGTATTGGTATGCCTGATACAGAGCGGATTCATTTTTTTCGTATTGGCGCTTTTTCTGCTCATATTTTGTCTGCATGTCACGATATGCGCCGACTTGGCTGTGAATTTCCTGCTCGATTCGGGCAAACTCCGCTTCACATGAGGCTTTTCGCGCAGAAATATCGCGCCGTTCCTGAAGATGCTTTTCATTGTTGTCTGCAAGCCTCTGTAATGTGACAGCGGATTGGGACATCTGGTCATCCAGCAGCTGGAGCTCATTGCGAATTGAAGCCTGGCTGTTTAACAGCTCAAAGTAATCGCTTTTCAGCTGCTCGATCTTCTCTTCGACATTTTCATTGTGAAGACTGAGAGCCTGCTGTTTTCCTTTTACCTGAGCTCTTAACTGCTTCACCTCTGCCTGAAGCGTTTCGAAGACAGCTTCCTGCTTCGCAAGCTCTTCTTTCAGCACCGTTTCTTTTTGCTGAAACTGAATGATGGCTTCTTCCAGCTGTTCTTGGTTTTGCACAGCGTTTTTCTTGCGTTCTTTCAGGACTTCTTTACGGCCTTCAAGCTTTTCCAGCTCTTCACTCGTCACCAATAAGACCTGCTGGAGCTCATCTACTGATTCATCCAGCGCTTGAATTTTGTCTCTCGCATCTTCAATTTTCGCTTCTTTCGCAGAAATTGCAGACGATTCAGCGAGCTCTTCTTCCTTTGCGAGCTGCACTTTCTCTTTAAGCGTTGACCATTTGCCGTGCAGCTCTTCGATATCATAGGCAGTCAGCGCAATTTCAACATGCTCCAGCTCTTTCTTTTTCTCCAGATAGTCTTTCGCGATTGAAGCTTGAATTTTAAGAGGTTCAACCTGTCCTTCAAGCTCATGTAATATATCTTCTACCCGGTTTAAATTGTCCTGTGTCTCAAACAGTTTATTTTCTGCTTTTTTCTTTCTCGTTTTATATTTAAGCACCCCGGCCGCTTCTTCAAAGATACTGCGGCGATCCTCCGCTTTGCTGCTCAGGATCTCTTCCACTTTCCCTTGGCTGATAATAGAAAATGCTTCTTTACCTAGACCAGAGTCCATAAACAAATCAATAATATCTTTTAAGCGGCACGGCTGATTGTTAATCAGAAACTCACTCTCGCCTGATCTGTATACACGTCTTGTAACACTGACCTCATGGAAGTCAATCGGCAAGAAATGATCATCATTATCAAGAGTAAGTGTAACTTCAGCTAGGTTTAATCGCTTTCTCGAATCACTGCCGGCAAAAATGATATCTTCCATTTTTCCGCCGCGAAGAGACCGTGCCGATTGCTCTCCAAGAACCCAGCGAATGGCATCTGTGATATTGCTTTTTCCGCTCCCGTTTGGACCGACAACCGCTGTAACGCCTTTTACAAAATCTACGGAAATCCGTTCTGCAAACGATTTAAATCCTATAACGTCTAAACGTTTGAGGAACATAGCGATCCTCCTTATGTAATAAGTATTTCAATTCTATCATAAAACATGGATGAAATAAGACGGCATACATACTGAAATCCCCCTGAATGATAAAGGGGGATTTTATTGTCTCGTATGGTGTTTTTGCAATTTAGCTAAAGCTTCCTGAGCAGCGTGCTGTTCGGCTTCTTTCTTTGAACGGCCGTTTCCGACTCCGAGTGGTTCACCTTTTAGAGATACGATGGCTTCAAACTCACGGTTGTGCGCAGGCCCTTTTTCGTTGGAGATTTTATACTCCAGAGAGCCTTTGCCGTCCCGCTGCACGTATTCCTGCAGCTGGCTTTTGAAATCCATCACATGAGAAAAAGCACCATCGTTAATTTTAGGGAACACATAGACTTTTAAGAAACTTTCGACCGGCTCTAATCCCTGGTCAAGATACAAGGCTCCGATAAATGCCTCAAAAACATCCGCCAATAGAGCGGGACGCTTTCTTCCGCCTGTCATTTCCTCACCTTTACCTAATAGGACAAGGTCGCCGAATGACAGTTCGTGAGCCAATGAAACGAGAGACGGTTCGCATACAATCGCAGCTCTCAATTTCGTCAAATCTCCTTCACTCATAGCCGGGTACTTGGCAAATAAGAATCTGGAGATGGTCAGTTCCAAAACAGCGTCACCTAAAAATTCAAGCCTTTCATTATCTTCATACGGCTTTTTCCGATGCTCATTCACATAAGATGAATGTGTAAATGCTTGATACAAAAGCTTTTCATTTTGAAAGTGAACCGAAATCCGTTCTTGAAACTCTTTAAATTGTTCTACTTTTTTATAGAACTTTTTTTTATCTTTATAATGTGAGTGTTTTGACATAGTAACCTCCATAGGCACATCAGGTTCACCGCGCTTCTCTGACTAAACCGGATACAGCGCGCGTAAAAGCGGCATGCTGTAATAACTGCACGAATAAAGGGCTAAAGCCCCGCGTTTCGGCGGGACTTTTAGCATCAGCTTATTGCTGGTTTTGTATGTAGTTCACAGCGTCGCCGACTGTTGCAATCTTTTCAGCATCTTCGTCAGAAATTTCCATATCAAACTCGTCTTCAAGTTCCATAACAAGCTCAACTACATCTAGGGAATCAGCACCTAAGTCTTCCTTGAAAGAAGCTTCAAGTTTGACGTCTGCTTCATCAACGCCAAGGCGATCTACGATGATTTTCGTTACACGCTCTAATGTATCTGCCATAGCAATTCACCTCCCCTCAAGTATTATAGTGGATTCGTTTTTAAAAAACTAGAGAAACTATGATGAAATTTTCGAGAAAAAAACTTACATCACCATTCCGCCGTCAATATGAAGCGTTTGGCCTGTCATATAACGAGCTCCCTCTGAAGCAAGGAACGTGACCACGCTGCTGACGTCGCCAGGTTCGCCAAAGCGCGCGAGCGGAATTTGTTTCAGCATTTCGTCTTGAACATCTTTTGTTAGCTTATCTGTCATATCAGTTGAGATAAATCCAGGCGCAATCGCATTTACCGTAATATTGCGGCTTGCGAGCTCTTTGGCAGAAGATTTTGTTAAACCGATCACGCCGGCTTTTGCGGCCACGTAGTTTGCTTGTCCAGGATTTCCACTGACACCTACGATAGACGACACGTTAATAATACGGCCTGAACGCTGTTTCATCATTTGTCTTGTAACAGCTTTCGTGCAGTTGAAAACACCCTTTAAGTTAATGTTAATGACGTCATCCCATTCATCTTCTTTCATTCTCATGATGAGATTGTCTCTTGTAATTCCGGCGTTATTAACTAAAATGTCAATCGCAGAAAAAACAGACAGCGTTTCTTTTATCATGTTTTGTACATCTTCGGGATTTGATACATCCGCTTTGACAGCAATTGCTTTTCTGCCCAATGATTTGATTTCATCTACTACTTCATTAGCTTTCGCTTCATTGCCGGAGTAGTTCACGACAACGTTTGCGCCGCTTTTTGCCAAGTCAAGGGCGATTGAGCGGCCGATTCCGCGGGATGCGCCAGTGACAATAGCTGTTTTGTCATTAAGCATTTTCATTCTCCTCCTTAAGCGTTTGAATTGCCAGCTCGATCGTTTCCGGATCTGATACAGCAATTGTTTTTAAGCGTCTGTTTACTTTTTTCACAAGGCCTGAAAGCACTTTTCCGGGGCCGATTTCAATAAAAGTCGTAACACCCTCTGCAATCAGCTTGTTAATGCTTTCCTCAAAACGAACCGGAGAGTAGAGCTGCTCAATGAGCTTCTCTTTGATTTCTGCTTTATCAGTCATGGCATTAGCAGAAACATTTGAGATGACTGGAACGTCAGCGTCTTTTATGTCACAGGAGTCCAATACTTCTTTCAGCTTTTCAGCTGCTGGCTTCATCAGTTCAGAATGGAACGGACCGCTTACTTCAAGCGGAATCGCACGTTTTGCACCGTTCTCTTTTGCCCGTTCAGATGCAAGCTCTACCCCTTTAGCTGTTCCGGAAATGACGATTTGTCCGGGGCAGTTGAGATTCGCAAGCTGGACAAGGCTGCCTTCCTCCGTCACTTTATCGGTTACTTGCTTTAATGTTTCAGCATCCATGCCGAGAATCGCAGCCATGGCTCCTTCGCCAGCCGGCACTGCTTCATTCATAAACTCTCCGCGTTTTCTGACGGTATAAACAGCATCTTTGAAAGACAGTGCGCCAGACGCAACCAGTGCGGAATATTCACCAAGGCTGTGTCCTGCTGTAAAATCAGGTGTAATGCCTGATTCTTTAAATTTTTCAAGAACAGCAATGCTTGTCGTCAGCAAAGCAGGCTGTGCATTATATGTAAGCGTTAATTCTTCAGTATCACCTTCAAAAATCAGCGAACTGAGTGTTGTTTCCAATGTTTCATCCGCTTCATCAAAGAGACGCTTTGCAGCAGGGACCTGCTCATAAAGCTCTTTCCCCATGCCGATAAATTGTGATCCCTGTCCCGGGAATAAAAATGCAATCTTACTCATGATGTAAAAACCTCCAGACTACTCATCTGTTTTTTCTTCTTTTACTTCTTCCTGAATGAGCGCAGCCACATTTTGGCTGACCATCTCTCTTGCTTGACGAATCGCGTGAAATACAGCATTAGAATCTGAAGAGCCGTGCGCCTTGATCACAGGGGCTTTTAAGCCAAATAGACTTGCTCCGCCATAATTCGAATACTCCATTTTCATTTTCATGTCTTTCATCTTCGGCTTCAGCACAGCTGCCGCGAGCTTTGATGTGAGATTAGACGTCATGACTTCCTTCATCATTTTAAAAATAGACAACGCAGAACCTTCCAGCGTTTTGAGTGTAACATTCCCGGTAAAGCCGTCTGTTACTACAACATCCGCCACATCATCTAAAAGGTCTCGCGCTTCCACGTTTCCGATAAAATGGATGTTTGCTGTTTCTTTTAACAATTGAAACGCCTGCTTCGTCAGTTCGTTTCCTTTTTTATCTTCTGTTCCCACATTTAAAAGCCCGACTCTCGGTGAAGTGACACCGCGCACTTGCTGAGAATAAACAGAACCCATGATGGCATATTGGACGAGGTGCTCCGGCTTGGCATCGACATTGGCGCCGACATCAAGGAGAAGAAATCCATCTCCTGAAATGGTCGGAAGCGTCGGGGCAAGCGCCGGACGGTCAATCCCTTTAATTCTGCCGACAATAAACAGACCGGCTGTCATTAACGCGCCGGTATTTCCTGCTGATATGCAGGCGTCAGCTCTATTTTCCGCAACTTCCTGCGCCATAAGGACCATAGATGAGTTCTTTTTTCTTCGCACGGCGCGGACCGGTTCATCCGTAGGCTCAATCGCTTCATCTGCGTGCAGCACCGTGATGCGATCTGGTGTTGTTGTTAAATGTGATTCTATCGTTGTTTTGTCACCGACAAGTGTGATATGGAGATCATCAAATGCCTCTATACCCTTTAAAACTCCGTCAATAACAGCTTTGGGAGCGTGGTCTCCTCCCATTGCATCTACAGCTATTCTCATGCATGCTCCACCTTTATAATTGTTTTGAACGGTACATGTCAAAATGTCCAGAAAAAACAATTTCTTCGCCAACATAGCTGTTCACTTCGACAACTGTTCTTCCTTTTTCTTTTTCGACCGCCGTCACTTTCGCTTTCGCTACAACACGTTCCCCCTGCTTTACCTGTCTTGTAAAGCGGATATCCGCGCTTGCCGTTAGTGCCAGCTCGTCATCAATAACTGCAACAGCCAAAGAATTCGCTTGCGCAAACAAATGGTGGCCTCTCGCAATTTGATTCCGGCTGAACACATGCTCTTGTTTTATTTCTAAAATGGATATCGCCTGATCATCCAGCTCAAGGTCAATAATTTCTCCGATAACTTCGTCCAGTGACAGGGATTTCACTTCATCTTCAAGCGTTTTCTCTGCAACGTTCTTAATTCTTTCTCTCAGCTCCGGTATCGATAGCTCTAAGCGGTCCAAACGAATTGTCTGGATGCTCACCCCGAATTTACCCGCTAATTCTTCATCTGTAATAAAGGGGGTTGCTTGTATCGTCTGCTGAAGTAATTCCTGGCGTTCTCTCTTATTTCTTCTCATGTCTAAACACCATCCGGACAATTAAGACTAGGTACTAATAGTAGTATATAATTTCATAGATTGGAATGCAACGATTGTTTCTAACTGAACACCGAAAACTTCTGGTAACTAGCTTAATTTTTCCCCGTCCATTGCTCCGCTCGTCAGTAATCGCTCTCTCAGCACACCGTATTCCGGCTCGTTCCAGAACGCGTCAGAAGCCACAAGATTCGCAGCATCCTGCCTTGCCGTTTCAAGCGCTCTGTAATCATGAACCATGTCCGCCACCTTGAATTCAGGCATTCCGCTTTGTTTTTTACCGAAGAAATCTCCCGGGCCTCTCAGTTCCAGGTCCTTTTCAGACAACTCGAAGCCGTCATTGGTCTCGGACATAATTCTCATCCGCTCTTTCCCTGTTTCTGATTTAGGATCGGCCATCAGAATGCAAAACGATTGATGCTCTCCCCGTCCGACACGGCCGCGCAGCTGGTGAAGCTGTGACAGTCCGAAACGGTCGGCGTCATAAATCACCATAATGGTTGCATTTGGAACATTCACGCCAACCTCAACAACAGTGGTTGATACGAGGATTTGACAGTGATTCGCACTAAACTCTCTCATGACCTGATCTTTTTCATCGGAATGCAGCTTTCCGTGCATCAGGCCGACATTCCATTTCCCTTGAAAAATGTCAGAAAGCATATTGTACACATCAATGGCGTTTTGCACATCAAGTTTGTCTGATTCTTCAATCAGCGGGCAGATGATATAAGCCTGTCTGCCCTGTTTTAATTCTTTTTCGACGAATGCCAAAATACGATCCAGCATGTCATGTTTTACCCAATAGGTTTCGATCTGTTTTCGTCCCGCCGGCATTTCATCAATGACAGATACATCCATTTCACCGAACACTGTGATGGCTAACGTTCTTGGGATTGGAGTGGCTGTCATAAAAAGAACATCGGGATCCTGCCCTTTGTTCCGAAGTTTTTTACGTTGCTCAACTCCAAATCGGTGCTGTTCATCTGTAATGACGAGACTCAGCGCCTTAAACTCCACCTCATCCTGAATTAAAGCGTGGGTTCCTACAAGAATATCAATCTCTCCCGCGGCAAGACGCTCAAGCAGTTCTTTTCGCCGCTTCCCTTTGACAGAGCTTGTCAAAAGGGCGACGCTGACATTCCACTTTTCAAATAGTGAAACGAGCGAATCAGCATGCTGTTCGGCCAGAATCTCTGTCGGCACCATGAGCGCCCCCTGGTATCCGGACAGGATCGCGGCATACAACCCAATGGCCGCGACTGCCGTTTTTCCCGATCCGACGTCTCCTTGAAGAAGACGGTTCATTCTGTATGGAGAAGACATGTCTGCTGTTATTTCGCGAAGCACGCGCGACTGGGCGTTAGTGAGAGGAAACGGAAGGCTATTGATAAATCTCATGAGTTCTTCGTTTGAAAAACGCTGCCGTATCCCTTGAGTCTGCTCTCTTTCCGCCTTTCGGAACGCCTGCATTTTCAACTGAAACAACAAAAATTCCTCATAAACAAACCGGCGTCTTGCAAGCGTTAACGCTTCTCTTGTTTCAGGCTGATGCATCATTTTTAACGCCTGCTGATAGTCCGGCAGCTTATAGCGTGTTTTTAGCTTTTCCGGAAGAGGATCCGGAAGCGAGTCTGCATACTGGGTCAGCGCCTGCTGAATAAAGCGTCTCATCATTTTGACGGTAACATTTTCTTTCACAGAATACACTGGTTCAATGCTTTTATCCTCTTGGTGCGGCCCGGTTTTCAACTCCTGAACAGAGATGGTTTGGCGGTGCTTGTCCCATTTACCGGAAATCGTCACGACAGAGCCCAGCGAAAGCTTTTTCTTCAAATAAGGCCGGTTAAAACATACGGCAGTGATTAAATAGCGGCCGACAAGAAGCCTGAATGTCAGCCTGTTTCGTTTTTTTCCGTAATAGGTAAGAGAAGGCTCTGAATGAACCTCCCCTTCGACTGTGACTCTTTCATCATGCTTCACTTCTTCTAAATCCCTCAGCTCGTAGTCATCATAGCGATAAGGGAAATAATTCAGAAGATCAGAAGTGTCATAAATACCGAGTTCATGTAATGTTTTTTCTGTTTCCGGCCCAATGCCCTTAATGTTAGCTATACTAGTTTGCTGATGTTGTTTCACGTGAACCTAGCGCTCCTCCGAAAATTTTTTTCTCTAATTCTCTGCCAGTCGGTGTTGCTGCTAAACCGCCCTGACCTGTTTCTCTAAGCGCAGTGGGCATCGTTTGGCCAATTTTATACATGGCATCAATAACCTCATCACATGGAATGCGGCTTGTAATGCCCGCCAATGCCATATCAGCAGCAATCATCGCATTTGACGCGCCCATCGCATTCCGTTTCACGCACGGCACTTCAACAAGCCCCGCTACAGGATCGCACACGAGTCCGAGCATATTTTTTAATGTAATGGCCATGGCCTCCGCGCTTTGTTCGGGTGTTCCTCCTGCCATTTCAACAATAGCCGCAGCCGCCATGCCTGAGGCTGATCCAACTTCTGCCTGACATCCTCCGGCGGCGCCGGAAATACTTGCGTTATTGGCCACGACAAATCCGAAAGCGCCGGACGTAAACAAAAAGCGGATCATTTGTTCTCTTGTTGGGTTCAGCTTTTCTTTTACAGCAAATAATGTGCCTGGCACCACACCAGCAGAACCTGCAGTCGGTGTCGCACAGATGGTACCCATGGCTGCATTTACTTCATTTGTTGCAACAGCTTTCGATACAGCATCTAAAATCAGCGGGCCAGACAGGGTTTTACCTGACCGAATGTAGGCCTGCAATTTAACGGCATCCCCGCCTGTTAAGCCCGTTTGGCTCGTAACTCCCTCGAGTCCTTTCTGAACCGCTGCTTCCATAACAGACAGATTGTGATCCATCTGCTGAAAAATCTCTTCTTTTGTTTTTTCTGTTACTCCCATCTCTTGAGCGATCATCACATCAGAGATGGATATTTGCTTTTCTTTTGTAATCTCTAATAATTCCTTTACATTACGAAACATAACTGGCTCCTCCTGACCTTTCGCTAGTCAGCAATCTTTGTCACTTGAATAATATTCGGCAGCTTCGACAGTTCGTCGAGAACATGATCATCGATATTTTGATCAACCTCAATTGTCATCAGCGCAAGCTGGCCGATATCCTTTCGGGCTACTTCCATATGGCCTACGTTGATTGAAAATTTCGCCAGGACATTGGCAACACCGGCAATCGTGCCAAACTTGTCATTATGAACAACTAATATGGCCGGGTGATTTCCTGACAGCCGTAGTTCAAAACCGTTTAATTCTGTGATTTCAATCTTTCCTCCGCCAATCGAAATACCCGTCAGCTCAAGCTCTCCCTTTTCATCAGATATGGTGATTTTGGCTGTATTCGGATGGACGGGGACAGCGTCTTCAACCCGAAACTCTATATCAATTCCTTTATCTTCTGCAATTTGTATAGCGGTTTTAATTCGTTCGTCGAATGTGTCAAAATCCAGCAATCCGCCGATAATCGCGACATCTGTGCCATGGCCTTTATACGTTTCCGCAAAAGAGCCGTAAAAGGATACGATGATGCGCTCAGGCTCTCTGCCAAATAAACTTCTGGCCACTCTCCCGATTCTCGCCGCTCCCGCCGTATGCGAGCTGGACGGACCAATCATAACGGGTCCGATAATATCAAAAACGCTTCTGTATTTCATGCTATTCCTCCTTATGAACCAGAGCTTATAAGCGCTTTGCTTCTAGACTAATTGATCATATATAAAATGGCAAGCGGGCGCGTCACAGCGCTGCCGCACTTAAAAGCAGACATAAGAATAGAAGGGCGAATCGCCCTTCTATTCTGCAGAAACTATATACGAATACAGCGGCTGTTTTCCGTTGTGGATCTCAACCTCAATCTCCTCGTACTTTTCACTAAGGAACGCTTCAAGCTCCTTAGCTTCTTCCTGAGACGCATCCTCACCATATAGGATGGTGACAATTTCGTCGTCTTCTCCGATCATTTCTGACAGCAGCATTTTCGCGGCTGACAGCTGATCTTCAGCAGTGCCGATAATCGTGCCATTCAGAATTCCCATAAAGTCGCCTTTTTTAATGTCTTTGCCGTCAATATGGGTATCTCTGACTGAGTACGTCACCTGCCCGCTTTTTACTTGCTGAATGGCGCTGAGCATATTGGCTTCGTTCGCTTCAGCTTCTTGATCCGGATTAAATGCCAGCAGGGCTGACATCCCTTGCGGAACCGTTTTGGCAGGAATGACAAAAACCTGTTCACCCATTACACTGGCCGCTTGATTAGCCGCCATGATGATGTTGGAGTTATTCGGTAAGATAAACACTGTTTCCGCATTTACGGATTTCACGGCATCGACAATATCCTCAGTGCTCGGGTTCATGGTCTGCCCGCCTTCAATCACAACAGAAGCGCCGATGCTTTTGAATAAATCGGAAATACCTTCTCCCATCGCCACAGTCACAATGCCATACGGCTGTTTTGCCGACGGTTTTTCGTTGTCAGCAGGTTTGCTTTCCTGGCTGATGAGGGAGGTATGCTGCTCTCTCATATTTTCTATTTTAATTTTGATCAATTCACCGTAATGCTGGGCATAATTTAATACGTTTCCCGGTTCTTCCGCATGAATATGAACCTTCGCCAGCGATTCATCCGCAATGACTAACAGAGAATCACCGAACTGGCTGAGATCTTGTCTGAACGTGCCTTCGTCGAATTCTCGTTTTGCCTGATCGAGTCTAACCATCACTTCGGTACAAAAACCAAATTCAATATCTTCGGTATTCATCACGCTTTGCGCGCTCTTATGATGCTCTGCGCTGACCATGTCGTCAAGTGACGGAAGAACAGCTTTTTGAGGCACAGCCTCACCTTTTAATGAAGCAAGGAAACCTTCATACACACAAAGCAGGCCTTTGCCGCCGCTGTCGACGACTCCTACTTCCTTCAGGACAGGAAGCAATTCAGGGGTCCGGTTTAAAGACGCTTCTGCTTCTTCTGTCACTGCAGTCATCAGTGCTGTGATATCGGTTTCTTTTTCTGCCAGAGCCATCACTTTTTTCGCAGCGTCTTTTGCGACTGTTAAAATGGTGCCCTCTACAGGTTTCATGACAGCTTTATAAGCCATGTCAACACCCGCTTGCAGCGCAGCGGCAAACTCTTGTGCATTTATTTCTTTTTTTGATTCAATGCTTTTACTGAATCCACGGAACAATTGGGACAGGATCACTCCTGAATTTCCGCGTGCTCCCATGAGCAGTCCTTTAGATAACGCAGAGCCTACCTTACCGATATCATCCGTATCCATTTGCTCCACTTCTCTTGCTCCGGAAGTCATTGACAGGTTCATGTTTGTTCCCGTATCGCCGTCCGGCACCGGAAACACGTTCAGCGCATCAACTGCACTCGCGTTTTGAGACAGATTCTGCGCTCCCGCGAGAATCATCCCGGCAAAAGTTCTGCCGTCTAATGTTCTAATAGACAATCCTACTCCTCCTAACTACGGGTTCGTCACTCGGACGCCTTGGACATAAATATTAACAGAGTCCACTGCCAGTCCGATGGTTTGATTTACTGTGTACTTTACTTTTGTTTGGATATTATGTGCCACTTCAGAAATTTTCGTGCCATAACTGACAATGATATACATATCAATATGTATCTGTTCTCCTTCTTGGCGAACTTGGACACCTCTGCTGAAATTCTCTTTCCGAAGGATTTCAGTCAGTCCGTCTTTAATCTGATTTTTAGAGGCCATACCGACAATGCCGTAACAGTCAATCGCCGCGCCACCTGCAACCATCGCAATGACTTCATTAGATATATCAATCTGCCCGTACTTCGTTCTTAATTCAATGGACACACTAGTTCCTCCTTCGAATGCATAGAGTTACAGCTATTCTACTATATGGTTTCCATTATGAAAAGAAAAGACCCGGCTGTCGCTGCCTGTCCCTCTACATATACTATAGCACCGCTGTTTCCGCAAGATGTCAAGTGAATTTTCTTGAAAGATGATGAAACAATAGTTGCAAACGTTTTTTAGCTGTGGTAAATTATTTAAAGTATCCATATCGAAAGCATCTAAGATCATATGAAATGTTAGAAAGTAGATGTTTTGTGCAAGTGAGGAGGGAAACAAATGGCACGTAAATGCGTTATCACAGGTAAAAAAACAACAGCTGGGAATAACCGTTCTCACGCAATGAACGCTTCTAAGCGCACTTGGGGCGCGAATCTTCAAAAGGTTCGTATCCTTGTGAACGGAAAACCTAAAAAAGTATATGTATCTGCTCGAGCTTTAAAATCCGGTAAAGTTGAGCGTGTATAACAAAATGAACGCCTGCCCCGATATGTGGCAGGCGTTTTTATGTGGTGAAAGAGGGCTTTGAACCCCTGGGCTTTAATCTTTTCTGAATGAGCCCAGCATCGCCCGGACAATTCCTCCTAAAAACTTCGGCAATTTAATGGTGTAAAATTTCATTTTTTGTCCCCTCCTATAACGTACCGTAACCGCCTGTTCATTGATTTTAGCAAATGAATGAAAGCACATGCTAATCCGTGCTTCTTATCATTATTAATATGCCTTTTGCAAACGAAAAAGTACCTCGTGAATGAATGAGTTCGTTACTAATACATAGTGTTGAACCGAGCGTAATATGACATTTATTTAGCGGATATTTAAAACCGGTCAGTGTCAGCTCATGTATTTCTTCGGAAAACGGTATGAAGGAGATATATCGCTTGTTTTCATCCTTCTCCATATCATATTCACCAGGAGGGAACATTTGAATATGATTTTGTTTGTCTATCAGCCTAATTTTTATATTCGTTTTTACACCTCTGTACAGAAGCTGAATATTTCCTAAAAAATGATCAGCTCTGCCGCCTGTAATGCCGAAAATCTGAATCATATCAGGCTGCTTTTCCAGCGCCCAATCAAGGGCGAGGTCCAAATCGGTCTGATCTTTTTCTGCTTGATACACATGGAGTGCAGGAGCCGCTTTTTCAATTCGGCGGCGTTCTTGATCTGTTATGCTGTCAAAATCTCCAAAAGCTTCATCAGGAATGATACCGGCATCCAAAAGATTGACGGTGCCTTTGTCAACACCGATCCAAAGGACGTCCTCAGCCGTATAGCCAGTTAGATCGGGAATGAGATCTTTAGGGCCTCCCGCAACGATATTGATTGTCTTCATCTTTGATTCCTTTCTCTGATACAGGAAAAAGAGCTTAGGCGTTGTATGCCCAGCTCTTTTTTTGCTGCTTATTTACTTCCTCTGATTTCAGAAATCGCTTTTTTGCGGTCAGGCTGGCCGTAAACAGCTGAACCGGCAACGAGTAAATTTGCGCCCGCTTCAATAACTAGCGGAGCGGTTTCTTTGTTGACGCCGCCGTCTACTTCAATCAACAGATCTTTTTTTCCTCTTTCATCCGCCATTCGCTTAACTTCTTTTATTTTAGAAAGGACGGAATGAATAAATTTCTGCCCGCCAAATCCCGGGTTCACCGTCATTAAAAGAACAAGATCGAGGTCGTCGAAAACATGCTCGATGACCTGTACAGGTGTATGCGGGTTCAGAACAACACCGGCCTTTGCGTCTTGCTCTTTAATAAGCTGGATGGTACGGTGCAGATGCGGACATGCCTCAGCATGTACAGACAGGATATCTGCGCCCGCTTTAGCGAAAGCCGGGATGTAACGATCCGGCTCTTCTATCATTAAATGAACATCAAGCGGCAAATCTGTTACCGGCCGTACAGCTTCTACAATCAGCGGACCGATCGTGATATTCGGGACAAAATGCCCGTCCATGACATCAATGTGAATACAATCGGCTCCGCCCTTTTCTACATCTTTAATCTCATTGCCTAAAGCGGCAAAATCAGCGGAAAGAATAGATGGTGCAACCTTTATCATTATGCTAATACCTCGGCTTTCTGTCTTTAATCTCCGTCATAAATTCAACATAATGGTCGTAGCGGTACTGCTTTAATTCCCCGTCTTCAACAGATTGTTTCACTGCACATTTCGGTTCTTTTAGATGTAAGCAGCCTCTAAATTTGCATGAAGAGCTTTTTTCTCTGATATCAGGGAAGGTATAGTCCAGCTCTTCTTCCTCAATATCTGTAAATTCAAGCGAGCTGAATCCCGGCGTATCCGCAACCAAACCTCCGGACGTGTGAATCAGCTCCACGTGGCGGGTAGTGTGTTTCCCGCGGCCCAAATGTTCGGAAATCTCGTTTGTTCTTAAACCGAGCTCCGGACTGATTGCGTTGAGAAGCGAGGATTTTCCAACACCGGACTGACCCGCAAACACCGTTGTTTTGTCCTTAAAATGCGGGATGATATCCACCAAAGTGTCTTGGTCCTTAGAGGAGGTGAGATACACGTCATAACCAATATTCCGATAGTCTTCTGCATAGGCTTGTATCGTATCTTTTGTATCTTGATCTTCAATCAGATCCATTTTTGTAACGCATATCATCGGCTGAATATCATTGGCCTCAACGAGAACCAGGAAGCGGTCGAGCAATGCCGTGCTGAAAGAAGGCTGAACCGCTGAGAAAACAAGGACCGCTTGATCAACGTTGCAAATTGGCGGCCTGATCAGCTCATTGGTTCTTTCTTTAATTTCTAACAAATATCCCTCTTTGTCATTTTCAGCCTGATACACAACGTAATCGCCGACGAGAGGGGTAATTTTGTTCTTTCTGAAAATGCCTCTTCCTCTGCATTGTACCACTTTATCTGAATCCTCTGATTCATCCAGTACATAGTAAAAGCCGCTAAGCGCCTTAATAATTTTGCCCTCAGGCATATTTTCCCTCCTTGTTATTCATCTTTCGGATACTCAATGGTTTTGTAGCTGACGACTTTATTGTTTACCATCACTTGATAGTACCCTTTTTGGCCGGATTCAATCTTCAGTTCGATCGTTCGTTCAGTCGGCTCTTTTATCTTAAATTCTTCGTAAGTGTCAGAGATACTGTGATCCGCATCGTCAATAGCGATTTGCACTTCAAGCTCGTCCCCTTCATTTTCTGGCTCGTAGGGGATCTCGACCTTTTCTTTCACTGTTTTCGCAGGTTTTTTCTCAGGTCCGAGAGAGAATGTCACTTCCACTTCGTTTCCCGGCTTTACTGCCGTTCCTGCTGCTGGTTTTTGTTTGACAACCTGCCCTTCTGGAACGTCATCTGAGTATGCTTCTTTTTCTTTCAGCTTCAGTCCGTTGTCTTCCAGATATCCAGACGCTGCTTCTTTACTGTAAGTTTTCAAGTTTCTAAGCGTAATGTCTTCAGGCCCGATACTGACTGTGAGTTTGACTTGATCATCACTCGGCACAAGCTCAGTCCCTGCTGACGGATTCTGTTCAATGACAGTGCCCGCGTCTTTCTCATCATTCACTTCATTCACCGTGACATGTTTAAAACCTTGGTCTTTCAACGCTTTTTTTGCCTGATCGACCGTTTGTCCTGTAACATCACCGATCTCCGTTTTAGCTTTTCCAGTGCTTTTATAAAGCGTGACCGTTGCGCCTTCTTTGACTGTAGAATCCGCTTTAGGATCCGTTTTTACCATCAGGCCTTCTTCAATTTTCTCATCTGAGATTTCCAAAACCTCAGAATCAACCTGCAAACCGTCTTTTTCCAAGATGTCTGCCGCCTTTTCGTATTCCATTCCGGAGACATCAGGTATTTTGACATCTTCAGGCATAAAAAGCGACGGAAAAACAGTGACAGCAAGAATTCCAGCCGTGATGAATACGACGCAAACCGTGAGCAAAACCCACGGCCACTTTTTTCTTTTACCGTTTTTCTTTGTTGTATTTTCGTTGCTGGGTGTCAATTCGGCTTCTTTTTCGCCAGCAGCTTTAGCGAGCTCTTCATCTTTAATGATAGGAATCGCTTTTGTCATTTCTTCATCTTCTTGAATCATAAATTTCTTTTCATTGAGTCTGTCGGCATCAAAAGCTGTTTTGATATCAGCTTCCATGTCTTCAGCCGTTTCATAGCGATGAAAAGGATCTTTGGCAGTTGCCTTTAGGATCATGTTTTCAACGCTTTGGGGTACTGACGGATTCCACCTTCTCGCCGAAGGAGTTTCCGCCTGAAGATGCTTTAAGGCGATGCTGACTGCCGATTCTCCATCAAATGGGATACGGCCGGTTAAAAGCTCAAATAGAACGATTCCAAGCGCATAAATATCCGATTTTTTTGTCGCCAAACCGCCCCGGGCCTGTTCAGGTGATAAGTAATGTACTGAGCCCAGCACAGAATTGGTATGGGTGATTGTGGTCGAACTTAGTGCCGTCGCAATTCCGAAATCCGTCACTTTGATATTTCCCATGTGGTCAATCAAAATGTTATGCGGCTTAATGTCTCTGTGAACAATCTGATTTTGATGGGCATGAGCGATGGCTGAGACAATTTGCTCCATGATGTTCAGCGCTTCTTTAGGGTGAAGCGGCCCATTTGCTGTTATGTATTCTTTAAGCGTCATGCCCTCAACGTACTCCATGACAATATAATAAATATCATCTTCCTCGCCCAAATCGTAAATGCTGACGATATTCGGGTGATCGAGGCTTGATGCGGATTGGGCTTCTCTCCGGAAACGCCTGATAAACTCATTGTCATTCACATAGTCAAACCGCAGGATTTTGATTGCGACTTCACGGTCTAGAATCATATCCTCAGCTAAGTACACGTTGGCCATTCCCCCGCCGCCTATGACGCGGAGAATTTGGTAACGTCCGCTGATCCGCTTGCCGATTAGCACTGATCTTCACCCTCTTCAACATGTAAAGCAAGCTCAAGCAAAACTGCTGTAATGTTGTCTTCCCCGCCATTCTGATTGGCTTTGTCCACAAGCAGGTTTACTTTTTCCTGAGGAGCTGAATCGCTTTGCAGGATGTCTTTTAATTCAGTGCCTTCCACTTTATTCGTCAGTCCGTCAGAACATAGAAGCAGTTTGTCCCCGGGTTCGATATCAAAAGAACGTGTGTCAATACTTACTGACAGGTCTGTTCCGAGTGCCTTCGTCAGCACATTTTTTCGCGGATGATGTTCAGCGTCTTCTCTTGAAATCTCTCCAGTGCGTACCAGCTCATTTACAAGCGAATGATCTTCTGTCACTTGAAAAAAA
This sequence comes from Bacillus sp. 11C, assembly GCF_055486375.1. Classification (NCBI taxonomy): domain Bacteria; kingdom Bacillati; phylum Bacillota; class Bacilli; order Caryophanales; family Bacillaceae; genus Bacillus; species Bacillus sp. 11C. Next base: position 268,762 of record NZ_JBUPVZ010000004.1, read on the forward strand.
TGGTCCTCCTGAAGCAAATAGCATCTGCTGTCACCTATATGAGCAACAGAAACCGTTTTCCCCGTAAAAAGCGCACATACAATCGTCGTCCCCATGCCTTGGCATTCTTCGTGGGCTTGGGCATGATCGTATATTTTGCTGTTTACCGCCAGAATCTGTTCAATGAGCCATTTTTCACATTCTGCGGGCGCAACTGGAATCGCCTCCGCTTCATTCCATTTCTCCCCCATGGCTTTCACAGCCATCTTGCTTGCAACATCTCCAGCAAGATGGCCGCCCATGCCATCAGCGACAACCGCTAATACAAATTCATCTTTCCCCTTGAATACCCCCGCATCATCTTCATTATGCTGGCGGATTTTTCCTGTATCTGATTTTAAGGCTGTTAACAACCCTCATCACCTCGTCTCGTCTTGACGCTCCTTCGCGCGAAGCTGACCGCAGGCTGCGTCAATGTCATGGCCTTGCTCTCTTCTGATTGTGACATTTACTCCGCGAGATTTCAGCGTTTTCTCAAAAGCAAAAATCTGATCACGCGGTGTGCGCACATAGTCCCGTTCAGGCACGTAGTTTACTGGAATCAAGTTCACGTGACATTTGATTCCTTCCAGCAAGTCGGCAAGCTCTTCAGCGTGCTCGACCTGGTCGTTTACGCCTCCGAACAGCCCGTATTCAAAGCTGATTCGGCGTCCCGTTTTGTTAATATAATATTTAACGGCTTCCATTAATTCAGGCAGCTTATACGCTCTGTTAATCGGCATCAAACGGCTTCTGATTTCTGTATTAGGCGCATGCAGAGAAATCGCAAAGTTAATCTGCATTTTCTGATCAGCGAATTCGTAAATTTTCGGGATGATCCCGCTTGTAGAAACCGTAATATGGCGGGCACCGATATTCAGGCCCTTGTCATGGTTAATGATTTTCAAGAAAGCGAGCATTTCCTCAAAGTTATCAAAAGGTTCACCGATTCCCATGATCACGACAGAGCTCACGCGTTCATCCGTCTCATCAAGGGCTTTTTGAACTTTGACGACTTGAGCGACAATTTCGCCCGCTTCAAGGTTTCGTTTCAAGCCTCCGAGCGTCGAAGCGCAGAATGTACAGCCAATGCGGCAGCCAACCTGTGTCGTTACACATACAGAATTACCATACTCGTGTCTCATTAAAACGGTTTCGATTGTATAACCGTCATGAAGTTCGAATAAAAACTTCATTGTACCATCTTCAGAGGTTTGTTTAACAGCCGTTTTCAGCGTTGTTAACACAAAATGAGTGCTTAATTTCTCACGCAGATCCTTTGACAGGTTTGTCATTTCCTCAAAAGAAGATATCCGTTTTTCATATAGCCATTCAAAAATCTGTGCCGCGCGGAACGGTTTCTCTCCGTTGTCTGTCAGCCATTGTTTGATTTCATCTAATTCTAAAGAATAAATAGACGGACGCTCTGTCCGCAATTCTTTTCTTTCTTTCGTTTTTTTCATTTCTGCCATTGTTATCCCTTCTTTCTCATGCTGCAAATAAAGAAACCATCTGTTCCGAAATAATGAGGAAGGATTTGCACCCTTCCTTCCCGAACAAAGGGTCTCGCCTTTTCGGGCAGCCGCTTTTCCAGAGACAAATCGGGTTCAAAATCAGGATGTTCTTGTATAAACGCATGTATGACTTCTTCATTTTCTGTCCGGTCCATTGTACACGTACTGTAGACAAGAGTGCCACCTTTTTTTACTAATGGTGCGATTTCCGCCAAGATCGACAGCTGGATTTCAGCAAGCCGTGCACTGTCATCAGGCTTTTTCGTGTATTTCATGTCCGGCTTTCTTCGGATGACACCAAAACCTGAGCACGGGGCATCTACCAATATCCGGTCAAACTGTTCGTTTTCAAACGTTTCTCCTGCTTTTCTCGCATCCATTGTTTCCGCATGAATGATTGTAAGGCCAAGCCGGTCTGCCGCTTCTTTGATCAGCTTCACTTTATGTTTGTGAAGATCAAGCGACGTAACGTTTCCCTTGTTCTCCATCAATTCTCCGATATGAGCCGACTTTCCGCCAGGCGCCGCACAAGCGTCAAGCACCGTTTCACCAGGCTTAGGATCAAGGGCACGGGCGACGAGCATGGAGCTCTCATCCTGGATGGACACTTCACCGTTTTGGAAGAAATGAGTTCCAGCAATTGTTCCCTTTAGAAGCTTCACAGCGTCTTCAGCGAGGTCGCCTTTTTCAACGTCGATTCCCTCAGCTGCCATTTGATCAAGCAAATCCGTTCTGTCCGCTTTCATTTGGTTGACACGCAATGTCTGCTTCGGCGGAATGAGGTGGATGCGGCAAATCTTTTCAGCTGCTTCAAATCCATACGCACCGGCCCATTCTTTCACGAGCCATTCCGGATGGCTTGTCTCTGTCGCCAGCCGGCGGACAGGGTCTTCAATGGCGTCAAAGGTTGGAACACCTTCGCGCTGAATGGAACGAAGTACGCCGTTGACAAATGAAGCAATGCCTTTGTGTCCTCGGATTTTCGCAATTTCGACCGCTTCATGAATAGCAGCCCTGTCTGGTATCTTCTCCAAATACTCCATTTGATATAAGGATAGGCGAAGAAGCTGAATCACCCACGGCTTTACTTTTTGAGGCTTATTAACAAACGGTTTGAGCATATAATCGAGCGCGATCTTGTTTTGCAATGTACCGTAGACAAGTTCAGTCAAAAGACCTCTGTCCTGATCGCTCAGTTCATTTGATTTAATGACCGACTTCAGGAGCAGATTGCTGTAAGCCTGATTTTGTTCTAGTTTGATGAGCGCCTCAAGGGCGATATCACGAACACTATTTTTTTTCATTGTTTACTCCTAACATATCGCCTGCTTCAACATGGGCGCCGCGCACAAAGTCCTCGCCTTTCATGCGTTTTTTGCCGGCCGGCTGAAGTTCGGTTAATAACAAGGCCGTGCCGTTACCTGTGGCTACTATAATCCCTTCCTTTTCAATCGCAACGACTGTGCCGGGCTCGGCTTTTGTTGGTGCGGGTGTTTTTTTCGACGTCCACACTTTCAAGTTTTGTCCATTAAGAGTCGTATAGGCCACAGGCCAAGGATTTAAGCCGCGGACTTGGTTGTAAAGCTCTTCACCTGTTCTAGACCAATTGATCAGCTCTTGCTCTCTTTTAATGTTAGGCGCGTATGTCGCTTTCTCTTCATCCTGCTTTTCAGGTGATATGCTGCCGGCAATGACATTTGGAACGGTTTCAGACAATAGCTTCGCGCCAGCCGCGCTTAATTTATCATGCAGCGTTCCGACATTGTCGGTTTCTTCAATGTCCACTTCCACCTTTGAAATCATATCGCCCGCATCTAATTTTTCTACCATATACATAATGGTAACACCGGTTTTTTTCTTTCCCTGCAGAATGGAGTAATGGATCGGAGCTCCGCCGCGCAGTTCCGGCAAAAGAGACGCGTGAACGTTAATGCAGCCGTATTTCGGGCTGTCGAGAAGCTCCTTCGGCAAAATTTGTCCAAATGCTGCGGTTACAATAAGGTCAGGCTTAAATGCCAGCACTTTCTCGATTTCTTCTTTCAATCTGACTTTTTCCGGCTGAAGAACCGGGATGCCGTGACGCAATGCCTCTTCCTTGACCGGAGGAGGTGTCAGCACTTTTTTTCTGCCCTTCGGACGGTCCGGCTGTGTGACGACCCCTACTACTTCATATCCGTCCTCTATCATGTTTCTTAAAACAGGAACTGAAAAATCAGGCGTTCCCATAAATACGATTCTTGTCATCAAATCATCCTTCCATATCCGCTAGTTCATCTTCTGTATAGTATTTGCTTATTTTAGATGTAAACAGCACACCGTCTAAATGGTCCATTTCGTGCAGCACAGCCCTCGCTAAAAAGCCTCGCGCTTCCAGAATGAACGGTTTTCCCTGACGGTTAAATGCACGCACTTTGACGTAATCGGCACGTGTGACATCACCATAGACGCCGGGAAAGCTCAGGCATCCTTCAATTCCGGTTTGCTCACCGCTTTTTTCTACAATCTCGGGATTAACGAGATCGATTCTGCCGCTGTCATCCCCAATGTCTACGACAGCCGCTCTTTTTAAAATGCCGATCTGCGGCGCTGCCAGTCCGACCCCATCCATTTCAAGCATGGTGTCGTACATATCATCAAGCAGTTTTTTTAGCTTTTTATCAAAAACAGTCACGGTTTCCGTCGGTGTTTCCAAAACCTCCGCAGGATGTGTGACGACCTTTTTCACAGCCAATTTGTTACCCTCCAAGACGTGAGATCTTACATCATCATATAAGGATTCATATCAATTGAAATCATTACATGCTTTTGTTCAATTTCGCGTTTATAATGTTCCAGTATCTTCTTCAATAAAGCGGATAACTGGGTTTCCTGTTTGTATTTTATCACGCATTGATAGCGATATCTATCTTTGATCCGGGCTATCGGCGACGCGCTAGGCCCGAGAATTTTCGTGTCAGCTCCGCAGTTTGCTTTCAAAAAGTGAGCGATTTTTTCAGCCGTAACAGCTGCTTTCGCCACTTCCTCATGAGAAACCGTCACAAGAGCCAAATAGTAATAAGGCGGATAGGATTGTTCTCTCCTGTGCGCCATTTCATGCTGATAGAACGTTTCATAATCGTGCGACTTCGTCAGTTGGATGCTGTAATGGGACGGTGTGTACGTTTGAATGATGACACGGCCGGGTTTCTCATGCCTTCCTGCCCGGCCGCTGACTTGTGTTAACAGCTGAAATGTTTTTTCGGCCGATCTGAAATCAGGAATATGGAGTGTTGTATCAGCGCTTAACACTCCGACAAGTGTGACATTGGGAAAATCAAGCCCTTTCGCGATCATTTGCGTTCCGAGAAGAATATCCGCTTTTCCTTCTCCGAAAGCTGACAATAATTTTTCATGGGCGCCCTTCCTTGAAGTCGTATCAACATCCATCCGAATCACTCTCGCATTTGGCAGAACTTTTGTCAGTTCTTCCTCCACTCGCTGTGTCCCCGTCCCGAAAAAGCGGATATGCTCGCTTGCACATTCGGGACAAGTATGCGGGACAGGCTCTTCATGTCCGCAATAATGGCATTTCAGCCTTTGACCGTAACGATGATACGTCATGGAAATGTCGCAGTGCGGGCATTGCGGGACATATCCGCAATCCCTGCACATCACAAAGGAAGAATAGCCTCTTTTATTTAAAAACAGCACCGCCTGCTCACCCTTGGCAATCGTTTCTTCAAGCTGTTCCATTAATTCAACTGAAAACATTGAGCGATTGCCGTTTCTGAGCTCCTCTCTCATATCGACAAGCGCAACCTCAGGCATCACCTGTTGGTTAACGCGATGCTTCAGCGAAAGAAGTTCATACACGCCCTTTTGGGCCCGTGCATATGACTCTAATGTCGGCGTAGCACTGCCTAACACAACGGGGCAGCTGTGATGCTCAGCCCGCTTGATCGCCACCTCTTTCGCATGATAGCGCGGCATTTCTTCTTGTTTATAAGAGGACTCATGCTCTTCATCGATGATAATCATTCCGAGATTTTCAAACGGAGCAAAAATAGCCGATCTGGCGCCGACGACAAGCCGCACTTCCTTCCGGTGGATTTTACGCCACTCGTCATATTTTTCCCCTATGGATAATCCGCTGTGCATGACTGCTACCTGAGAGCCGAAACGGCCCTTAAAGCGATTGACCATCTGCGGCGTCAGCGATATTTCCGGTACGAGGACGATGGCTTCTTTTCCTTTCGCCAGTACTTTTTCAATCGATTGCAAATAAATTTCCGTTTTTCCGCTTCCTGTCACGCCGTGAAGGAGGAACACTTTATGCTCATCATTGTCCAATGTCTGTCGTATTGGCTGAAAGGCAGCGCTCTGTTCGTCTGTCAGCGGGAGCGGCTCTGTTTTTTTGAACATTTTGTCCTGATAGGGATCTCTGTAAACCTCTTCATAGCTTTCCTTCAAAAGCCCCTTTTGGATAAGGGTTTTGATGGTCGCAGAGCTTGCATCCGTTTTTTTGCACAAATCCGCCGCAGGGATTTTTACACCTTCCGGCTCAGCGATGAAAAAGTGAAGAATTGCCTGCTGCTTGGCTGCTTGGCGGGATAATTCCTCTGCTTGCTTGGCAAGCTCTTCTATATTCGCATTTGCCTGAATATGCCTGACCACTTTTTTATTCGTTTTTTGCGCGACTTTATATGTCACGTCAATGCTGCCTTTTTGAACATGCTTTTGAATCAGTTTCAGCGTATCGTGATCGGGTATATCTGAATACAGCAGAGTCTTTGTTTCAGAAAACAGCCGATCCACTTGCGGCGGAAGATCGGCGCCCTGTGTGATTTTTAGTTCTTTTTCATATTTTGCCTTTAATGCGGCAGGCAGCATCACTTGAAGCGCCGTTATTTTAAAAGACAGCGTTTTGTCGGACAGCCATGATGACAAATTCATCAGCTCCTCTGTCAAAACAGGTGTAAGATCTAATAAATCCTCTACTTCCTTGACAGATTTCCCCGAGAGATCAGATGCTTCTTTCACAGCTGTCACAAACCCTTGAATTTTACGGGGGCCAAATGGAACAATGACCCGCATGCCCGTTTTAATCATGCCTTTGAGATGGTCCGGGATTTTATAATCAAAAGGCCTGTCAATATTTTTAGTGCTGACATCAACGATGACCTCGGCAAAATTCATGATTGCTCTCCGGTTTGTTTTGAGAGGACTGCGATTTCCTGAAGGATTTCAAAAGAAACATCGAGCTTAGACATCATCGGAAGCTCGCGTTTGCGCCCGTCTTCGAAAAAGATTGTCACGATATTCGTATCAGCACCAAAACCGGCCCCATTTGCTTTCACATCATTTGCCACAATCATATCAAGATTTTTGGCGGCGAGCTTTTTGCGCGCATAGTGTTCAACGTCTTGTGTTTCAGCGGCGAAACCAACTAAAAGCTGGGACTGCTTTTTCTCGCCCAATTCTTTTAAAATATCAACCGTTCTTGTCAATTCAAAGGTCATATCGCCGTCTTGTTTTTTCATTTTATGGTCAAATACGGTTTTCGGCGTAAAATCGGCTACCGCAGCTGTTTTAATGACAATATCGCTTGAGTCATACACAGAGAGCACCGCATCGCGCATATCCGCAGCCGATTGAACAGGAATGAACTGAGCCAGACCTTTAGGATGATCAAGTGAAACAGGGCCAGAGATTAAGGTTACCTGTGCGCCGAGCTGAACAGCAGCCCCCGCTAATGCGTATCCCATTTTACCCGTTGATTTATTGGTGAAAAATCGGACAGGATCAATCGCTTCCCGTGTCGGGCCAGCTGTAATGACCACATGTTTGCCCTCCAAAGGAGCAATTTTTTCTTCAGCAAAATGCTTTTCGGCTAGCTCCACGATATTTTCTGGCTCTTCCAATCTGCCTTTCCCTACATAACCGCACGCTAAATAGCCCTCACTCGGCTCAATAAAACGATAACCATCCTTATACAGAACAGAAATATTACGTTTGACTGCCGGGTGGTCATACATGTGAACGTTCATCGCCGGCGCGATCCATACGGGAGCCGTTGCCGCTAACAACGTGGTCGTCAGCATATCATCGGCGATGCCGTTTGCCAATTTTCCAATCACATTAGCCGTAGCCGGTGCCACGATAATCAAGTCGGCCCAGTCTGCAGCATCAATATGAGATATGACACTTGGATTCTGTTCTTTAAATGTATCTGTATATACTTCATGGCGGCTCAATGCCTGAAATGTCAGCGGTGAGACGAATCGGCATGCTGATTCAGTCATAATCACTTTGACATTTGCTCCTGCCTGAACCAGCTTGCTCGTTAACGCACAGGCTTTATAAACAGCGATGCCTCCGCTCACGCAAAGTAACACATTCCGATTGTTAAGCAATGACTTCTCCCCCTCTGCACTTTACAAAAACCGCACGGAAAAAAATAACAACCTACATGATATAGGTTGCTACTTGTGCTACTATTCGCGGTCTTCCTTTTCAAACGAAAGCAGGCCTGCATCAATTTCTTCTAAAGCTTTGCCTACATATTTGTGTGAAATCGTATGTTCAATCAACTGATCTTTTTTGATTTGCATTTCACGCGCACGTCTCGCAGAAACAGTCACGAGCGTGTATTTGGAATCTAATTTATTCATTAATGAGTCAATCGACGGATCTAACATCTGTTATTCAACCTCCAGCATTTTCTTATATCTCGGTGCAACGCGCTCCCGCTTCAAATGTTCAGCGAGAACGATTGCTTTGATTTTGTCGCAAGCCTTTTCGACATTATCGTTTTCAACGACATAATCATAAGCATCCATCATTTCGATCTCAGCTTTTGCGGCTTTCATTCGATTTTCAATCAGAGCGTCTGTTTCCGTTCCCCGTGTCACGATTCTGTTCTTCAGTTCAGAAAGGCTTGGAGGCGCAAGGAAAATAAACAGGCCTTCCGGGAAAGCATTTCTCACTTGAAGAGCGCCTTGAACTTCGATTTCTAAAAAGACATCTTTTCCATCTTGAAGCGTCTGTTCAACATAATCGACAGGAGTGCCGTAATAATTGCCGACATACTCCGCCCATTCAAGCAGCTTGTTGTCTGCAATCATTTGCTCGAATTCTTCTCTCGTTTTGAAAAAATAATCGACTCCGTTCACTTCGCCCTCTCGCGGACTTCTTGTGGTTACCGAGATCGAATATTCAAATTTTGTGTCTTCCTGCGAAAAGATCGCTTGCCGAACCGTTCCTTTACCAACTCCTGAGGGACCTGAGAGAACGATTAATAACCCTCTTTCTTTCATGCGGCAACTATCCCTGCCCTTCATCCATAATTTCTTCTTTAACAGAAAGTCTGTGTGCAACTGTCTCAGGCTGGACGGCAGATAAGATAATGTGATCACTATCCATAACGACAACTGCACGGGTTCTTCGCCCGTATGTAGCGTCAATTAGCATTCCGCGGTCTCTTGCATCCTGGATCATCCGTTTGATTGGCGCAGACTCCGGGCTGACAATCGAAATCATCCGATTGGCGGAGATAATATTGCCAAATCCGATATTAATCAGTTTAATCGTCATCTTCTACGTTCCCCCTGTAAAGTAGACGTCTCTAGTTTAGCCTAGTAAGACCGTCTGTAAACAATACGCACAGTCACTATTCTATATTTTGCACTTGTTCTTTTATTTTTTCAATAGAACTTTTCATTTCGACGACAAGCTTTGTGATCTGATGATCATTTGCTTTTGAGCCGATTGTATTTGCTTCCCGGTTCAGCTCCTGAACGAGAAAATCGAGTTTGCGCCCGACAGCTCCTCCACCAGCTAATATATCACGAAATTGGGCGAAGTGGCTCTTCAGCCTGGTAATCTCTTCAGAGATATCAGATCGGTCTGCAAAAATAGCGCATTCTGTTACAAGCCGGCTCTCGTCTAACACGTCTTCAGTCCATTCTTTTATTCTGGCGTACAGCCGTTCCCGATAGCGAGATACGACATCGGCTGCCAGCAATTCAGTTTCATTCACCAGCTCTTCAAGCTGATCAATATGCATCAGGCAGTCTTTTGCTAAAAGCAATCCCTCTTTTTCACGCATTTCACAGAGCCCTTTTACCGCTTCCTCTGCAGCAGCGGTGATTAACGCCTCCAGCTTGTCATTTTGCGTCTGTTCTTCATGAATCTGGACGACATGGTCAAGCTTAAAGAAATCCATTACTTCAGGCTCTGCAGCCAATTGATACCGCTTCTTCATATCTCCCGCGGCTGCGACATATTCATCGAGCAGCGGCCAATCAATTTCAAGCCTTTTCTCAACAAGCATATCGCTGTCAACGGACACAAAAAGTTCAATTCTTCCGCGCTGGATATGCTGCAGAATGGTCTGTTTCAGTTTATCTTCAAAATATAGCAAAGGCCTTGGCAAACGAGCGTTCACTTCTTTAAATCTATAGTTCACAGATTTAAGTTCAACGCTTACAGAGAGATCATCTTGTGTTTTGCTTGCACTGCCGAAGCCTGTCATACTTCGTATCATTTTAAAACACCCAATTCTTCCCTGTTCTATAATAAAAGGGCAATAGACATGCTATTACCCCTAAGATTATATCATATGAATTTATTTTTTTCTTGTCAAAAGTGACCCAGCCAGCAAAAAAGTAGGAATGGCGGACATGCCGATGACGAGCATCCAGTCTCCCGGTGTGATGGCTACCGTATGAAAAATCGGCTGAAGCGGCGGATAGTAGATGACGACAAGCATCAGCAACATGGATGACAATACCGCGCCGATTAAGTACAGGTTTTCAAACGGATTTCTGGAAAAAACAGAGGTCTCGCTGCGACAGTCAAAAACGTGAATCAGCTGAGCCAGCACCAATGTTGCAAACGCGATCGTCTGGGCGTAAGCCAAATTCTCCGGATTCCGGTGATATACAATGATAAACGCTAAAATAGTGGCAGCTCCGATTAAAAATCCTCTGGAGACGACCTTCCATCCAAGCTTGCGGGCAAATACCCCTTCTTTCGGATGACGAGGCTTCCGCTTCATCACGTCTCCTTCCGGCTGATCCATGCCGAGCGCCATTGCCGGCAATCCGTCCGTCACCAAGTTGACCCACAAAATCTGAATCGGCACGAGCGGCAAAGGAAGGGCAAGCAGCATCGCAAACAGCATGACAAGGATTTCTCCGACGTTAGAAGCCAACAGGTATCTGATGAACTTTCTAATATTCTCATAGATGTTTCTGCCCTCTTTTATCGCTGACTTGATCGTCGCAAAATTATCATCCGCGAGAACGAGGGATGACGCTTCTTTGGCCACATCTGTCCCGGTAATACCCATAGCAACTCCGATGTCAGCTTGTTTAATGGCAGGGGCGTCATTGACGCCGTCTCCCGTCATCGCCACAATATGCCCGTTTTCCTGGTAAGCTTTCACGATTTTCAGTTTATGCTCAGGAGAAACGCGTGCAAATACATACACATCCTCCACCACATGAGAAAGCTCTTCTTGAGAAAGTTCATTCAGCATCTGGCCGTCCATGATTTTGCCGCTTTTCGGAAGGAGGCGCAAGTCTTTCGCTATCGCTTTAGCGGTCTCCAGATGATCGCCTGTAATCATGACGGTTTTGATTCCCGCTTCACGGCATTCTTTAATCGCCTGTCTGACTTCCGGCCGCGGCGGATCAATAATGCCTGAAAGGCCGAGCATCGTCAAATCTTTTTCCGCCTGCTCCATAGACGGTGTTTCACCTGCTTTAATCGGCTTGTAGGCAACTGCTATCGTTCTGAGCGCCTGGGATGCCAAATGTCTTAATACCGACTCTGTTTCTGCTTTTCTCTCATTAGAGAAAAGAGCCGCTGAGCCGTCATAATAAATACGGGAAGAACGCTGCATCAGCACATCCGGTGCACCTTTTGTAATGATATACCGCTTTCTGTCCTGATCCTCTACAATGACAGTCATCATTTTTCGTACAGAATCAAACGGAAACTCTTCAATCACCCGATAATGAGATTCAACAAACTCCTTAGAAAAACCGCCTTTTCTCGCCGCGGTAAGCAGCGCCCCCTCTGTCGGATCTCCGTCAAGCACATATACGCCGTCTCTTTTCTCAATATTGGAGTTGTTACAAAGCGCTCCGAACAGCAGCATCTGCTGAAGCGGCATATGCTCATTGACACTGATCTCTTTTTCGTTCAGTGTGAAGCTTCCATTCGGTTCATAGCCGGCCCCTGTTACTCTCCATGTTTTTCCTCCGGACCAGACATGTGTCACCGTCATTTTGTTTTGCGTCATTGTCCCTGTTTTATCTGAACAAATGATAGATGCACAGCCAAGCGTTTCAACCGCAGGGAGCTTTCTTACGATTGATTTTTGCTTAATCATCCGCTGTACGCCAAGTGACAGCGCCACTGTCACAATCGCCGGGAGCCCCTCCGGAATAGCAGCTACAGCCAGCGACACACCCGCTAAAAACATACTGTACAGATCATGGCCCTGAATGACACCGACAGCAACGACAAGTACCGTCAGCAGCAACGCAACAACAATTAAAATCTTCCCGAGCTGCTCCAGTCGTCTTTGCAGCGGTGTTGACAGTGTCCCTGCCGATTCAAGCATATCGGCAATTTTCCCCATTGCCGTATTCATTCCTGTTCCGACGACGACCCCGATACCGCTGCCGCGGGTCACAATCGTTCCCATAAATGCCATATTCGTAATATCACCGAGCGAAACATCCGGTTTTTTCAATTTGTCGGCATGCTTCACAACCGGGATTGATTCCCCGGTCAGCGCTGATTCTTCTATTTCAAGGCTTTTCGCTTCAACAATTCGAACGTCCGCGCCAATTCTGTCACCGCTCGTAAATTTCACAATATCCCCCGGCACAAGTTCTTTAGAAGGAATCTTTATCCAGCTTCCTCCCCTGAGCGCCATGACATGTGGTGTTGAAAGCTCTTTTAAAGCCTGAAGAGATTGCTCAGCACGCCTTTCTTGAAAGAAACCGAGTATGCCATTCACAAACACAATCGCAATAATCGCAACCGCGTCTACGTATTCACCAAGAAATCCTGAGATTAACGTTGCCGCCAGAAGCACAAGCACCATAAAATCTTTGAACTGCGCGAAAAACAAGAGAAGCGCTGATGTTTTTTTCCCTTCTGCTAGCTCGTTTGGCCCATGCTTGTCGAGGCGTTTTTTCACCTCTTTTTCTGTTAATCCTTGTTTCATGGACGTATTGGTTGCCTCTAGTAAATCTGTTTGCCCCATTTCATGAAACTTCATTCCGCTCGTCCACTCCCCTGCTCTTATAGAGATATCACTCTATAAGCATGCTTATTCTGACTCGTCCCATTTCATGCTATAATTATCGAATGCAGGAAGAATGAGAGGGTGTATTGCATATGTCGTTTGATGGCATGTTTACATACGGAATGACACACGAACTTAACGAGAAAATCATGGGCGGGCGAATTACGAAAGTCCATCAGCCATATAAGCATGATGTGATTTTTCACATTCGCGCGAATGGAAAAAACCAAAAACTATTATTATCGGCACACCCGAGCTATTCACGGGTGCACATCACGACGCAAGCTTATGAAAACCCAAGCGAACCGCCAATGTTTTGCATGCTGCTGAGAAAGCATATCGAAGGCGGATTTATTGAAAAAATTGAACAAGCGGGCTTAGACCGCATTATGATTTTTCATATTAAAAGCCGGAACGAAATAGGCGATGAAACAGTTCGGAAGCTTTATGTGGAAATTATGGGACGCCACAGCAATATCATTTTGACAGATGGAACTGAAAATCTGATCATCGACGGACTTAAGCATTTATCTCCGTCAATGAACAGCTACCGTACAGTACTGCCCGGCCACGATTATAAGCTTCCGCCGGCCCAGGACAAAATCTCGCCGTTCGAGGCGACAGAAGATCACATTTTGCGTTATCTCAGTTTTCAAGAAGGTCGGCTTGATAAACAAATTGTCGACCACTTTTCAGGTGTGTCTCCGCTCTTTGCCAAAGAAACGGTCCACAGAGCGGGCCTGGCCAACAAAGTCACACTGCCAAAAGCGCTGCTGGAGCTGTTTGCGAAAGTAAAAGAACACCGATTCATTCCAAACATTACGACTGTAAATGGAAAGGAATATTTTTATCTGCTGGAGCTGACTCATTTAAAAGGTGAAGCGCGCCGGTTTGATTCATTAAGCGAGCTGCTCGACCGTTTTTATTTCGGAAAAGCTGAACGAGACCGCGTTAAACAGCAGGCACAGGACCTTGAACGGTTTGTTGTCAATGAACGGAAGAAAAATGCCAACAAAATCAAAAAATTAGAAAAAACACTGGAGTATTCGGAAAACGCGAAGGAATTTCAGCTATACGGGGAGCTTTTAACTGCTCATTTATATAGGCTGAAAAAAGGTGATAAACAGGCTGAGGTCATTAATTATTACGATGAAAAAAGTCCGACAATCACGATTCCTTTAAATCCTAACAAATCGCCTTCTGAAAACGCACAGGCCTACTTCACGAAGTATCAGAAAGCAAAAAATTCGGTCGCAGTTGTCGAGGAGCAAATCAGGCTGGCACAGGAAGAGATTGAATACTTTGATCAGCTGATTCAGCAGCTTTCATCCGCTTCTCCTCGAGATATTAGCGAAATCAGGGAGGAGCTTGTAGAAGGCAAATATTTACGCCCTAAGCAGCAAAAAGGACAGAAAAAACAAAAACCGCACAACCCGGTTTTGGAAACATATGAATCCTCTTCGGGCCTGACAATTTTAGTTGGTAAAAACAACCGCCAAAATGAGTATTTAACGACAAGAGCCGCAGCCAGAGACGATATTTGGCTTCACACGAAGGATATTCCAGGCTCCCACGTTGTGATCAGAAGCAGCGAGCCGGATGAGCAAACAATCATGGAAGCCGCGACGATTGCTGCTTATTTTTCAAAAGCTAAAGATTCAAGTTCAGTGCCTGTAGACTATACAAAAATCAGGCATGTTAAAAAACCGAACGGCGCGAAGCCCGGCTTCGTCACCTATGATAGCCAGCATACCGTCTTTGTTACACCTGATGCTGATACTGTCATCAAGCTGAAAAAAAGCTGAACCGCATGGATAAAGAAAAGCCAGAGCATTTGTATGCTCTGGCCAGCGTGTCGACAATGCATTCGTTGTCAGGCCTGCGCGTCGGTGCTCACGAATTCCGAAAGGAACGGCGGCTAAATGCTTAGGCGTCCTGCCTAAACACCGCCGTCATCACATCCTGTGAAAGTCTGCTTAGATGCTCGCCCTTTCTAGACTTCAAGGGTTTTCAATCACGCTGAAAAATCGACAAAACCCTAAAACGAAAACTGTTTTAGGGTTTTGTCAACAATCTGAAGTCAGAGCATTTGTATGCTCTGGCTTATTTCTTTCTTCTCGTCTGATAAAGTCTGTCAACTTCAGCGACAAAACCGCCGTCAACCAGCTCATCCACTTTTTCAGCCAGCTCCTTTGTGTGCTTTGGGCTGGCTCCGTTTGTAGAAACAGATACCGTAACATGCCCTCTTTTTACGATTTTCGGTATGTACACATTGCCAAGCTCAGCATCACTGACACAATTGACAAGCTGAAAAGGCGAAGCGGTTTGAGCAATCTCTTTGTTGACTGCCGCATTATCCGTTGCGGCAATAATCAAAAACGCATCGAGATAATCTTCTTTTTCAATCGTACGGCTGACCCATCTGATGCGGCGATTGTCTGCCATCTGCTTGATTTCCGGTTCAACATCCGGACTGACAAGCGTAATATCAGCTCCCTCTGAGAGCACCGTTTTCAGTCTTCTGAGAGCGATGCCGCCGCCTCCCGCAATGACAACCTTTTTCTTCTCCAGGCTAATGTGCAGCGGGAGCATATGAACCTCCGTCAAAATCAAATTGTCCTTCAGGGTTTGCAGCGGTTTCTCTCACACGATTCAAAAATGCGTTTTTCACGTGAGGGTGGAAACCGATATAGAAGGAGAGGTAAACATTCGGATTAACAGCCTTTAATTCCTGAACCTCTCGTTCGATTTCATTCATCAGCATGCCCGTAAAAAGCAAATAGGGAACGATAAAGGTTGTTATGCCGTCATCTTCTTTAAGTTCTGAAAAAATCTCTTTGTAATTCGGGCCGCATGCTGTCAAAAAGCACGGGATGACCTCCTTGACCGGAATCATATTTTGAAGAAGATTGGCAATACCGGTTACATCTCTTTTGACTTCGGGGTCTGAACTTCCCCTCCCGATGAGCACGACTCTGGCATTTTCATACGGAACACCTATGTCTTTCATTCGGTGGTATACGGCTTTGACTACTTCTTCGTCAATCCCGATCGGCCTTCCGTATGAAACGCGGACCGAAGGATACCGAGATGCGGCACGCGCAATTTCTTCCGGAATATCATGTTTTGCATGCGCAGCTGTTAAAAGAAGCAGAGGCACCACTGCGATATGAGTGGCGCCTTGTTTCACACATGCTTCAAACCCTGTCTCAATTGTCGGCTCCTGAAGCTCTAAAAAGCTGATTTCCTGTACAGGCGCAGAGACGTGCGCCTTGCATCCTTCCAAAAAGGCCGCGGCTTCTTGCTGCGCCTTTTTCACCCGGCTGCCGTGGCCGACATATAAAATTGCTTGTTTCATTTTTACAACGCCTCGCTTAAATCTTGTTTTTTCAGTTCAGACTCAAACCATTCCAGCTTATAGTGATAATTTACAACATTTCCAACGACAATTAAACTCGGATTTTTAATGTCCTCTTTTATCACCGTTTCTGAAAGGGTATCAACTGTACAAAAAACAGTTTTTTGCTTGTCCGTTGTTCCCCAGTGAATAAAGGCTGCCGGCGTAGATCCGTCCCGGCCGTTTTCAAGGAGCTTTCTTTCAATCTGCTGTATGTTTTTGATACCCATATAGATAACAAGTGTATCAATTCCTGTGGCCAGCGCTTTCCACTTTTCCTCAAAATCCTCTTCTTTTTTATAATGACCCGTTACAAAAGCGACGTTAGAGCCCGCATCACGATGAGTAACAGGAATCCCGGCATAGGCAGCTGCCGCAATTCCTGACGTAATGCCGGGGATGATTTCAAACGGAATCCCGTTTTCTGAGAGGCATTCCGCTTCTTCTCCCCCTCTGCCGAACACAAAAGGGTCTCCGCCTTTCAGTCTGACAACGGTTTTTCCTTTTTGCGCATACTTCACAAGAAATCGATTGATGGTTTCTTGCTTCATCGTATGAAAATCTGGAAGCTTCCCGCAGTAGATCAGGTCTGCTTGCTCTTTGGCATATTGTAAAATCTCTTTATTTACTAATCTGTCATATAAGATGACATCAGCTTTTTCAATGGCTTTCAGCGCTTTAATTGTCAGCAGATCAGGGTCTCCGGGACCCGCTCCTACAATATATACTTTCCCCATCGTATTTCCCCCGATCTATCGAGTTCTTCCAGAACATTTGCTGTAATGTTGTTCTCGCTTGCATTCCGGCATCTGAGAAGAACACAGCAGATCATACTAGCTCAATTTTTTTTGACAAACTCGATCAGCTGGTTTTTACACGCTTCACGGTCATGCTTTCCTGAATCAAGAACAAGCTCCGGTGCTTCCGGCTCTTCATAAGGAGAATCAATTCCTGTGAAGAAGGGAATTTCCCCGTTTCTTGCTTTTTTGTAGAGCCCTTTCGGATCCCTTTGTTCACAAATATCGAGGTCGCATTTAACGTATACCTCATTGAATTCGCCTGCTTCTACAAGCTGGCGAACCTGTTCTCTGTCCTCGCGGAAAGGAGAGATAAAAGCAGTGATCACAATGGTGCCCTGCTGAACAAACAACTTTGCCACCTCTCCGATTCGGCGGATGTTTTCTTTACGGTCTTCATCTGAAAAACCAAGATCCTTATTTAAGCCGTGACGGATATTATCCCCGTCCAGCACAATGACTTGGTAGCCCAGCTCAAACAATTCTCTCGCAGCGGCATTGGCAATGGTTGATTTGCCTGAACCGCTTAACCCTGTCAGCCAGAGAATAGAGCTTTTATGCTTGTTTTTTTGCTGGTACTCTTCTTTTGTAATAGAGGCTTCATGCCATACGATATCGCGATTTGTCACTGCCAGTCCTCCTTAAAATACGCCTGCTTCTTCTTTTTTCTTCATCCCTTTGATTAACACTTCTACGACTTCTGCGCGGCTGAATTCAGCAGGCGGCAGCACACCGTCTCTCAGCATGCCTCTTACCTTAGTGCCTGATAAAATCACGTGATGCTCTCTGCCGTGAGGGCAAGTTTTCGCGGTTCCCATATTCCCGCATTTTTCACAGAAGAAGCTGTGCTCGAATTTCAGCGGTGTAATCCCGAGCTCTTCAGGTTTAAATGTGTCAAACAGCTCCTGTGCTTCGTATGTTCCGTAATAGTCACCTACACCCGCGTGATCGCGGCCGACGATGAAATGCGTGCAGCCGTAGTTCTTTCTGACAAGCGCGTGGAAAATCGCTTCTCTCGGTCCTGCATAACGCATCGCCGCTAAGAAGACGCCGAGGAACACACGGTCTTTCGGATAATAATTGTCAAGAAGCACTTGGTAGCTTTCCATCCGCACATCAGCTGGGATGTCATCAGATTTTGTTTCACCTACCAGCGGGTTTAAGAACAAACCGTCTACTGTTTCAAGAGCCGTTTTTTGAATGTATTCATGTGCTCTGTGAACAGGATTTCTTGTTTGGAAACCGACAATTGTTTCCCAGCCATTTTCCGCAAACTGGCGTCTTGTTTCTGCCGGTTCAAACGTAAATTCAGGGAACTGTTTTGAAGCTTTTTTAATCAATGTGATCGGTCCGCCGACATATGTATCGCCGCGGCTGAACAGCTTTTTAACACCCGGGTGTTCCTGATCATCGGTTTTGTACACATTGACCGCTTCTTTTTGTTTGTCTGGCACGTACAGGTCTTCAATTTGGATAACGCCGTATGTGTCTCCTTCATACGTTAACTTTACCGTTTCACCGACTGACAGTTCAGCTGCTTTTTGCGCGCCTACCGGGAGCGTGATCGGCAGAGACCAGACAACACCGGAAGAAAGACGCATGTTTTCCACAACAGATACGTAGTCCTTTTCATTAAAGAAGCCTTCGATCGGGCTGTAGCCGCCGATTCCAATCAACTCTAAATCGGCAAAAGAAATTAAATCAAGTTCAATTTCTTTTTGAATGCTGCTTACATCAAATGATTCATCTACTCTGTTTACTAATGTTCCTCCGTGAGGTGCTAAACTCATAATATCTTTTTCCTCCTAGTTAACATATAAAAAAACTCAGATTAATGATCAGATTCCCCCGCCTTGTTCGTGGACAGAGCGTCTCTCTTTACGTATGGCCTTCATCAGGCTGACGGCACCGACCGTCGCTAAGAGCACGCTTACCATAATAAAGATTGAATAATAATCCGCTTTTAAAAACAAGGATACAAGCATATAAGAAATCGATAAAGATAAAAACGGCGATACAATCCATACCTTCAGCATCGTTTGAACAACTTGTTTATGGAACACATTCGGACCGTTTTTTGCCATGCCTATTCCGATAATAGACGATGAAGTGACTTGCGCCAAAGGCACCGGCATCCCAAATACCGAACTGATGATCACCAGTCCCGCTCCCGTACCGGATAAGAGAATGCCTTCTCCTTTTGAGAATCTCGTAATTTTCTTCCCGTTTGTTTCTAACACACGCCGGCCTAATAACAGCGCGCCAAGAGCAACAAACGCTCCTCCGTACAAAGTTCCTTTCGCGACATCCAGCACACCGGCCGCCACTAACGGGCCAACGGCATTCGCCACGTTGTTCATGCCGGCAGAGAACGCTTCGAAAAATCCGGCACCTAACAATGCAATGCCAAGGAATTTTTGCTTTTTAGAAGATTTAATTTCAATCTTAAAATAACGAAACAGCTTAAATACGAAATAGGTGAAGCCGAAAGCGAACAGCGGGACAAAAACCCAAAACGACACAATGACCAGAAGGCTGTTCACAAACAATACTTTGTAAGCGACTCCCACGCCGACAACAGCACCGACTGTTACTTCACTTGTCGACAAAGGAATGCCGAGCAGATTAGCCGTAAAGAGCGACAGCGCAGCGGCTCCAATAATAATGCAAACAATCGTCAGTGTAATCGTCTGCTCGGGGATAATTCCGGAACTGATGGTTTTTACAACCTCCCCCCCGCCAATGACCGCCCCAGCTAGCACACCGACTGCGCATAGGATCAAAGCGTAGGTTTTCTTTCTGATGGCTCCAGAGCCGTAAGCAACTCCCATCGAAGCTGCAGCGCCGCTTGCACCAATATTCATCGCGAAAAACAAGCTAAATAAAATAGCGGCTAGTTCCATTTTGCAGCTCCTTATTCATGCAGTCCGCATTCTGTTTTCGCCATGCCATTCCATCTGCCTGAGCGTAAATCCTCTGCGGTAAAAGCAGGAGCCGTACAAGGCGCGCAGCCAATACTTGGATAACCTTGGTCATGAAGCGGATTGTAGTCCAGCTCATTCCGGGATGTGTATCTCCAAATGTCTTTCCAAGTCCAATGGATAAGCGGGCATACTTTTACTGATTTGAATTTTTCATCTTTGTTTAAGAAATTCGTATGGGCACGGCTTGGCCCTTGATCGCGGCGCAGACCGGAAAGCCAAGCCGGATGTCCCGAAAGCGCCTCTCTTAAAGGAACGATCTTTCTGAGATAGCAGCATTGATTCGGTTCTCTTTCCCACAGTTTGTCACCATATTCACCGGCTTGCTGTTCAAGGGTAAGGTCTGGTTTTTTCAGGATGATATGAAGACCAGGATAACGCTCTTTCACTCGTTCAATCGTTTCATATGTTTCTTTAAAATGAAGCCCTGTATCAAGAAACACAATCTCTGCGTCTTTTTTCACTTTATAAATTAAGTCAATCAAAACGATTCCTTCAATTCCGAAACTGCATGCATAAACAAGCTGATTGCCGTAATGGCCGTATGCCCACTTTAAAACTGACAGCGCTCCTTTATAAGGATCGTCTTCCGGAAATGTAATCGTTGGTTCTTCCCAATTATCGTACGTTAACATTTCTTCTTTCCTCCTTTCGGAGACAACAGTAGCTTTCTGCTGGTTGTCTTTTACCAATTGTATTGCGCGGCTGCGGTTATCGCAGTCAGCCTTTTTTCCTCTTAAAATAAAAAACTTTCAATCCGGCGGAAAGAAAGACAGGAACAGCATGTAGCCCTTATCTTTCAAAATGGAATTCATTTTGCTGGAAGTAGCACCTTACAAACTGTGCAGGTTGCCGGGCTTCATAGGTCCAGTCCCTCAGCCGCTCTTGATAAGTTTTTAGATTTGTAGTAAATTTTAGCACAATTCTAACATAAGTCAACCCGACTTTTTTTATAGGATTAATAAAAAAACAGGCTGCAAGGCCTGTTTTCAAGTACAGAAAGGCTTTGGAGCCCTTGTACATCACCAAAATTTATTTGTTATTTTTTAAACCAATCTTTTGACTCGGGATTTTGTTTCCACGTTTTCAGCTTTTCTAAATCGTCTGAATGAATATTTCCGTTTTCAAGCGCGACCTGTGTGAGCGTATCATAATCAGTTAAAGAGTAGTATGGCAGTTCTGCCTTCGCAAACGCTTCCTGCGCTTTAGGCAGTCCGTACGTAAAGATTGAGACGACACCAAGCACTTCACAGCCTGCCGCTTGTAAAGCCGCCGCAGCTTCAAGCACACTGCCTCCTGTGGAAATTAAGTCTTCGATCAAAACCGTTTTTTGGCTTTTTTGAACAGTTCCCTCAATCTGATTGCCTTTTCCGTGCGTTTTCGGCTTGCTTCTCACATAACACATCGGAAGATTCAAACGGTCAGCCGCCAGAGCAGCATGAGGAATACCGGCTGTTGCTGTTCCCGCAATCATTTCAGCTTCAGGAAAATGCTCTTCGACAAGCTTGCTGATGCCTGAAGCGACATCATTTCTGACCTCCGGGAATGATAGCGTAAGGCGATTGTCACAGTAGATGGGCGATAAAATGCCGCTAGCCCATGTAAATGGCTCGTTCGGGCGTAAAAATACAGCTTGGATGTTTAATAGATGTTTTGCGATGACTTGTTTCATGATTTGATCCCCTCCCATTCGAGTCTGACAGCTTCATAGGCTTTTACCGGGTCTTTCGCTTTTGTAATCGAGCGTCCCACCACAATCGCTGATGAACCTTTCTCTCTTGCAATTGCAGGTGTCGCTACGCGGATTTGGTCATTCGCAGCGTCCTCTGACAGCCTGATCCCCGGAGTAACAGTCAGAAATGAAGGCGATACCGCTTCGTAAATGGCTTTTGCTTCATGAACAGAGCAGACCACTCCATCCAGCCCGCTTTCTTCCGCCAGTTTGCTGTAGTGGACGACCGTGTCGATCAGAGGTTTTTCGATCAGCAGTTCATCTTTCATGAGTTGTTCAGATGTGCTTGTCAGCTGGGTTACCGCGATAAGGGACGGGCGTTTTTGTCCGGCCGGCGTCCCTTCTTCTAAGCCTTCCAGAGCTGCTTGCATCATTTTTTTGCCTCCTGCCGCATGAACATTGACGAGGTCTACTCCGAGACCGGCAAGGCGCTTCATCGCTTTGTTTACAGTGGTCGGGATGTCATGAAGCTTTAAATCTAAAAACAGCTCGCAATTTCTTTCTTTTAGTTGTTTGACGATAGATGGCCCTTCTTGATAAAAAAGCTCCATCCCAACCTTTACAAATAACGGTCCTTGCTGAAAAGGCGCTAAGAATGCAAGTGTTTCTTCAGCTGTTGCAAAATCAAGCGCGATGATGGGCAGGTTGTTTTTCATGGTTCCAGCTCCTTCCGATGCATTCTTCAATTGATTGATAGCCGTATTGGCGCAAAACAGCTGGGAGCTGGTCTATAATATCTGGGCATGCAAAAGGATTTACAAAGTTTACTGTTCCGACAGCGACCGCGCTTGCTCCCGCAAGAAGAAATTCCAGTGCATCTTCGGCCGTCTGCACGCCTCCCATTCCGATAATCGGGATGTTGACCGCCTGGCTGACTTCATACACCATGCGAATAGCAACCGGCCTCACAGCAGGACCAGAAAGCCCCCCTGTTTTATTCGCTAATATCGGCTTTCCTGATTTTAAATCGAGTCTCATCCCGATTAATGTGTTGATCATCGTAAGACCGTCCGCTCCCGCCTCCTCGATCGCTGATGCAATTTCTGTGATATTTGCCACGTTCGGGGAAAGCTTCACATAAACGGGTACATCTGAAACCTCTTTAACCGCTTTCGTCAAATCAGCAGCCATTTTAGGGTTCGTGCCAAAAGCGATTCCGCCTGTTTTCACATTCGGGCAGGAAATGTTCAATTCAAGTGCATGAACGTTGGGCGCTTTACTGATATGCTCTGCGACTTCTACATAATCCTCGATCTGAGAACCTGCGACATTGGCAATGATCGGTGTTGCAAACTGCTCAAGCCACGGCAGCTCATTTTGCAAGACGCTTTCCAGCCCCGGGTTTTGCAGACCGATCGCATTGAGCATTCCAGCGCCAGTCTCAGCTACTCTAGGCGTCGGGTTCCCGAAGCGAGGCTCCTTCGTCGTAGCTTTGATCATGATGGCTCCGAGACAAGATAAATCATAAAAACGCGCAAACTCTTTTCCAAAACCGAAGCAGCCTGATGCAGGAATGATCGGATTTTTCAAATCTAGTCCAGGCAATTTCACCTCTAGCATTACAGCGCCACCTCCTGAGCTTTAAATACAGGCCCGTCGAGACATACTTTTACGTAGGATGTCTCACTTTCGTTTGTATGGCACACACACGCGAAGCATGCGCCGATTCCGCAGCCCATTCGTTCCTCCATCGACAGGTAAACTTCTTTATGGGCATATTCCTGTTTTAACGCCTTCAGCATCGGTGTCGGCCCGCAGCTGAGAAGGATGTCAAACTCTAGGTTTTTCTGTTTTATCACATCTGTGACAAATCCGGTTTCCCCATAGCTTCCGTCAGCTGTTGCCACATACGTGTCTCCGTACTGCCGGCACGCTTCTTCGTAAAAAACATCCTTTGCCGATTGGAATCCTAAAACGTGTATGACTTTGACCCCTTTTTCGTTCAAGCGTTTCGACAGCTCTTGGAGAGGGGGCACACCAACACCGCCTCCCACCAGCAAAGCCGTCTTTCCGGGTTTGACTTCATTGACAGGAAAGCCATTTCCCAAAGGCCCGAGGACATCCACAAGCTCTCCCTGCTGCTTTAGCGACAAGAGTCTTGTTCCTTCCCCATCTACTCGATAAATGATGGTGACTTCATTTTTTTCAAAGTTGACGTCGGCGATGCTGATTGGTCTCCGCAAAAGAGGCGTAACCGCTTCGCTCACTTTAAGATGAAGGAACTGTCCCGGGGTTGTAAACCCTTGGACAAGCTCCCCTTTCAAAACCATTTGATACACCCGGTCCGCAATTTGCTGGTTAGAACATACTGTCAAATACGCTTTTTTCATATAGTGACTGCCGCCTCCTGATTTGTGTTAACTGCCGGCATTTGATCAGCACGGAAGGTCATGCTTTCCAGCACTCGCAATATCGCTTCTGCCGTATCTAAAGATGTTAAGCAGGCAACACCGTTTTCTACTGATTCACGTCTGATTCTAAATCCGTCTCTTGCCGGCTGCTTTCCTTTTGTCAGCGTATTGATGACAAACTGCGCTTCTCCGTTTCTGATCACGTCAAGCAAGTTCGGGCTGTCCTGGCCGATTTTCCCGACCACCTTCGCAGGAATAGAAGCTTCTTTCAGGTAACCTGCCGTTCCTTCCGTCGCTAAAATGTTGTAGCCGATCGCATGGAACCGCTTAGCGATGGCAAGCCCTTCTTCTTTGTCCTTATCAGCCACTGTTAAAAGCACGGAACCGTAGTTAGGGATTTGGATGCCTGAAGCGATCAAGGCTTTATAGAGCGCCTTTTCAAGGGTTGAATCTTTCCCCATGACCTCACCAGTTGATTTCATTTCAGGCCCTAACGTAATGTCCACTCTTCTCAACTTAGCGAAGGAGAAGACCGGCGCTTTTACAAATACACCCTGCTGTTCAGGCTGAAGGCCCTCTGTATAGCCAAACGCTGCCAGCTTTTGCCCGAGAATGACTTTTGTGGCTAGGTTCGCCATTGGGATACCCGTAATTTTGCTTAAGAACGGTACGGTTCTGCTTGATCTCGGATTCACTTCGAGCACGTACACTTCGCCTTGTGACAGTACGAATTGAATGTTGAGCAAACCGACAATGTTCAGCCCTTTAGCAAGTGCGATCGTATATTGTTCAATTTTTTTCTTAATGTCTTCTGTGAGTGACTGAGGCGGATAAACAGCGATTGAGTCTCCGGAGTGAACGCCCGCCCGTTCAATGTGCTCCATAATTCCCGGGATTACAACTGTTTCACCGTCAGATACTGCATCCACTTCAATTTCTTTCCCTGTTAAATATCTGTCAATTAATACTGGGTGCTGCGGATTGATTTTGACTGCGTTTTTCATGTAATGAAGCAGTTCTTCCTCATGATACACAATCTCCATCGCCCGGCCGCCAAGTACATAGGACGGGCGCACCAGTACCGGATAGCCGATGTCACTCGCGATGCTTACCGCCTGATCAACTGATGTCGCTGTTTTGCCAAGCGGCTGCGGAACACCAAGTGCTCCAAGCGCTTGTTCAAATTTATCCCGGTCTTCCGCACGGTCTAAATCCTCTAATGAAGTCCCAAGGATTTTCACTCCGCGTGCAGAAAGCTCATCAGCTAGGTTAATGGCAGTTTGTCCGCCAAACTGTACGACAACGCCCATTGGCTGTTCGAGGTCAATGATGTGCATCACATCTTCAATCGTAAGCGGCTCAAAGTACAGCTTGTCCGAGATACTGAAATCTGTTGAAACGGTTTCCGGGTTGTTATTGACAATAATGGCTTCGTAGCCTGCCTGTTTGATTGCCCACACAGAATGAACAGTGGCGTAATCGAACTCAACCCCCTGACCGATTCGGATCGGACCGGAACCAAGCACGATCACACTTTTCTTATCCGTAACGACTGACTCATTTTCTTCTTCATATGTGCTGTAGAAGTATGGCGTTTCCGATTCAAACTCCGCCGCGCACGTATCTACCATTTTGAATACGGGCGCAATTGCCGCTTGTTTTCTCAAGCTGTAAAGCTCCGATTCTTTCATTTTCCACTCACGGCTGATGTACTTATCAGAGAATCCGAGTTCTTTTGCCCGTCTCAGCACATCCGTATCGCCCACATTTGCCTTCAGTTCTTTTTCAAACTTTACGATTCCCAAAAGCTTATGCAAGAAGAAGACATCGATAGCGGAAAATTCATGGAGGGCTTCTACCGTGTAGCCTCTTCTATACGCTTCAGCTAAGTAGAATAAGCGTTCATCACCGGCCTTTTTAATTCGTTTTTCAAGAAGCTCATCTGAAATGTCGGCAGCGTCTTTCAATTCCAAGTGATACACATCCGCTTCCAGTGAACGCACAGCCTTCAGTAATGACTCTTCAAGCGTGCGGCCGATCGCCATGACCTCTCCTGTCGCTTTCATTTGCGTGCCGAGCTTTCTGTTTGCTGATTCAAACTTATCAAACGGCCAGCGCGGAATTTTGGATACGACATAGTCAAGAGCTGGTTCAAATGCTGCATATGTTTTTCCTGTCACTGGGTTCATCATTTCATCTAATGAAAGGCCGACTGCAATTTTAGCAGCGAGCTTTGCAATCGGATATCCTGTCGCTTTTGATGCAAGGGCAGATGAACGGCTGACACGCGGGTTTACTTCAATAATGTAGTATTGGAAGCTGTCTGGATCTAAAGCGAGCTGGACGTTACATCCGCCTTCAATTCCAAGCGCGCGGATCAGTTTTAATGATACATTCCGCAAGAGCTGATATTCGCGGTCGCTGAGCGTTTGGCTCGGCGCGACAACAATGCTGTCTCCAGTGTGGATTCCGACTGGATCAATGTTCTCCATATTACAAACGACAATGGCGTGGTCCTGACTGTCTCTCATGACTTCATACTCGATTTCTTTATAGCCGGCGATGCTTTTTTCAAGCAGACATTGGTGCACCGGGCTTAATTTTAAGCCGTTCTCAACAATCTCCTTCAGCTCGGTTTCATTCGAGCAGATGCCTCCCCCTGTTCCGCCTAATGTATATGCCGGGCGGACAATGACAGGGAATCCAATTTGGCTGACGAAGGTTTCTGCTTCTTCCAGGGAGTGGATGATTTCACTTTCAGGCACCGGTTCATTCAGTTCATTCATTAGTGTCCTGAACAAGTCGCGGTCTTCAGCCTGCTGAATCGCAGACAGCTTCGTGCCAAGCACTTCGACGCCGCACTCTTCCAGCACGCCTCTTTCAGAAAGCTCAACGGCAAGATTCAAACCGGTTTGGCCGCCGAGAGTAGGAAGAATGGCATCCGGGCGCTCTTTTCTGATGATTCGCGTCAGGAATTCAGGAGTGAGCGGTTCGATGTAAACCCGGTCAGCCATTTCAGTATCTGTCATGATTGTGGCGGGGTTTGAGTTGACAAGAATGACTTCATAGCCTTCTTCTTTCAAAGCAAGGCAGGCTTGCGTTCCCGCATAATCAAATTCTGCTGCTTGGCCGATGATGATCGGTCCAGACCCGATTACTAAAATTTTGTTAATGTCTACGCGTTTTGGCATACCGCTTCCCCTTCTTTCTCTGTTGTGTCGATCATTTCGATGAATCTGTCAAATAGATGGTTGGCATCCTCAGGACCAGGTGAAGCTTCGGGATGATATTGAACCGTAAATGCCGGCTGTGTTTTATGCTTCAGCCCTTCAATCGTATCGTCGTTAATTGCGATATGTGTCACTTCAAGTTCTGTTTCGCTGATGGATGACACTGTATAGCCATGGTTTTGAGATGTTAAGGCGACTTTTCCGGTTGCCAGCTCTTTTACCGGGTGGTTTGAACCCCTGTGGCCGAATTTCATTTTTTCAGTATTCGCTCCGCACGCCAGCGCGAATAATTGGTGGCCGAGACATATTCCGAATAATGGCACTTTACCAAGAATACCTTTGATCATTTCAATCGCTTCAGGCACATCTTTCGGATCTCCAGGTCCGTTAGAAAGCATGATGCCGTCCGGTTTCAGCTGAAGCACTTCTTCCGCTGTAATGTTGTAAGGTACAACGATGACGTCACATTTCCGTTTGTTCAGCTCTCTTAGAATCCCGTGCTTCATGCCGAAGTCAACCAAGACAATGCGTTTGCCTCTTCCCGGGCTCGGATATGCTGTTTTGGCTGATACTTGAGATACTTGATTTCTCGGCAGTTCAGTTTCATCAAGCCTTTTCAGCACTGCTTCGATATCTTCATCAGGTGAAGCGAATGTTCCTTTTAGCGCGCCTGCCGTGCGGATCATTCTTGTTAGCTTTCTTGTATCAATTCCCTGCAGTCCGGGAATGTTTTTCATTTTTAAATATTCGTCTAAGGTGTATGCTGAACGCCAGTTGGAAGGCAGTTCACATAATTCTTTGACGACCAACCCTTTTACAAAAGGGGTAATGGATTCAAAATCATCACGGTTAATACCGTAATTTCCGATAAGCGGATACGTTAATGTTACGATCTGCCCGCAGTAAGAAGGATCAGATAAAATTTCCTGATAGCCTGTCATCCCAGTGTTAAAAACGACTTCTCCCATGCTGTTTTCTAAGCTTCCGAAGGCTTTTCCCTCGAATACCGCCCCGTTTTCCAGTACTAATCGTCTCTTCATTTGACAAGTCTCCCTTCTTCATAAGCAAGCATCCCCGCCGCAATTGTAGCGACTGGCCAGCCGGTGCAGCTGATGCCGTTGAATGGTGTATTTTTTCCTTTTGACAAAAATGTCTCTTTGTCTATCACTGCTTCTTTTTCCAAATCAATTAACGTAATATCAGCAACTTGCCCCGTTTGTAATATTCCGTATGGGAGACCGAACGCTTCGCATGGTTTAATTGTCATATAGT
This sequence comes from Bacillus sp. 11C, assembly GCF_055486375.1. Classification (NCBI taxonomy): domain Bacteria; kingdom Bacillati; phylum Bacillota; class Bacilli; order Caryophanales; family Bacillaceae; genus Bacillus; species Bacillus sp. 11C. Next base: position 297,359 of record NZ_JBUPVZ010000004.1, read on the forward strand.
CAATCAGCTGTTTCAGCGACCAGCTGCCATTTTTGACAAAGTGTGTGTATAGAAGCGGGAACGCTGTTTCTAAGCCGACAATTCCGAATGGCGCAAGCTTCATTTCTGTATTTTTCTCTTCTTCTGTATGCGGCGCATGGTCTGTTGCGATAAAATCAATCGTTCCGTCTAATAGACCTTCGATTAAAGCAGCTCTGTCTTCTGCGCTGCGGAGCGGAGGATTCATTTTATAATTTGTGTCCAGCCCCGGAATGTTCTCATCACAAAGCAGCAAATGGTGTGGTGACACTTCTGCCGTCACTCTGATTCCTGCTTTTTTCGCATCACGTACGACCCTGACAGACTCTTTTGTGCTGATATGGCATACATGGTAATGGCAGCCTGCCGCCTCAGCCAGCAATACATCGCGGGCAATATGAACCGATTCACACACAGAAGGAATGCCGTTGAGCCCGTTTGCTTTTGAGAATGTCCCCTCATGCACACTTCCTCCGTAAATTAAGGAGTTGTCTTCGCAATGTGCAACAATCGCTTTGTCAATTGCGGCTGCCCGCTTCATCGCTTCATACATCATTCCTGCTGTCTGTATACCGACGCCGTCATCTGTAAAAGCAAATGCTCCGGCTTCTTTTAAAGCTTCAAAGTTTGTCATCTCATCACCGATTTGTCTGATCGTAATGGACGCATATGGAAGAACTCTCACGCATGAGGTTTCTTTAATTCTGTTTTGCACCCATTCCATCTGCTCCTTCGTATCAGGAACCGGCCGCGTATTCGGCATTGCCGCCACAGTTGTATAACCGCCGCGCGCCGCTGCTTTTGCGCCGGTTTCAATGGTTTCTTTCTTCTCACCGCCTGGCTCTCTGAAGTGTACGTGGAGATCAACAAACCCAGGTGAAACGAGCAATCCTTTTGCATCAATTACCGTTTCTTTATCCGCTGCATCAAGCTTTCCGATTTCGGAGATGATTTCTCCTGTCACTCGAATATCCGCTTCTGTTTTTTCACCATTTTCGTTAAGTATCCAGCCGTTTTTAATGAGATATGACATACGCTGCTTCTCCTCTTTTCACATTGGTTTGTAAGGCACGCTGTATCACTGCCATTCTGATAAATACACCATTTTGCATTTGCTTGAATATTCTTGATTTATTACTTTCTACTAAGCTGTCATCAATCTCCACTCCTCTGTTTACCGGAGCCGGATGCATAATGATCGCATGCTGCTTCATACGCTCAGCCCGTTCTACTGTCAAGCCGTATTTGTTTAAATAACCTTTCTGGCTGACAGCGGACTGATGTCTTTCATTTTGAATGCGCAGCAGCATCACGACATCGGAAGATTCAACTGCTTCATCCATTGAAGCAAACGTACCGAATGTGTTTTCTTCATCCTGCCATTCCGAAGGACCGGAAAACAGGACGCGGGCACCCAGTCTTGTCAAAACTTCCGCATTTGACCTTGCCACTCTGCTGTGCTTAATATCGCCGTGAATGGAGACGGTAAGCCCTTTGAACGTATTGAACTCTTCATAAATCGTCATGACATCAAGCAGTGATTGTGTCGGATGCTGGCCGCATCCGTCACCCGCATTCAGAATCGGGATATTCACCTGGCTGACAAGCTCTTTATAGTACTCATCCTCACTGTGCCTGATGACGCACACGTCTACACCGATTGATTCGAGCGTCCGGATGGTGTCATATAGGGTTTCGCCTTTTTGCACGCTTGTGCTTGTTCCATCAAGATTCAGGACATTCATGCCCAGCTTTTTTTCCGCGACTTCAAAGCTGAACCGCGTCCTCGTGCTCGGTTCAAAAAACAGGTTCGCTGCAAATTTCCCCGCAAGCCCATTGTCTGTGTTTCCGCTTTTGAGGTCGCGTGCTGTTTGAAGCATATCTTTGATTTCCTCAGTGCTGAGTTCACTCATCGTCGTTAAATGCTTCATGTTTTTTCCCCTCTCATTTCAACTTTAAGGCTGAAAAACCCCGGTCTAAGATAGACTCGGGGTATGGTTAAATAGAGGGCAGCATTGAAGCTTCCTTCTCTTTATAACCCTTCCAAGCCTCTCTGGACTTTCATTAAAAGGTTTTAGATATGATGTTGTTCAGATGTGTCAACCTGCTCTTCCTTCGCCTGCGGAAGAATCAGGTTTAAGATGACACCGACAATTGCGGCAAGCGCCATTCCCGACACTTGGAATCCTCCTTGAGACACTTGGATAAACGCGCCTCCTACACCGATCACAAGGATCACCGATGTGATAATGAGGTTTCTGTTGTTTTCATAATCAATTTTGTTATCAATCAGCATTCTCAGACCGCTCGAAGCGATGATTCCGAACAGCAGGAAGGAGACGCCCCCCATGACCGCTGACGGCACTGAACTGATCAGCGCTGAGATTTTGCCGATAAAACCGAAGCATAAGGCAATCACTGCCGCGCCGCCGATGACAAAGACGCTGAATACTCTTGTGATGGCCAGCACGCCAATGTTTTCCCCGTAAGTCGTTGTCGGCGGACCGCCGATCAGGGAAGCAAGGATTGTCGCCACGCTGTCACCCATAATAGAGCGATGAAGCCCCGGCTTTTTAATGAAATCTTGTCCGACAACTTTGCTCAGCACCATTTGGTGGCCGATATGCTCTGACATTGTCACAAACGCGACGGGAACCATTGCCGCTGCGATGCCAAGTGTGACTGACGGTGAATAGTCTTTGAACGGGATGATAAACTCAGGCACTGCAAACCATTTCGCGTCAAGCACAGGCTGGAAGTTGACAATCCCTTGAGTAAGGGCAAACAAGTATCCGCCGATGATGCCGATCAGAACCGGAATCAGGCTTAAAAATCCTCGTAAGAAAGTCGCGCAAATAATCGTAATCGCCAACGTAACGCCTGCGACACTGAAGTGCTTTAAGCTGTAAACCAATTCACTCGCGTTCGGATCAGCGTACATCGCCATGTTTACCGCAGTGCTGGCCAGTCCGAGCCCAATGACGATAATAACAGGTCCTACGACCACAGGAGGGAGAACCTTCATCAGCCATCCTGTTCCAAGCTGTCTGATCAATAAGGCAATAAGCCCGTACACTAACCCTGCAAGAAACGCTCCGACCATTGCCGCTCCCGGCCCGCCGGTCGCTTTGACCAGTATGATCGGAGAAATAAAGGCGAAGGATGAACCGAGATACGCCGGAATTTGCCCTTTCGTAATAAGCAGATAAGCGAGTGTCCCGATGCCGCTTGTCACCAATGCCACAGCAGGACTCATTCCAACCAGCTTCGGAACCAAAATTGTTGCGCCAAACATGGCAAATAAATGCTGCAGACTGAATGAAACCCACGAGAAAGGTGTCGGGACATCCCTGACTCCTAAATTCACTTTTTTCTTACTCATGATGATTTTCCCCCTGATAGTTGACTTTCATTTTAGGATGACTCAATGACTGTATAAAAAAACCTCTTTGCTATTTTTTACGCAAAGAGGCATACAAAGATCCGCCGTATACTTTCGGGGCTTTGTTGTGCACCTCTTTGCAACCTCTCTGGATTGCCTTTAAAAAGGTGATCTATTATTCATTCATTTTGATAAATGGCCACGAGATCGTTTTGATCTACCTCATGAAGCTGAACCATAACCTTTTCAGCCTTTGATGTCGGGATGTTTTTCCCGATATAATCCGCTCGGATTGGCAGCTCCCGGTGTCCTCTGTCAACAAGCACAGCAAGCTGAATGGAGGAAGGCCTGCCTACATCAACAAGCGCATCCATACCGGCTCTGACCGTTCTTCCGGTGTACAGGACATCGTCAACAAGAATGACTTTTTGATCGTTGATGTCTACCGGAATATCTGCACCTTTCACTAGCGGTTCTTCGTTGCTCGTTTTTTTGGAAAGATCGTCTCTGTAAAGGGTAATATCAATCTCACCGACTGTTACAGGACTTCCTTCAATCTGCTCAATTCGTTCCGCAAGGCGTTTCGCCAAGTAAATCCCTCTTGTCTTAATGCCGACAAGGATGCAGTTATTCATTCCTTTATTGCGTTCGATCATTTCGTGAGCAATTCTGGTCAGCGCCCGTCTGATTGCTTGTTCGTCGAGAATGACAGCTTTTTGATTCAATGTGTGACACCTCACAGTTCATATAGAAGAAAAAACCCCTCCTGCCAGAGCATAGAGGGGTTTTGGGACAAGGTGCGCGCATATACACGCATCCCAGTCTATCCGTTATCCTTCTCAGCCTCTCTGGACTGTTTTAAAGAATCTATTCAGCTTCGTTTATTATTTCAGAAAAGAAATAGTCTGTCAACCATTTCTTCTAAGGTTTTCGATTAATTGTGCCATATCCTCCGGAAGCGGCGCTTCAAATTCGATATATTCGCCAGTGCGGGGATGATCGAAACCTAAAATTCCGGCGTGAAGGGCCTGACCGTTAAAATCGATCGTTTTTCTCGGCCCGTACTTTGGATCGCCCGCCAATGGAAATCCAATATATTTCATATGCACACGAATTTGGTGCGTTCTCCCAGTTTCAAGCTGGCATTCCACCAATGTAAAATCCTGAAAACGCTCAAGCACATGAAAATGGGTGACGGCGTTTTTGCCATCACGCGCCACAGTCATGCTTTGACGGTCTTTCTTGTCCCGTCCGATCGGAGCATCAATTGTGCCGTCATCGTGAGAAATAAGCCCGTGGACAACTGCCGTATATTTGCGTGTGACCGTTTTGTGGACCAATTGATTTACGAGTGACTCATGCGCCATATCATTTTTCGCCACCATTAGTAAGCCGGACGTGTCCTTATCGATTCTATGAACAATTCCCGGACGCATCACGCCATTGATTCCGGAAAGATCCGTGCAATGAGCCATAAGGCCGTTTACAAGTGTGCCCGTAAGATGCCCTGGGGCTGGGTGGACAACCATTCCACGAGGTTTATTGACAACCAGCACATCCTGATCTTCATAGTAAATATCCAAATCCATAGGTTCTGCCAGTACGTCGAGCGCTTCCGGCTCAGGTACAGTGACGGTCACCTGATCACCCGGCTGAATTTTATAATTTGATTTTACGGGGCTTCCGTTCACGACAACTTGTCCGTCTTTCACCCATTGCTGAACCTGGGTTCTCGACCAATCATTCTCAGTCGAGGCCAGAAATTTATCAATCCGCTCACTTTTTTGTTCTTCTGAAGCGGTTATATCAATTTGATTCATGCTATTGCTCCTTTTTCTTTTTCCCGCTGTCCAACATCATTTGTATAAATAAAAGCATGACGCCGACACATAGTGAAGAGTCCGCGATATTAAAAATCGGGTAATTGTAATCCACAATAATGACATGGATAAAATCCACAACTTCCTGTCTGAAAGCCCTGTCGATGAAGTTGCCGATGGCACCGCCGAGCATAAGTCCGAGAGCTACGCCAAGAAGCCTTTGTCCTTTAGTATAACGCTGTATGTAATAAACAATGCCAATAATAACCGCGGTTGTAATGAGGTAGAAAAACCACATCTGACCGGCCAATATCCCCCATGCAGCACCCGTATTGCGATGGGAGGTGATATAGAATACCTGATCAATGACCGGAATACTTTGTCCAAGTTCCATATTCTTAACGACAAGCCATTTTGTCAATTGATCGGCTGCAATAATAAGAAGTGCAATGATATAATACAGCACAAACGTTCCTCCAGTTTACGGTTACTTTAGTCCATTATGCATTTTATCAATAAAAAGCACTGGAGTAAAGAAATATCAGGCATATTAACCGGCCAGACACTGTTATTCATACAGCGCCTGACCATATTCGATATCCGTTGATTTCCATAGCGGAAGCGTTTTCTTTTCAAATTGGACAGAGTAAAGAAAATCGTCTGTAGTGCGGGCAGTCGGCAGCACAGCAAGCTTTGAAATCGGAATGGACGCTCCTGTTTCTTCGCAGTATCCAAATGTGCCGTTTTCGATTTTGGACAATGCGAGGAGAACGTCTTGAAGCTCTTCTTTAATGTGATAGATCAGAGTTGCTTTTTGTTTATGATTGATTGCTGCTTGCGGACTTGTTGAAGCCTGAAAGCAAGAATACTCAAATAATCTCGACTGTAGTTCTTCTTTCATCAGAAGAAGTTCCGTATAAATTGCGGTCAGTTGATCATTCATTCATCACAACTCCTGCTCTTAACGTAGTACCTATATTGTTGCCTGTGAATGATGATCTAAAGCCCATAAGATTTTTCCTGCTGTTCTAATCGATGTCACTCTTGGCACAAAAAAAGCCCGGCTTTTACGCCGGGCTCTTTTCCATTATTTTTGATAGTATTTTTCAACGATTTCAGCGTTTCGCAATGAAAGGGTAGGATAGTTCGGATTTGCACCCACATCTTTTGAAATCACACGAGATCTCTCACACATTTCGCCCTCGGCTTTCTCTACAGCAATTTTGCCTGTCGTAAAGCTTTGCGCATCGTTCGGCGCTTCATTTTCTTCGCTGATTGTCAGTTCAGAAACAATAAACAGCTGAGAAAGATTTTCTTTTATGGAAGCTAAGAGCTCTTTGTTTTCTTTGTTTGGATACAATTTCAAGTTTGCTTCCAATGATTTGCCGATAATTTTTTCGTTCCGCGCGGTTTCTAACGCTTTTAGCACATCGTCACGGAAAGTCAAAAAGCGGTCAAATTTATCTTCTGTCGCTTCGCTGTTTGGAACCGTGATTGTTTCCGGCATATCTGTCAGCTGAACGCTTTGCTCTTCAACGAATGTTAAATGAGACCATAATTCGTCAGCCGTATGAGGAAGGATAGGAGCCGAAAGCTTCACTAATGCAAGCAGCGTCTCATAGAATACTGTCTGCATGCTGCGTCTGTCCGGATGATCCGCATGCTCGATGTACACAATATCTTTTGCGAAATCAAGATAGAATGAGCTTAATTCGATTGTGCAGAAATTATGGATACTGTGATACACAACCGCAAATTCGTACTCGTCATACGCTTTTTTCACTTTGTCAATCAGTTTATTCAGCTTAATCAGCATATACTGATCCACTTCGCGAAGATTTTCGACAGCCACCGCATTCGTTTTTGGATCAAAATCGAATAGGTTTCCGTGAAGAAAACGGAACGTATTCCGGATTTTACGGTATACTTCAGCAACCTGCTTCAAAATGGCGTCAGACACGCGAACATCCGCCTGATAATCAACTGAAGACACCCATAATCTCAAAATATCGGCACCAAGCTGTTTCATGACTTTGGCTGGAACAACGACGTTACCGATTGATTTACTCATCTTACGTCCTTCTCCATCCAGTGCAAACCCATGGCTGAGCACACCTTTATATGGCGCTTTTCCTGTTACGGCTACCGCTGTAGAAAGAGACGAGTTAAACCAGCCGCGATATTGGTCAGATCCTTCTAGATATAAATCAGCCGGGCGAACGAGGTCTTCACGCTCTTCAAGCACCGCTTGATGGGAAGAGCCTGAATCAAACCAAACATCCATGATGTCCTGTTCTTTTGTAAATGTGCCATTCGGGCTGCCAGGATGCGCAAAACCTTCCGGAAGAAGATCCTTCGCTTCTTTTTCAAACCAAATGTTTGATCCGTGCTGCCTGAACAATTCAGAAACATGTTCGATGGTTTCATCTGTAATAATCGGTTCTCCGTTTTCAGCGTAAAATACCGGAATCGGCACACCCCACGCACGCTGTCTGGAAATACACCAGTCTCCGCGGTCACGAACCATGTTGTGCAAACGCTGCTCGCCCCATTCAGGAACCCATTTGGTTTCTTTAACGGCATCCAGCAGGTCTGATCTGAAATCTTTAATTGAAGCAAACCATTGCGCTGTCGCTCTGAAAATAGTTGGTTTTTTTGTTCTCCAATCGTGCGGATAAGAGTGAGTAATAAATTCTAGCTTCACAAGCGCGCCTTTATCATCAAGCTGCTGTGTGATCACTTTGTTCGCATCATCATAGAACATGCCTTCAAAGCCTGGAGCTTCACTTGTCATGACACCTTTTGCATCAACCGGGCATAGCACATCTAAACCGTATTTTTGGCCAATGATAAAATCATCTTCCCCGTGTCCCGGCGCTGTATGAACACAGCCTGTTCCGGCATCAGTTGTCACGTGTTCGCCAAGCATAACGAGAGAGTCTCTGCCATACAGCGGGTGTTCAGCAATAATGTTCTCAAGGTCTTTCCCTTTGATCGTTCTTGTCACTTCATATTGCTCAAACCCGCATGCAGACGCAACATTTTCGACTAAATCACTGGCTACGACAAAGCGGTCTTCACCTACTGCAATCACGCTGTACTCAAGGTCAGGGTGCACTGAAATTCCGAGGTTCGCCGGAATTGTCCAAGGCGTTGTTGTCCAGATAATAATACGCTCGCCGTTTTCAAGAACGCCTTTGCCGTCTTTTACACCAAAAGCCACATAAATAGATGCTGAACGTTTATCTTGATATTCGATCTCTGCTTCAGCCAACGCAGACTCACTTGAAGGTGACCAGTTAACCGGTTTAAGGCCTTTATAAATGTAGCCTCGTTTTGCCATCTCACCAAATACGCGAATTTGCTGCGCTTCGTATTCCGGTTTTAATGTCACATATGGGTTTTCCCAGTCACCGCGGACACCAAGGCGTTTGAACTGCTCACGCTGTCCCTCGATTTGCTTCCAAGCGTACTCTTCGCACAGTTTGCGGAATTCCGCTACTGACATTTCTTTACGGTTGACTTTTTTGTTTTTTGTGAGAGCCGTTTCAATCGGCAACCCGTGTGTATCCCAGCCAGGTACATACGGCGCGTTGAAGCCGCTCATTGATTTATAGCGGACAATGAAGTCCTTCAAAATTTTGTTAAGCGCATGCCCCATATGGATGTCTCCATTTGCATACGGAGGTCCGTCATGTAAAACAAATTTCGGGCGGTCTTTCGTCCGTTCCTGCACAAGATGGTAAATATCCTCTTCTTCCCATTCCTTTTGAATGTCAGGCTCACGGTTTGGCAAATTTCCTCGCATCGGGAAATCTGTTTTCGGCATTAAGAGCGTGTCTTTAAAATCCATTTTCATTCCTCCACTGCATTTTTTCAGAAAATAAAAAAAGCCCTCTCATCCCATAAGGGACGAGAAAGCTTATCTCGCGGTACCACCCTTTTAGAAAAAGCCAGCATACGCTTTTTCCTCTCGAGCATCGTAACGTGATGAACGTCCTAACCTACTGTGAGTTCAGAAAGGAAACTTAAGGGCTGATCTACATGATTCCGGCCATCCCGGACTCTCACCATCTCCGGGTCGCTATGAAGGCCTGAAGGAAACATGACTGTCCCTTTCAACCGTCTTTTCATCTGAATTTATGAACGTATTATATTCGACAAGCTAAGAAAATGTCAAGATGATCAGAAAATTTATTCCTTTTCCTCAAATACTGCGTCGACTTCATACTCAAGCAGATGGTCCCAATCGTCATTTTTCAAAAGATCGAGCTGTGCTTCAATCAGCATTTGGAAACGTGTTCTGAAAACTTTAGACTGTTTTTTCAGCTCTTCAATTTCCATTGCAATTTTTCTTGATTTTGATAAAGATTCGTTGATAATGCGATCAGCATTTTTCTCCGCTTCCCGAACGATCAGCTTTGCTTCTTTTTGAGAATTGCGTTTTACGTCTTCAGCCGCTTCTTGAGCAACTAAAATCGATTTATTCAGCGTTTCTTCAATATTGGCAAAGTGTCCGATTCTTTCATCAAGTTCATTGACTTTCGCTTCAAGCTCAGTTTTCTTACGGAGAACAATTTCGTAATCTTTTCTGACTTGCGCTAGGAATTCATTTACTTCATCTTCATCATATCCGCGAAAACTTTTTGTAAACGTCTTGTTGTGAATATCATTTGGCGTTAATGGCATGATGCCACCTCCATTTTTACATTTCAGTACGGTTATCTAGTTCACATTATAAAACAAATTTCGCACAGATGGAGAAAAAAACTGAAAAACCGACTATTTTTGTCGTTCAAACGTAACTCTCCATTTGTCTTTTTTGGTTTTTCCTTCGATTTTTGTCAAGCTGCACCGGCCAAAGCCTCTGATAGACAGCATGTCCCCTTCTGCCACCATGTATGAAGGATCTTCAACTACCTTCCAGTTCACTTTCACGAGGCCGTTTTTCACAAGCGTCTGTGATTTCTGGCGGGGTTGCCTACTCATAGAGGCGCAGACGGCGTCAAGCCTTAAAGAAGAAACCGTGTCATCTCTTATTTCGACATCAACTGCGGGAATGTTAAGGTCTGACAAGTCAATTTTCTCTAAGTTGACCGCAGCTTTGCCTGCTTGGGTCAGCTGTGCAGCCACAAAATCTGCGGTATCGGCTGAGACAATCAATTGCACTGATGTCTCAGAAAACACGATGTCACCAAACTTTTGCCGCTTTAAGCCTATGCCCATTAATGCACCAAGCAGAGAACGGTGATCTACTGAGACAAATTTTTCAGCATAACGGACGTTAAACGCCTGCAGTTCAAAATCCGACTCTTCCGGCGTGATGTACTCTGGATACAGAATCGCCCGTTTTCGCTCAGCTCTGCCATAGCCGCCGGAAAAAGCAAGCCCGACGTCTGCCTGTCCCGTAACAGCAGAGAGGATGACCTGCTCTCGGGGGTCTAAAAAGTCGGTCAGCTTCATCCTGTACTGTTCCTGGACAATGCTTTTCCATTCGAGCGCCTGATCAATAAAGGCCCGCTCGTCTTTTCTGAAGTGCTGATATATATCGCTCATCGTCTTTCCCTTCTATGTAAAGAGGCTTGGCTGCTGCCAAGCCCCCTATCAAACTGTCACTTTAAAACGCAATCATGCGATAAAGCCCCCACAAGCCGGTTGTCGCAAACCGAAGCACAAGAATAGCCACGATCGGTGAAATATCCAGCATTCCGATTGGCGGGATGATTTTTCTGAATGGTTCGAGATATGGTTCACAAATCGAAGCTAAAAAACGCCCGACAGCTGTTTCCCTCGTACTCGGCACCCATGACATAAAAATATATATGATCAGGGCAAATGAGTATATTGTGATTAATAAGCTTAAAACCGAAAAAACTTGATAAAGGATCATCTGGCTTTACCACCTCTGATGTTCGTCTTCAGATATGAGCTCAGAAATTGTGCCTGATACATCTACGTTATCAGGCGTGCAGAGGAAAATATCCGAGCCGATTCTTTGAATGTCGCCGCCGATGGCATAAACGGTTCCGCTTAAAAAGTCAACAATCCGCTTAGCCTGGTCATGCTGGATCCGCTGAAGATTGACGACAACTGCCCGCCGGTTCTTCAAATGGTCGGCTATTTCCTGTGCCTCCGCATAAACGCGCGGCTCACTCAACACCACTTTAGAGGATTTCTGAACACTTTGCAAGCTCACTACATTCTGTTTGCCCGCAGGTTTATGAGCTGCGTAAGCCGGCTTTTCTTTGTGCTCCTGCTGCTCCTCGTCAGATTCCCGCTCTGTCTCAATATATTCATATTCGTATTCTTCATCTTCCATTGAGAAAAAGTTTTTCAGTTTATTTTTCATACTCATTGCTGTACACCCCCTGTTTCATTTCCGACTAACGATGAGCCGATTCTAATATAAGTAGCCCCTTCTTCAATTGCAATTTCAAAATCATTTGACATGCCCATCGACAGTTCTGTACACGGAGCGTTCGGCTGTTTCAGCTCCTGAACCTGATGACGGAGTTCTCTCAGCGACCGGAAACAGCTTCTGACCTGATCTTGCTCATCAGTCAGTGGAGCCATTGTCATCAGTCCGGCCACAACGATATGTTCGAAACCGGAAAGCTCCTGTATGAATGGTATGACTTCTTCTTTTTTCATGCCGTGTTTAGAAGGCTCAAGAGAGGTATTGACCTGCACAAAGCACTTGACAGTACCTTCAGCCCGTTTTTCAATTTCTTTCGCTAATGAGAGCCGGTCTAAGGAATGGATATAGGAAACCGCATTGACAACGGCTTTTGCTTTTCTTGATTGCAGACTGCCGATAAAATGCCATTCCGGATTCCCTTTTATGATTTCCTGTTTGCGGAGCAGTTCCGCATCCCGATTCTCTCCGAGGCAGGTGATGCCCGCATCCACTGCCTCCTGTGCTCTTTCAGGCGATACATATTTTGTGACTGCAATAACCGTAACTTCATCGGAGCTGCGGCCCGATCTGTTACATGCTTCGTTTATTCGTTCGTTTATATGTCGTAAATGATCAACAACACGCAAGATCTTTTATGCCTCCTTCATTCCGATAAAGGACATCATTCGTCCAGTTTCCCCCTGATCGCGGCGGTGAGAATAGAAAAGTGACGGCTCACTTTCCGTGCATAAACCGCTGACAGAAATCTGTTCAGTTGCCAAACCGCTGTCGATCAGTATGAAGCGGTTCAGCTCTTTCAGATCAAGCTGATATTGTGCCTTTTCCGTCTGATTAACGGCACGTCCTGCCGAAACCGGCAATGCCCGGACAGCATCCATGACACGGTCGTCTACCGTATAGCATGCTCCGCTGATAGACGGTCCAATAACAGCATAAATGTCTGAGAGATTTGACCCTTCCTGCTCGGTCCATTGCTTCACCATTTCTCTGCCAATCTGTTTGACAGTGCCTTTCCACCCGGCATGGGCGACCCCGACAAGCGATTTAACCGGATCATAGAAGAAAAGAGGCACACAATCAGCAAAGCATAATGCCAAAAACACATTCTTTTCATTTGTGTAGAGCCCGTCCGTTGCTTTCAGAGCCGTGTGATACTCACGGGCGCCTTTTCCCCTATCTCTCTGCGTCACTTTTTGAACGCGATTATCGTGTGTCTGATCAGCAAATACCCAAGACTGCAAATCAATATTAAACATATCGGCAATATATTCGCGATTTTTAACTACATCTGCATCTTTGTCATGAACGTGCAATCCTGTATTTAACGATTCAAAAGGCTTTTGGCTGACACCGCCGTTTTTCGTCGTGAACCCGGCAATGACTTCTCTGTTGTTTTGATTCGTTTGTGTCCAGTCTTGTATCATGAGTGTCGAGGGTGTGGTAAGACTGAATGGGTGATATGTATTCATGATGATCCAACCTTTCGACAAACATTTAAAAAAGCGGAATTTCCCACTTATTTTACCACATCTTTCTGCATTCGTTGAGCGCCGATTTGCATATTTCTAAATGAAATGTGCCGGAAGAAACTGGACTTCCGGCATTTTCCAATCAGCAGCAGACAAGCAGGTTTATGCATGCGGTTCACTTAATCGGACCAAGATCACATCTTCCCCGATTTTTACTATATTTCGCCATGGAATGACTAATTCCTCTTCTTTTCCAAAAAATCCGAGAACCTTCCCATTCCCCCCTAATATGATCGCCTGAATTTTACCAGTAGTCACATTGATATCGATATCGCCAATGCTCCCCAGCTTTTTCCCGTTTGAGACATTGACAACATCCTTCACCTGAAATTCTGAAATGCTGATCATTCCATCACGTCCTTTTTCCGTCCTTTTTTCAAGTATATGAATGGGCGGGCTGAACCTTGTCAGCAAGAAGAAATTTTCATGGTTACTGTTCTTTTTTACCGCTGCACCATCTAATGATAAAATCGAGCATGATTTTTGTGTAATCCACCAGCTGCTCAATCGATACCTCCTCGTTCACAGAGTGTGCATTGTGCAGATCGCCAGGACCGTAGATCACGCTTGGAATCCCGGCATTAAACAGCCATCCCCCGTCTGTAACGGATTGAGAAACGTCAATAACCGGATGCTCCCGTTTCACTTCCTCATGAGACGCTGTAAGCGCTAAGACGCCTGGGTGGCTGGGGTCAACTTCCAGTGCCGGAAAAATTTCTCCTTTGTCTTCAATCATAGATGAGCCTCCCCACTTAAAAACAGGGCGGTTTTCCCTAAGCCAAATATCACTGTCGCTCAGCCGGTTGATGTAATCTTCTATTTCCGCTGCCACTTGTTCATGGGTTTCATTCGGGTAAAAATGGACCGTGATCCACAGGCGGCACTCGTCGGCTATAAAAGCCGCATGTCTGCCGCCTTCAATAACAGCCGGATTAATGGTATTTGTGCCGGGTTTAAAGCCGGGATAACTTTTCAAGATGGACCAGTGGCGCTCCAGTTCACCGAGTCCCGCAATGATTTTAGCCATTTTTTCAATTGCACTTGCCCCGAAGGTTCCTCCTCCAGCATGAATCATATTCCGTCTCGTTCCATCATGAAACGTTTGACTGCTTTTGATTTCGATCCAGCCAGTAATGACACCGCCTTGGCCTTGAATATGCATGTCGCTCGTATCGGCGACAATTGCAAAATCAGCGTGGTAGCCTCTCTTACAGCATTCAAGTGTGCCGGCTTCGCCGACTTCCTCCCCGATCACTGATTGCAAAATCAAATCACCTGGAAGTTCAATGCCGGCTTCATGAATCAATTTGACCGCAAACAGCACACACGCCAACCCGCCTTTCATATCTGAAGCGCCTCGTCCGATTAAGAAACCGTTTTTCTCAATTGGGTGAAACGGATTATGCTCCCACCCCTCATCCTCTTTTACCTCTGCCACATCTACATGGCCATTGATGATTAAGCTATGATAACCGGCTGAATCTGTCCCTTTTAGAAGACCCACTACATTTGGATCTCCCGGGTACACGTCCCATTTATCGATCGAGAATCCCATGTCATGTAAAAACCCTGCAATCCATGACTGGACGCCGTCTGTATTCCTTGCAGGCGGAGCAGGTGTCTGATAAGAGATCAGCGTTTTTGCAAGCTCAATCAGGTCCCCCTTTTGATCTTCCGCTTTTTTTAACAGAGAGTCTATTTGTTGATTCAATGTGATCCGCTCCTTTTCTTAAAAATCAAAAAGCCGTTTCATATGTTATGAAACGGCTCAATCAAAACAGACAGAGTCCTATGTACTCCGCTTTTTCACCGCTTCCCTCCGCTGGCATGATCCAGATCAGGTCAAAAGGGTTGAGACAATGTCTCTCTCAGCTTCGAAAAGCACCCCTAGGATGAATCTATGTGTTGTTTGTCAGGCATTCGTGATCGGCTCGGCTCTTGTTAAAAACGGCCGATCCTGATTCCATAATACATGGATTGGCGTATCAAAAAAAGCCGAAAGTATGTGATCAGTAAGCATTTCCTTTATTTCTCCGGATTTAAAGACCTCTCCCTGTTTTAACAAAAGGGCTTTGTTAAAGACCGGCAAAATTTCTTCCGCATGATGAGTCACATAAAGGATCGATGGCGCATTTTCTTTGTTTGCAATGTATGTAATCGTGTCTAACAATTTTTCCCGGGCAATAAAATCCAGCCCTGTGACCGGTTCGTCCAGTATCAGCAGCTCCGGATCCGCCATTAGCGCTCTTGCAATCAAGGCTCTTTGTTTTTCTCCTTGAGAAAGGGTTTCATAACGGCGGTCGGCATATTCAATTGCTCCCAAATCCTCTAACAAACCAATCGCTTTTTCCCTGATTTCCGCACTTGGCGTTTCATACAATCCAATTGAAGCGTAAGCTCCGCTCAAAGCAATTTCAAACGCTGAATCTGCCGGGTGCAATTTTTGCTGAAGAGCCGCTGAGACGAGGCCGATTTTCTGCCTGAGCTTCTCCCCAAGCTCGGTTTTGCCAAATTCATGGCCAAGCACCTGCATCTCGCCTGATGTTGGAAAATAATATGAACAAAGCATATTTAACAGTGCGGTCTTTCCCGCGCCATTCAGTCCGTACAGCACCCAATTTTCCTTTTCTTCCACCCTCCAATGGATATCCCTCAGTATCCACTTTCCATTTCGTTTTAATGAGACATTGTCAAGCTGCAAAATCATCGTGTTCCTCCTCTTTACTGCCTTCTATAATTGTTTAAATTTTCATAAAACTTTGTACGAACTAGGATACCTTATTTTTTCCAAAACGTAAACCGCCCGCAATAGAAAAGCCTTTAAAACAAAAATTGTTTTAAAGGCTTTTCATTATTGATGGATATTCTTATTCATTTGTTTGATAGCCGCTTTTTCAAGCCTGGACACCTGCGCTTGGGAAATCCCGATTTCCTCCGCTACTTCCATTTGTGTTTTCCCTTGGAAGAACCTCTTTCTCAAAATCATTTTTTCCCTATCATTCAGTCTTCTCATGCCCTCTTTTAAAGCCAGCTCTTCAATCCATTGTGAATCTTTATTGCGCTCATCACTAATTTGGTCCATCACATAGATAGGGTCTCCGCCGTCGTTATAGATCGGTTCAAATAGAGAAACCGGATCCTGAATGGCATCAAGCGCAAATACAATTTCTTCATGCGGTACTTCAAGAACTTTTGCGATGTCTTCTGCAGTCGGCTCCTTGCTTGTCTCACTGATTAACCGCTCTCTTACCTGAAGTGCCTTGTAAGCGATGTCCCGGAGTGATCTTGAGACACGAATCGGGTTATTATCGCGTAAATACCTGCGGATCTCTCCGATTATCATAGGTACAGCGTATGTTGAAAACTTAACATTGTGGCTTAGGTCAAAATTATCAATGGATTTCATTAGTCCGATGCAGCCGACCTGAAATAAGTCATCAACATACTCTCCTCTGTTATTAAATCTTTGAATGACACTTAAGACAAGACGCAAGTTCCCGTTTACAAGCTTTTCTCTCGCTGAATCATCGCCTTCATCCTGCAGCTGCCTAAACAGCTTTCTCATCTCTTCATTCTTGAGTACTGGTAATTTGGAGGTATCCACCCCGCAGATTTCGACTTTATTTCTCGACACTTTTTTCCCTCCCTACAGGAGCTGCTGTACAACGTTAAGTATCTCCTTGGGTGGGAAAAATATGCACTGCACTCAGATCGAAAAACAGTCGAATTCAGGAAATCCCTGTAAAATCAAGGGTTCTATACTATAAAAAATTTTACACCATTTTGTTGAATTCTTTTCTCAATCTTTTTATTATTCTTTTCTCCAGACGTGAAATATAAGACTGGGAAATTCCCATCATATCCGCTACATCCTTTTGGGTCTTTTCTTCTTCGCCGACAAGCCCAAACCGCAGCTCCATGATTTGCTTTTCCCTCTCATTAAGCTGTTCAAGCGCTTTTTTCAAAAGCTTTTTATCTACGTTAGCTTCTATGTCTTTTGTGATAATGTCATCGTCCGTGCCGAGCACATCAGAAAGCAAAAGCTCATTGCCGTCCCAATCAATATTAAGCGGCTCATCAAAGGAAACCTCTGACCGGATTTTGTTGTTTCTTCTTAAATACATCAGGATTTCATTTTCTATACAGCGTGAGGCATAGGTCGCCAGCTTGATTTTCTTTTCTGGATTAAACGTATTCACAGCTTTGATTAATCCGATGGTGCCAATGCTGATTAAATCCTCTATATTAATTCCTGTATTTTCGAATTTACGGGCGATATAGACGACCAGACGCAAATTGCGTTCAATCAAAATGGCGCGAGCCGCCTGATCGCCGTTTGGAAGCTTCATTAACAGAACCTGCTCCTCATCTTTAGATAATGGAGGAGGCAGAGCTTCACTCCCGCCTATGTAATAGACTTCATCACTTTTCAGCCCAAGTTTCATCAGCAGCTTATACCAGAGGTGCGTCAATCGCAATTTCAGTTTTTTCATCTTCCTCTCCCTTCTAAATGTCACGTCGTTTGAGTATGATAAGTAACGGACATTTGCGAACATTATGAGACGTGTTTGATGGTCTTGCCCGAAAGCATTTTCGGATGAATAATGGCGTCAAACTCGCCATCTGCAGATAGCTTTGTTGTGCTGATGCCGATTAAGCATTTATCCGCAGAAATCATTTCTTGTTTTGTCATAATCGTTACGTGATCCGGTTTAACGCATAGTAAAAATTGATTTTGCTGACCTACTCCCCTGTATGGAATCAGCCTCATTTTATCCAAAAAGCGAAATGAATCATCGAGCTGCTGAGTGGCTTCCAATGGATCTGTGTTTCGAATAATCATCGTTTCGGCTGCTCCGAAAATCGGTTCCAGTTTATCAAGGTGAATAATCATGACAGGCGTTTTAGTAAGCGGATCGTACAGCTGATTACCGGAATCAACCAGCCCTCTGACATGAAGCGTTTGGCCGCCCAAATCAGCCTGTACGCTGACTCGTTCCTCATATTGAATGTTCTTTGTTTCAATCTCTTCAATTCTTCTCTTAGAAAAAAAACATAACACTGGAAAGCCAGCAACAATAAACAACCAGCTGATCGGGTCTCCAAACCCTGTTTGATTCGTCATCATGACACCGTTTCGAACAACGGAATTGGTCTGCAGCAAAGAATGGGCTCCGATCATTCCTCCCCCCATTAAAAAAGTCGCAAAATAAAAGGAAAACAAATTTTGAAAGAAATAACGAAATCTTTTAAAGCCAAATGTCACCATCACAATAACAACTGAAAAAGCCAGCTTACCGGCCGGATGTTCAACGATCGGCGAAAAAGGAGTAAACATCAATAGAACAATACTTGAACCGATGAACGCTCCGCCTAGCAGTCTTCTTTTTTTCACATGCCGTTTTAAAATAAATGCCGTGAGCAAAAGCAAAAGTGCGTCAAAGCAAAAGTTCAATAGCCAAATGACATCCAAATAGATTTTCACATCTGACTCCTTTCTTTCTTGCATCACGCTGTTCCCCTTCTTGTTTCATAAGTATAAATCAAGCTCTGTGGGAAAGTCTGTCAATTAATGTTGAGAGGAAAATACAATTTTTCAGGGATAACTGCTTAATTTGTCGAGGGAATAAATGAGAGTATACATAAAAAAGCTGCCCTTGACGGCAGCTTTTTTACACTTAATTTCCAGTGTTGATATAGAGTTTCCCGTTCGCTGTTTTTCTTGTTTCATTTCCATAATCATCACGTACAATCACTTCTACTTTTGCTCCGTTTGCTTTAATAGAAGAAGTGGCTGTCCAATAGCCTTCATATCGCCCCGGAGAAATTTCTCTTAACGGGAGCTCGGTGGCGTTTTGCACACTCGCTCTTGCATTTGTCAGCGGCATACGAATGACGAACGTTGCATCCAAATCTTTAGCGCTTGAGAAAGCGACTTTCACAGATTCACCGGCTTTTAAGATTTTGTCCTCTCCCGGGATCAATCCGGAGATGACAGGCTGGTCATAGTTGACATCAATGACAGCCTTTTTCTTCGTTTTGTTACCTGCTAAGTCTGTTGCCGTCACCTTGATTTCATTGCTTCCGTTCTCCAAAAGAATACGGGCTGAGTATGAACCATCAGTGACCGTTGCTTTTTTGCCATTCACTTTGACTTCTTTCAGATTGTCATCGGATACAGACCCTTTGACAGTCAGCGCTTCTTTATTTATTTTCTCGCCATCCTTTGGATTGTCCAGCGTCAATTCTGGCTTGTCTTGATCAAGCGTGACCATGACAGGGCTGGAAGCATCCGTAGTCCCGTTGTCTGTTGATGCCGTGGCCGTCAGCTCATTTTCACCCTCGCTGAGTGATACGCCTGCCTGAAACGCGCCATCCGCCGCAGCTTTCGTCTCTCCTGCTTCTTTCTTTCCATTATAAATGTGTACCGTTGTTCCCGGAGAAGCTTTTCCTTTTACGGTGACGTTCTCCTTATTTGTGTATGATTTGTCTGCCGGTGAAGTGATCTCAGGTACAGCCGCTTCATAATCAACTAATGCGCGGATCATATAGTTGCCGTCAGCTTCGTCACCCGGCTGCCATTCTCCGTCTATATACTGCCAGTTGCGGCCGGAATTCTGACCGGTTTCATCCATTGCCAGTCCTGGTGAATATGGATCTGGTTTCGACTGGATATATACGAGATAAAAATCTTTATCGACCATAATCCCTTTCGAACTGAGATCTACCTTGGTCCATTCGCCATTGCGAAGGGCTTCAGCGTTAAATGGCCCGGCAATTTTCTTGCCCGGTGCGCCATCTTCTCCTGTAGCATCGTATACCTCAACCTTAAACTCTGTGCCGCCAGGATCAGGGAACTCTGTATCCCAGAATCTAAACAGTCCTCCTGTAAGCATGCCTTTGTCTTTGCCGTCAGCCAATGTCATTTTGACAGCCCATCCGTTACCGGCTGCAAAATAGGAATTGGCATTCTCCGCCGTTCCATCATCATATGCAATCTCACCCGGATAACCGACGAAAGGCTTCAGTACAGTTTCCTTCGTAACATTACCTTTTAAATTAACGGAAAATTCATCGCTGTAATAACCTGGTGCAGCGACTTTAATCGTATAGGCGCCTTCATAGGCCTCAAGCGTATATTCACCTTTGTCATTTGTTGTAGCCGGTTCAACCGCGGCATCCTCCACGACATAAACAGAGGCTCCTTTTACCGGCTCTCCTGTCGTTTTATTGATGACCGTGCCTTTTAATGTGCCCTTCTTTATTTCTTCTAACGTAAAATTAGCTGGTGTCGTCTGATCTGCCTGCAGAGAAACCTTTTGTGTTTTCGATTGATAGCCGTATGCTTCTGCCATAAGCGTATAGTCTCCCGCTTTGTGCGTCAGCGTGTACTGCCCTGTGGATTGATCTGAATATGTTGATTTTCCTGTTTCCACAACACTGACTTGCGCCCTGAGCGGCAAAACTTGAGGCTGTATCTCTTTACTCTGGTTTTTTACCGCTATGTTTGCAGATGGCTTAGCTTTTTTCGGATTCACTGGCTTTTTCTTTTGCTTTCCAGACGGCTTTTCAACACCCAGCTTATTCTTTTTGGCTGTTTTTCCGGCCGATTTGTCAGAAAGCACTACATCATCAATGTACCAGCCCTCTTTTGCAATGCTATCATCGGATTGAAGATTAAACATGACTTGAATGTTTTGACCTTTATAAGCGGATAAATCAATTTCTTCGTCCATCCAGCTTGATGTCTTTCCATTATAGACGCCAGCCTGCTCCCAATTCTTCTCACCTTCAGGCAAAACAAAAACATAGCCATAATCAAAATCATTCTCTAAATTGTGCCAGCTTTTAAATTGGAGAAACAGGTTTCCTGAATCCGGCACTTTAACAGGAGGCATCACGAGATTCATATTTGCTGAGTTGCCATAGTTTCCTGCCAGGTCTGTTCCGTATACTTTTTCTCCGGAAGCTGCTGTATTTGGGCCTGCTGACGGAACTCCCCACTCCCAGCTATTATTTGTGCCGCTCGCAATCCAGCCGCCGGGTTCAGTTTCAAAGTCCTGCTTATAGCCCGCCGTGATGCTTGGTTTCACTGTTACATCATATGTGTCAGACTCAACGACATGGCCGCCAAAATCCTGAATCATCCACTTATAGCTTAGTGCAGCTCCTTTTACGTTTGGGATCTCCGCCTGATACGTTCCTTTCAGGTGATCTCCGCTGATTCGTTTAGCCGTTACTTCTGTCCACTCGCCTTGATCCAGCTTATAGGACAGTTTGACAGATGTCACACTTACATTGTCTTCAGCTGTCAAAGTCAGCGGCAGGTTCGCGCCTTCATAGGCTTCTGTTACTTTCTCATGCTGATAGACAGGAGGCTCTTGATCATCTCCCTCTACAGAAACCTGTCCTTCTGCTTTTCCTAAACCATCTGTAACAGCTGATACAGCGTCAAAAGCGTTCACCAAACCATGGCCGTATCCGTTATTCGGAGAATCGGGAAATGTTGAATCCGTCAGCGGTTCAGCCGTGCTGGTTAAAATATCCTCCATCTCATCAACAGAAAGTGAGGCATCCGCCTGTTTCAACAATGCGGCAACAGCGGACACATGCGGCCCTGCCATTGATGTGCCATTCCATCCGTCCTCGTATGTCTGGCCGGGAACGGAAGAGCGAATATTAACGCCAGGTGCAGAAATTTCCGGCTTTATTTCATCATATGGAGATGGCCCTTGGAGAGAAAAGTCAGCAAGCTTTTTGTTAATATCAGTCGCTCCAGTTGCAAACGATTCCGGATAGTTTGCTGGGTTTGCGATAGAACCAGGCCCGCCCGGAATAAAGATATCTGTATTTCCCGCTGAAAACTCAGGGAAAATATCGGCCGCACGCCAGGCATTGACCATGTCCCTGTACCATTCATCAAGTCCTGAGCCCCCGCCCCATGAATTATTGACAATATCAGGAGCCATTTCCGGGTGAGGATTTCCATCTGCGTCCTTTGGAGCTAAAACCCATTCACCGGCCTCCAAAATGTCAGCATCAGTGCCGCCATCTTCCGAGAACGCTTTAACAGCAATCCATTTTGCGCCTGGCGCTACACCGATTTGATTTGTTCCATCGGGTTCAGATCCCACCATCGTACCTGTCACGTGGGTTCCATGAGCCAAATCATCATAAGGACTTGCTTCGCCTGCTACGGCATCATACCAGTTCATTTCATTATCAGGCTCATCAGGATTTTCCGGATTATATCCGCGATATTTCTCTTTTAATGCCGGATGGTTCCATTCCACACCTGTATCAATGGACGCGACAACCGTGCCAGTGCCGTCATATCCAAGTGCCCAAGCTTTCGGAGCGTCGATTTGGTCTACATTCCATTCCACACCGTCAGTTGCTTTGACAGATTTTTGCGCTTTTTTCATATTAAATGGAGAGGATGATTTAAACAGCTGCCGTTTCTCATTTGGAAGCACTTTTTCCACTTCGGGAAACTGCGCCACCTTTTCCATCACTTCTTTTGAGGCATGAACAGCGATCCCATTCACTACATAATAAGAGTGAATCTGATCTGCATTTCCTTTATTTTTCTGACTCTTCAAGTATGTTAAAACCTCTCTCTGAGATTCATTGGCTGTGACTTTTAGAGATGACACAACGGCGGAACGCTTTTGATATTCCGTCTTAGCGGACGTCAGCTTCTTTGATTTCGCTTTTTTAACAGCCGCTTTTGCCGCTTTTTTTGTGTCAGCTTGATCTTTAAATTTAATCAGAAAGGTCGTTTTTTC
Organism: Bacillus sp. 11C; assembly: GCF_055486375.1. Classification (NCBI taxonomy): domain Bacteria; kingdom Bacillati; phylum Bacillota; class Bacilli; order Caryophanales; family Bacillaceae; genus Bacillus; species Bacillus sp. 11C. The sequence continues at coordinate 320,314 of NZ_JBUPVZ010000004.1, forward strand.
TTTCTTTTTAAAGCTTTTCTTTAATGAACTAGAGATCTTGTTCTGAATGGATTCAGCAGATTGAAGCTCCTGTTTAACAAAAGTTGAGGCGCTTTTGCTGCTTGCTCCGGCTACACCCGGAAAAAGCATTGAACCGATGACAACCGTACTTAAAACAGAGCTGATGAGTCTGTTTTTCGTTTTTTTCCTCATTTTTATCCCCCTTTTTCAACATGCTTTGAAAAAAATGTCGTCCCTCCTTATAAAAATGAATGGTTTGTCAGAACATCGCTGTACGTTAACTGTAGACAATCTCTATTACAGATATTGTCGTTTTATGTCACCTTATTTCCATAAATATGAAAACAATAAAATTGTCATGGGATTTAAATGAGTCTAATGGCCTGATTTATTTTTATGTGAAGGAAGGCATAAGGAAAAAGACATTATATAGAAGAAAGGTTTTGGAGAAAAACAAAAAGGACAAAATCGAAAACGATTTTGTCCTTTACATTAGCCGCGTTTATTTCGGTTTCTTAAGAATGTCGGGATGTCAAGCGTATCATCAGCCGGCTGTGAGGTATGACGGCTTACTGTATTTTGTTGCTGCTGAGGCTCCTCACGTTTTGGCTCACGTTTTGGAGCACTTTGATTATTTGTTTTGATGCTTTGGTTTAAGCTTGGACGCTGAGATTTCGTCACGTCTTTCTCTTGTTCAATGAAACCAGTCGCAATCACTGTCACCACAATCTCGTCTTTTAGATTTTCATTGATAACAGAACCGAAAATCATATTTACGTCTTGGTCAGACGCAGAAGCGACAATGTCTGCTGCTTCCTGAACTTCATATAGGCTGAGATTTGTACCCCCAGTGATGTTCATGAGAACGCCTTGCGCACCGTCAATGGCCGCTTCAAGAAGCGGGCTGGAGATTGCCTTTTTCGCTGCCTCTGCCGCGCGGTTTTCTCCAGTCGCTATACCGATACCCATCAAAGCAGATCCTTTGTTTGACATGATTGTTTTCACATCAGCAAAGTCAAGGTTGATAAGACCAGGTGTCGCAATCAAGTCTGAAATACCTTGAACCCCTTGGCGGAGTACGTTATCCGCTTCACGGAATGCTTCAAGCATCGGCGTGTTTTTATCAACAATTTCAAGGATTCGGTCGTTCGGGATCACGATCAGTGTATCCACCGCTTCTTTCATTGCTGTGATTCCGCCTGCAGCCTGAAGCTGTCTTTTACGTCCTTCAAATGTAAACGGTCTTGTAACGACTCCGACTGTTAATGCGCCTAAGTCTTTCGCGATTTGTGCGATAACCGGTGCGGCACCTGTTCCTGTTCCGCCCCCCATACCAGCTGTCACGAACACCATGTCAGCGCCTTTTAATGCTTCTTCAATCTGCTCTTTGCTTTCTTCAGCGGCTTTTTTTCCGACTTCAGGATTCGCACCTGCTCCCAATCCTCTAGTCAGTTTTGCGCCGATTTGCATTTTCACTTCTGCTTTTGACAGGTTAAGAGCTTGTGCGTCCGTATTTACCGCGATGTACTCTACTCCTTGCACTTCATTTTCAATCATTCGGTTAACGGCGTTGTTACCGCCGCCTCCTACTCCGATTACTTTAATTGATGCTAAGCCGTCTATGTTTGTTTCGAACTCCAACATGCTAAATCCTCCTAATCTGCCGAATGACTTTCTATCTATTCCCAAAACATGCTTAATAGTTTTTTCATTTTGCTCTGTTTATGATGTTCGGCTTGTGTTTTTTGTTTTCCTTTTGGCCGCTGCTGCACCTCATTTTGGTAATGATGCTGCTCTTGTTCCTCTGATGATGAGACTGCGATTTCCTGTATCGCTTCTTCAGGCATCTTGAAGCCTATTTTTCTGCCTTGGATTCTTGCATTTCGGCAGGCGAATTGGATCATGCCCACTCCCGTCATATATTGAGGATCTCTTACACCGATATAATTCGGGCTTGCCACTCTAACATTGTTTTGCAGCACATCCTGTGCCAATGACATGACACCCGGCATTGCTGCTTGTCCCCCTGTCAGCACGAAGCCTCCCGGCAGATCGGTAATTCCCATACTGCTAATCTCTTCTGAAACAATTTCAAGAATTTCTTCTACTCTTGCTTCAATGATATTCGCTGCTTCCTGCTGTGTAAATGTTTGTTTTTGATTGGTGCCGATAACGGTTACCTCAAATACTTCATCTTCCGAGGCTTCGTCATAGTAGGCATGTCCAAATTGCTTTTTCACGCGTTCTGCTTCTTCTGTTGACGTTCTCAATCCGATGGAGATATCTTTGGTGATATTTTCGCCTCCGAGTGGAATAACACGGGTAGAAGTCAGATGTCCGTTCTCGAATACGGCAATGGTCGTTGACCCTCCCCCTATATCAATGAGAGCCACTCCAAGGTTTTTCTCGTCCTTTGACAATGCAGCAGAACCGGCTGCCAGCGGCTGAAGACAAATATCAGTTATTTCAATACCGGCTCTTTCAACACAGCGAAGCAAGTTATGTAAAATTGTTTTTGAACCGGTGATCAAGGTGCCCTCTACTTCTAAACGCACACCAAGCATTTTTTTCGGGTCGGTGATTTCATCTCTTCCATCTACGATAAACTGTTTAGGAATGACATCCACAATCAGCTGTTCGTGCGGTACTGACACAACCTGTGCTGCCTCCATGACTCGGCGCACATCTTCAACCTGAATTTCTTTATTTTCACTGGAAACTGCTACAACACCGTTTGTATCTTGAATATTGATATAATTTCCATTAACGCCGACAATAGCTTTTCTAAGCGGAAAACCTACCATTCTTTCAGCTTGGTCAAACGCTTTTCTTATAGAATGAACAGTTTCATCTATATCAACGATTGAGCCTTTTTTCAACCCTTCAGACGGTACATTTCCCACACCGATAATATTTAGGGAATCATCTGTCATTTCTCCGACGATCACTTTTGTATTGGACGTACCGATGTCAAGACTGACGTAAAGTTCATTGTTGTTCATTCTATGGCACCTCCTCACATTTCAATCATTTCTATTCTATTATTTGCGGAACAACAATACAATGAATGTGGCTTTACAAGTGTGTAACAAAAAATAACAACGGAATATTCCTTATGTGCTCTTCACATTTTATGTTTATTGAAAATATTCGTTATATCCTATGTATATCCTCTTTTATATCACATTTTTTTTATTTTTTTTAGAAAGAGTCCACTTTGTTAGTAGATTTCTTCTGATCACGGCAATATTCTGAAATAATCTGACTCCAAATGCGAATATACCTGCTAAATACAAGTCTACACCAAGATGGACTCCCAGAAAAGCTAAACTTATTGCCAATATAATATTAAAAAAGAAACCGGAAACAAATACCATTTCATCATATGTACCTTGTAAATGCGCCCTGATTCCGCCGATTAATGTATCAAGTGCGGCAAGCACCGCAAGCGATAAATAGTTTGAGTATTCACTCGGTATCGTTAAGTTTGTCATCAGTCCAAGCGCAATTCCGAGCACCAGCCCCAATACGGGCAGCCACATGACGGTTCTCCTCCTTTTCAGTCTTTAAGCGGTTTTAGCCGTTGTACATCCAATGGCCTGTCATATGCTTTTAATGTCAGTTCGCTTTCAGATTTACCGGCTTTTAATGCTAAATTTTCAGATGCAAAGAGATCCTCAAGGCCTGATCCCTTCACTCTGCTGTACAGCATGTCCGGATCTTTGGCAAGCACATTTACTGTTAAAGGATAATCGTCAAGGCCGTATCCGTCTATTTTCGTTGTGCCGTTTATATCCCTTATGACTGTATGATTCACAACTCTTCGCTCATTAATAGAGATTTGTTCTGCACCGAAGGAGTTGAGTTCATTGATCAGCTTCTTCAGCAAATCCGGAGGCGGATTTTTGATCGGCTCTCCTGTTAAACTTTCAGAAAAAAGCGAGGATATGGTGATGACAATTCCGCTACCTGTTATATCGGTCATACCGGCTGTTTTTTTTAAGGTTTGCAAGGTATTATTGAGCGCGGTTTCTTTTGTCATTTCTTTCGTTTGCGAATAGCTATTCAGCAATTTATCATATTTGTTTATTTCATCCAGCAGCTTTTCCTGCTTCTTCTGCTCTGAAGTCAGCTCTTCCCTTATATCCCACATATCTCTTGTGTCTCGGACTTTAGGGTGCTTTAATGAGTTAAACTGAACAGCTGTCATGATGCCGAAGATGATCATAAGCACACTGATGCTTATGAAGGCACGCTTTATTTTCAATCTGTTTCACCCGCTTTTTCAGTCATTCCTTCGTTTTCAGAATCGGTTTCATTTGAACGTTTTTCTCTTTTTCTGCGGAAACAGAAATATGATCCATTGACAGCTGATCGATCAGGCCTCCTGCTATATTTAACGAAGGCAGCAGAACATCAGGATCTCCAATAGCTGATATCGTAAACGGAGCGGGATGCTGCACTCCGTCTACCGTTACAACGGGACCGTTGCACTTGATATAGGAATCATGTGTCAAACGCTGGCCATTAACGGCAACAGCCGCCGCACCCGAAATATACAGTTCGTTTACCACTTGAAAGATATGGCTTTCGTGAACGATGTAACTGTTCACATTCTCCCCTTCCGGTATGTACGACGCATCTTCCAAGGTCACCTCAACGCCCTCTCCCTGCACACCGACTTCCCCAATATACATTCTGTATTTTTCTGTATCTTCAAGGACGTTATAGTATTCCGTCTTTTCTTTTTTCAGCTTATTTTCTGCCTGACGGACTTTATTTTGCTTTTGATACAATTCTTTTTCAAGAGTCTTATTTTCTTTCTCCTGTTTCAACAGTTCATCTCTCAGCGCATATTCTTTTTTCCACTCTTCTGACTCAGCCGCTCCTTTTTCATTTTCTTTAGTCATTTGAAAAGAAAATGAAATCAAAAAGCCTGCGATAAGCATGATCAAAGAAAGAAGGACTGCTGATTTGCCCCTCAATTTTCATCTTCCTTTTTAGCAGATTTATCGTTTTTTCCAAACTCTTCAAAATAGGTGGCAACTTCTAAATGAATAATTCCCTTTTTACTGCTGCTAAGCTGTGAAATGATAGAAGGATACGTTTTCATTCGGTCTGCAAAGGTTTTTATAGACGCAGTGACAACATAACCGTCGTTCATGTACAATTTAATACGGTTTTCATCCATTTTTACAGGTGTATAGTAGATTTCTGATATTGACTGTTTTAACGAATTTGACAAAGCATTAAGCTGCTTAGCCATTTGAGACCGTTTTTTTGCGTTAGTCCAATTCACCAAAATCGGCCCGGCATCATCCGGCGTTACTTCGTTTGGCAGAACGGAACCATTTTCAAGCACTTCATAGTACACATTGTCTTTTTCTAAATAAGCAATCGCTTTATATTCTTCGATCGCAATGTTGATTTTATTAGGAAGCGATTTGCTGATCTCCGCTTTTTTCACTAATTTATTTTGCTGAATCTTCTTTTCTGTTTTTTTCTTGTCCAAACTCCAAAACTCGGTATCTCCGCTGTTGATATCGGAAAGGTAAATAATTTCCTTTTTGGATACATTCTCATTCCCTGTTACAGAGATTGTCGAAACTTTACTGATTGGCGTCTGAAGATACACAATGATCAACACCATCATAAAAAAGAGCATAATAAATGAAATGAGACGGCGGTTTGCCTTCTGTTTCCGCTGCTCTTTAATTTTAGGAATCCGTTCTTCAATGTTTACGATTTTTTCTCGGTCATGCCCCGGGTTCATTGCCTGTTCACCTCATTCAAATGAAACAGCTGTTAAAAGTCTGTCTATTCCAAAACAAACGGCATACTATGATGCCGTTTGTCGTTTGCTTACAGTATATCATATGAACAGCTTCAGTCAGAACTTGAATCAGCGATTTTCGCCGATGATTTCAACCTCTGTATGCATATCAATCTCGTATTTTTCACGAATTGTCTTTTTCACATGGTCAATAAGATCAAGCACATCTTTTGCTGATGCTCCGCCCGCATTAACGATGAAGTTTCCGTGCATCTCCGAAATCTTTGCACCGCCGATTTGATATCCTTTCAAGCCTGCTTTTTCTACAAGGTTTCCGGCATGATTCGGAAGCGGATTTCTGAATATGCTTCCAGCACACGGGCTTGAATACGGCTGTGTATTTTTTCTGTAGTCTTTATTGCTTTGCATTTGCTGAACGATTGATTCCTTATCCTTCTGCTCCAGCTGCAGAACAGCTTCAAGGCAAACGCCCGGACGTTTCTGTTGCAATACAGACGTTCTGTAGCTGAAATCCATCTGCTCATTTGTCAGCCACTCAATTGTGCCGTCTTCAAATAAAATATGGGCTTTAACGAGGATTTCGCTCATATCAGAACCGTGAGCGCCGGCATTCATATAAACCGCTCCACCGATTGATCCTGGAATACCCGCAGCAAATTCCAAACCGGACAAGCCTTTTTTACTCAATGATGTAGCAAGACGGACCACTGAATAACCGCCTCCGACCGTTACTTGTTCCCCGTCAAGCTCCAAATGGTCAAGGCCTGCCCCCAGCTTAATTACTATGCCTCTGATTCCCTCATCTAAAACAAGAAGGTTTGACCCGCGGCCGATGACTGTCCACTCCACATCATATTTTTTAATAACGTCCATGATATTTTTGACAGCATCTACACTGCTTGGAATCACCAATACATCCGCAGGGCCGCCGATTTTCATCGTTGTATGATTCGCGAGCGGTTCATTTGCAAGAACCTTGCCGACTTCGCGTTCTTTTAATTCCTGTATCACTTTCTCCATCGTAAACCTCCGCATTCCATTTGCTTTTCTATTATTTTTTCAATTCTTCGAGTACGCTGTATAAACGGGCAGCCGCGTCAGGAACACCGAGTGACTTTGTCCGTTCGCTCATTTCCTTTAACGTTTGCTCATTCAGTACAATCCGGTCAAGCGCAGCAATCAGCTTTTCCCCGCTGAGCTCTGTTTCTTTCAGAACAATCGCCGCATCATGCTGGCCGAGAGATCTCGCATTGACCTCCTGGTGATTCGCTGTTACATATGGGCTTGGGATCAGAACACTTGGGATTCCGAGAGCCGTAATTTCGGCAATCGTTGTCGCCCCGGCTCTGGCCACAATGACATCTATGGCCTTTAAATACTCCGGCATTTGATGAAGAAATGGCTTGGTGACCATATTATCAGCGGCACCCTTGCTTTTCAGCTCATTCATCACTTTTTCATAGTGAACTTCACCGGTGATATACAGCACTTGGTAGTCTCTAGTTTTCAGCGCATTCTGCATGTCAATAACAGCACGGTTAATCGGTGCGGCGCCTCGGCTTCCGCCGAAGATTAAGACCGTTTTTTTCTCTTCAGAAAGCCCAAATTCCGCCATCGATCGGCCCGTCTTTATTGAGACGACTTCAGAGGCTCTCGGGTTTCCCGTAAATACAACTTTTTCACTAGGAAAATGTGATTTTGCTTCTTCAAAACAGATCGCTACTTTATTAACATATTTTGAAAGAAACTTATTCGTGATGCCCGGCAGGCTGTTTTGTTCATGGACAATAGTCGGAATTCCCATTTTCGCAGCGGCATAGACAACCGGCCCGCATACGTAACCGCCCGTTCCGATCACGGCATCAGGCTTAAATTCCGCTAAATACGATTTGCTCTTTTTTACGCCCTTCAGAAAACGCATCACAGTTTTGACGTTTTCAAATGACAGCTTTCTTTTAAAGCCTGTAATTTCAATTGAACGAAACGGTATATTCTCCCGTTCAACAATTTTTTTCTCCAGCCCGTTTTCTGTTCCGATATATAAAAATTCCACTTCAGGATGACGGCGCTGCACTTCTTTAATAAAGGCAAGAGCAGGATAAATGTGTCCTCCTGTACCGCCTCCGCTTATTGCAATTCGCATATCTCTTCCCCCAGTCTAAGTTTCTCTATAACATAGCGATAACCCTGTTTTGTTGGACAGGGTTATCGCATCAATTGTTTCTCAGGCTTCCTGTTCACAGGACGCTCGGCAATACATTCATTAATACCTCGAGTATCGGCTCACGTTCAGCAGAACGCCGACGGCCATCAGCATCAAGGTCAATGAAGAGCCTCCGTAGCTCAAAAACGGCAGCGTGATGCCTGTTACCGGAATAAGGCCCGTTACTACACCAATATTAATCATGACTTGAATGGCAATCATTGAAATAATGCCGACTGCGACAAAGCTTCCGTACAGATCAGGTGCGCCGAGGGCAATTCTGATCCCTCTCCACAGCAGGACGCTGAAGAGGAGCAAAATAAGGGTCCCCCCGATAAAGCCAAGTTCCTCTGACAATATGGCGAAAATAAAGTCTGTTTGCGGCTCAGGCAGATAAAAGAACTTCTGTCTGCTTTGTCCTAGCCCCATTCCGAACAATCCGCCGGGCCCCACCGCATAAAGCGATTGAATGATTTGAAAACCGCTGCCGAGCGGATCTTCCCACGGATTTAAGTAGGAGGTAATCCGCTTAATTCGGTATGGAGCCGATAGTACCAGTCCAACAAATCCGCTGAGTCCGATCAGCCCGAGAAAAACGAAATGGGCGATGCGCGCGCCGGCTACAAAAATCATGACAATACAAGTCCCAACCATTACTGTCCCTGTTCCAAGGTCAGGCTGGCACATGATAATCAAAAACGCTGAAAACACGATGCCAAGTGCCGGGATAAATCCCCGTCTGAATGATGTTATGTTTTTTTGCTTTTCAGAGAGAAATTTAGCAAGGAATGCAATCATCGCAAGCTTCATAAACTCTGAAGGCTGTATGCTGAATGCCCCGACCCCGATCCAGCTTCTTGAGCCGTTCCGCACCATGCCGACGCCTGGTATCAAAACAAGCACCAGGAGGAAAAAGCAAATAACCATCAATAATTTGGACCATGTCCTCCACGTCCAATAATCAACATTCATAATAAAAAACATGGCAATAACGCCGATTCCCGCAAACAGCAACTGCCGTTTCGCGAAAAAGAAAGAGTCGTCAAATTTATAATCCGCCCATACGGCACTCGCACTGTACACCATAATTAATCCGATTGTTAATAATAATAGCGTAATGATGACCAATAACAAATCAGGCGATGTTTTTTTAGTAGTCAAAGCAACCGACACCCCAAGCTTAAAGTCATTAGGGCTGCCGATTTACTTCAAGACAAGCCCTTACTTAAGCATATGCACGGCATCTATAAACATGTCACCGCGTTCTTCAAATGTTTTGAATTGATCCCAGCTCGCACACGCAGGTGACAGCAGGATGACATCGCCTTCATTTGAGAGCGCAAACGCCGCAGATACTGCTTGTTCAACATTATCGACACGTTTGACATGTTGTATTCCCATCTCATTGCCGAGCTTCTCGAGTTTCGGCGCTGTCTGGCCAAATGTAAGCACTGCTTTGACATGCTTCATATACGGTTTCAAATCGTCAAAACCATTTCCGCGATCCAGTCCGCCCGCAAGCAGAATGACCGGTTTGTCAAAAGCTGAAAGCGCCTTGGTTGTCGCCAAAATGTTTGTTGCTTTACTATCATTATAAAACTTGCGGCCTTGCACTGTTGTGACATATTGGAGACGGTGCTTGACGCCAGTAAAGCTTGTCAGCACCTTTTTGACTGCTTCGTTGGACACTCCTGCCGTTTTCACAACTGCAATGGCAGCTAAAATGTTCTCCATGTTATGTGCGCCGGGCAGCACAACCTCTTCCAGAGGAAGAATGGCTTCGCCGTTGAACATCATCATACCGTCTTTTACATAAGCGCCCTTTTCAAGCGTTTTGCTGACTGAGAATGGGATGACTTCGGCTTTTCCGTCTTCAGCCAGACGCACGACAGTTTCATCATTCTGATTAACAATGGCTTTATCTGAAGCTTTCTGATGAAGATACACTTTCTGTTTCGCTTTTTCATAGTTTTCTCGTGTATGGTGATAATCCAAATGAGCGTCAAATATGTTTAAAATCAAGCTGATTTCCGGCCTGAAAGCGTGTGTTCCCATCAGCTGAAACGATGAAAGTTCAGTAACGATCCATTCATCCCCATCAGCATGATAAGCAACTTCGCTTGCGACAGTGCCGATGTTTCCGGCAATCAGCGCTTTTTGCGAGTCAGCTTTAAGCATTTCATAAATCAGCGTTGTCGTGGTTGTTTTTCCATTCGATCCGGTAATCCCAATAAACTTGGCGTTTGTCAGGTAGTAAGCGAGCTCAATTTCCGTCCAAACCGGGATGCCTCTTTTTTCCGCTTCCTGAACCATGATATTTTCATAAGGAATGCCGGGGTTTTTGATCAGAACCGTGATTTGATGCTGATCGAACAGAGAAACAGGATGCTCTCCGCAAACAACCTCAATGCCTGCTTCAGAAAGCTTTTGCGCTGGTTCGTTTTCTACAAAAGGTTTTTGGTCATTGACTGCAACATACATGCCTTTTTCATGAAGAATAGATGCCGCCGCATACCCGCTTTTCGCGAGCCCAAGGATTAAAAAATGCTGATTCTGTAAAAATTGATCGTTTTCCACTTATAACCACACCTCGATGTAAATTCCTAAAACGGCAAGCAAAAGTCCCGCAGTCCAAAACGTCACGACGACTCTCCATTCAGACCAGCCGACAAGCTCATAATGGTGATGAAGCGGACTCATTTTAAAGATTCGTTTACCTGTCGTTTTAAAGCTGATGACCTGCAGAATAACGGATAATGTCTCAATAACGAATACACCGCCGATGATAACAAGCAGAATCTCTAATTTCGTTAAAATAGCAATGGTAACGATGGCTCCTCCCAATGCCAGTGATCCCGTATCTCCCATAAAGACTTTGGCCGGATGAGCATTAAATACAAGGAAACCCAGCACCGCACCGACAACGGCAACTGAGAAAATCGCTACGTCATATTGAGACTGATTCCATGCCAGGATGGCAAAGGCGCCAAAAGCAATCGCAGCCGTACCGGATAATAAACCGTCAAGACCGTCAGTCAGGTTAACCGCATTTGATCCGCCGACAAGCATAAAGAGCACCAGGATAAAGTAAGCCCAGCCAAGATCAAATGATAAATCAGTTCCAGGCACGCGAATATCCGTCGCGAAATTGTAGTAATGGTAAACGGCATAAAATACAACCGCAATGATAATTTGTCCGATCAGCTTTTGCTTTGACGTCAATCCAAGGTTGCGCTTCATGACGACCTTGATGTAATCATCTAAAAAGCCAAGCAAACCGTAGCCGAGCGTAACAAACAGAAGCAGCACCATTTCCGGGCTTATTTCTGAAAACTTCTGTGTCATCACAATTGTTGTCACAATGATAGAAAGTATGATCATGACCCCGCCCATTGTCGGCGTCCCTGATTTTTTCTGATGTGATTTCGGTCCTTCTTCTCTAATACTTTGGCCGAATTTTAATCTTCTTAAAAACGGAATAAGAATTGGAGAGAGCAGAACACTAATTAAAAACCCCATTAAAATTGTAAACAGAATGACTTGCTCAAGCATTGTCCTTTTCTCCTCCTGTTTCTTTCAAACGACATACGTAGTTATCATATTCATGATCTTTTTCCATATGAAAAATCTTTTCAAGCTCCATTATGCAATAACATCTCTTTCCTATGAATTTGTCTTATTCTTATTGAGTTCGACAATCGCTCTCGCCGCCACTTCAGCATCGTCAAAATCGAAGGTTTCGTTTCCGATCTGCTGATAGGTTTCATGCCCTTTTCCTGCAATGAGAACAACATCGCCTTTTTTGGCATTGGCAATCGCGAAAAAGATCGCTTGCTCGCGGTTTGCAATGCTATGGTAGTATGCATTCTCTACTCCAGCTTCCATATCTCTTAAAATCGCGCGGGGATCTTCGCTTCTCGGGTTATCTGAAGTGAAAATCGGTTCGTCAGCCAGCTCCGCAGCGATTTTAGCCATTTTCGGGCGTTTCGTCTTATCTCTGTCTCCCCCGCAGCCGACAACGACAAAAAGCTTACCTTCTGTCATGTCTTTGCATGTCTTCAGTACATTTTCAAGGCTGTCCGGCGTATGCGCGTAATCAACAATGACTGGAAACTCCTGCTGCTGATTAACCAATTCAAAACGGCCTCTTACGCCATGTAATTCTTCAACCGCTTCAGTGATCGTTTCAAACGGTATGCCTGCTGCAATACATGTTGCAACAGCCGCCAGCACGTTATACACGTTAAACTGTCCGACGAGCGACATTGTGATATGTTTAGTGCCTTTGTTTGTCACAAGATCAAATCTTGTGCCCTGTGCCGTGATATTGATGTTCTTCGCCATCACATCAGCGTTGTTTTTTATTCCGTATGTACAAATATGCGCTGCGGTCACCTTTTCAAAATAAGCGCTCGCCTCATCGTCAGCGTTCAGTACGGCACGCTTTGGATGTTTATGGTCGAAAGCCCCGCCAAGCTGAGAAAAGAGCAGGCTTTTCGCCTGTCTGTACTCATCCATCGTTTTATGATAGTCCAGATGGTCCTGCGTTAAATTCGTAAACACGGCAATATCATAATCACAGCCATGAACACGACCTAAAGACAATGCGTGAGAAGAAACCTCCATGATGGCAGTGTCAACTTGCTTGTCATTCATTTTCTTAAACGTTTTCTGCAGCGTGACGCTTTCAGGTGTCGTGTTTTTAACGGGAAGTGTTTCTTCGCCGATTTTCATGTACATTGTGCCGATTAAGCCTGTGCGTTTTCCCGCTTTTTTCAGAATCTCATCGACCATGTGGGTCGTTGATGTTTTTCCATTTGTGCCTGTGATCCCGATCAGCTGAAGCTTCTTTGTCGGCTGTCCGTAAAACGCATCAGACAAAACGCTGAGCGCTCGCAGTGACTGCCGGACAATAATGACAGGCACATCCACATCAAGCTCTCTTTCTGCCACAATAGCCGCTGCGCCGCTTTCTGCTGCTTTTTGCGCAAAATCATGGCCATCCACCGTATACCCTTTTACACATACAAAAAGACTCCCTTTCTTTACTTCCCTGGAGTCCATCTCAATTGAAGTTATTTCAGGGTCTTGTGAGTCGTTTACAGAAGGTTCGGTTGTTAAGTATGTAAGCAGCTTTGTCAGTTTCATCGTATCAAACCTCTCAACATTCTAATTCGTTCTTTTTATCATTGAAGTCACGTCAATTGATGTGATAATGATTTTAAGCATACAGTTCATATTTTAGCGTAAATAAAAGGATACATCCAGCTAATCTTGAAAGATCATAGCATTTTTCTGCAATAAAATATAGGCAGCCCGAATCAATCGGCTGCCTCCTTTTCATCCTCTTCAGTCAAATAAACGCGTATCTTTGAGCCCTCTTTTACTTTCGTTCCGGCAGCTGGCGATTGTTTCACGATTTTGCTTCCTTTCCCGGAAGCATCGACATTGAGATTCACCAAAAGTGACTCAAGTTCTGAGACAGACATCCCTACAACATTCGGAACTTCTACTGTTTTTGTGTCGTTCCATTTGTATTTTTTCTCGATTTGATTTTTCCGAGGCTTGACACCAATCTCAGGCAGGCTGTCTCTCATAATATTCCCAACAATAGGCGCTGCAACCGTTCCGCCAAACTGAATCGTGCCTTTTGGGTTATCCACCGCGACATAGACGACAAGACTCGGATCGTCAGCCGGCGCGAAACCGATAAATGATACAACATGGTTGTTTTCAAGGTATTTTCCATCTTTAACCTTTTGTGCAGTTCCCGTTTTTCCGCCGACACGGTATCCTTCTACAAATGCGTTGCGGCCGGTGCCTTCTGCGACGACACTTTCTAAAGCATAGCGGATTTGTTTGGAGGTTCCCTCTGAAATGACTTGTTTCTTGGCGATTGGCGATTGTTTTTTAACCGTTTTTTTCGTTACAGGGTCGATCCATTCCTTTGCAATATAAGGTGTGTAAAGCGTTCCTCCGTTTACAGCGGCAGATACGGCTGCAACCTGCTGAATCGGCGTGACAGATACCCCCTGCCCGAAAGCCGTAGTTGCTTGTTCGACCGGACCTACTCTGTCAAGCGGGAATAAGATTCCTGTTCCCTCACCTTGCAGATCAATTCCTGTTTTTTGGCCGAAACCAAAGTCTTTGATATATTTGAAAAGCTTATCCTTGCCTAGGCGCTCGCCCAATTCAACAAACCCCGGGTTGCAGGAATTCTGTACAACTTCTAGAAACGTCTGCAGCCCGTGCCCGCCTCTTTTCCAGCACCGCAGTCTCGCTCCATCCACTTCCACATGCCCTTTATCATAAAATTGATCACGTTTCAAATTTACTTTTTGCTCTTCAAGAGCTGCTGCAAGTGTAATAATTTTAAAGGTAGATCCCGGCTCATACGTGCTCCACACCGGCAGATTCCGATTGTAGACGGACGGATCGACTGATTGATAATCAGCAGGGTCAAAGTCAGGCCTGCTGGACATTCCCAATATTTCTCCGTTTTTCGGATTGATGGCCACGGCAATCATACCGTCTGGATGATATTTAGCCTCAGCGTTATCAAGCTCTCTTTCCATTATCGTTTGAACCTTTGAATCAACTGTCAGCTTCATATCAAGCCCGTCCTTAGGCGGAGTATAGTCGTCCGCTTCATCAGGCATCTTCTTCCCTTTGGCATCTGTATAAAACTTAACAGAGCCCTTTTCCCCTTTTAAATCATCATCGTAATAAGCTTCTAGACCAAGAAGACCTTGGTTGTCAATTCCGGCAAATCCAAGCACATGAGATAAAAAGCTGCCGAACGGGTAATGGCGGATACTGTCCTCCGCAACATACACACCTTTTAAATCGAGCGCTTTGATTTCTTTCGCCTTTTCATTTGAAATCTTTCTCCCTTCAGGAGTGATCTTTTCGATTGACGTTTTTTTGGTCACGTGCTTATATACTTTTTCTTCTGACATGTTTAAAACCGCCGCAAGCTGCTTGCTCGTTTTCATCGGATTCTGAACTTGGCGCGGCACGACGAATACGGTCGGCGCACTTTTGTTTGTTGCGAGCTTCACACCGTTGCGATCAAGGATCTCGCCTCTTTCCGGCTCGAACGGCAAATTCCTGCTCCAAGAATCCTTTGCCAGCGAAGTCAGTTTCTCACCCATCACAAACTGAACATACCCCAGCCTTGTATCAATGATCAGAAACACGATCACGCCAAAAAGCAAAACAAATAATAAACGTTTTCTAACCGTTACATTCGAGACGCGCAAGAGACCGTTCACTCCTTATTTAAGCTTGTTTCATTTTATGCCTGAACTTGGACAAGTAGAACGATGCTCCTCTGAAGGTATAAAAAAAGAAAGCCTGCATAGTAGGGAAATCCCCGGCAAGCTTTCTATCTTTTTAATCAGGGTTTTTAAACGTCACCTTGATTACGGTTTTGTCTTTTATTTCTTTGTCTTTCTTAACGCTTTGGCTGACAGCATAGCCCTGTCCGCTTACTTCAATGTGAATTCCCGCCAGCTCGGCGTACTGAAGAACCTCTCTTCTCGACCAGCCTGTCATATCAGGCATTTTGATTTTACCGCCCGTTTTCAGGAAGACCTTCTGATTGGTCAGAACCTCCTCATCCGCTTTCGGATACTGTTCTTTTACAGCAACATCACTGCCAATGACAACCGGTGTAAGATTCTCTTCTTTTGCTTTCTTTTGAGCACCGGCTACCGTTTGGTCTGTTAAATCAGGCATCGTCTGCGCTTTTGTTTCTTCATTTTCCGAGTCAGATTTTTCAGTTGGTTCGATGTTCAGGTAGTGCAGGCTGTTTTTCATTGTTGGGTTGAAGATTTCTGATACTGGATCTGAACTGCTTTGCCCTGCTTTTAACTGCGGCTGCTGTACAGCAACATAGATTAAAAGCTCAGGGTCATCTTTTGGCGCCATACCCATAAACGAAAAGATATAATTATCTGATCCGCCTAAATATCCGCCTTTACCTGCTATTTGTGCAGTACCTGTTTTTCCGGCAACATCAAACCCTTCGATTTTATAGGGCTTCCCTGTTCCGATTTTCGATGTAACGACTTCTCCCAAAATATCTCGCACCTTTTTCGCAGTGCTTGCAGAAATTGGAGTTCCAGCTGATTCAGGCTTATTTTGATAAACGGTTTTATCTGTATCTGGATCAACAATATGGTCAATGACATACGGTTTCATCATTTTGCCTTCATTCGCAATTGCTGTTGCGGCCTGAAGCTGCTGAATCGGTGTAACAGCAGAAGCTTGTCCATATGCGGTTGATGCTTTATCAAATTCATACTTAAAGTTGATTTTACTGGAGACTTCTCCAGACAAATCAATACCTGTTTTTTGATAAAAGTTGAATTTGTGTAAGTACTGATTGAGGCGGTCGTAACCCAGCTTTTCTTTCGCCAGTTTCGCAAATGCAACATTCGACGATCTTAGGACGCCGTCATGATACGTTGTCGGCCCCCAGCCTACACCCTGATTATGATCCTTCACAGGTTCCCCGCCAACTTCAAACGTACCAGATTTGTATTTTTCATTCGCATTAAACACATTTTCCTGCATCGCAGCAGCAAGTGTGAAAATCTTCATCGTTGATCCGGGTTCATATGCATATGAAATCAAATCATTATAGTAGTTTGTCACATCGCGGGTGTTCGGATCAAAGCTTGGGCGCTGTCCCATGGCAAGCACTTTGCCCGTTTTCGGATCGACGACTGCTGCCATGATTTTTTTCGGATTGTATTTTTTCGCCACTTTTGTCATGCTGTCTTCCAAAAAGGTTTGGATTTTCTGGTCAATGGTTAAATAAACATTGTCACCATTTTTTGGTGCTGTAATTTTATTTTTGCTGTTCGGGAGCTCCCAGCCGGATTTGTCGCTTTCATAGGTCACATATCCGTCCCGCTCCTTCAAATACTTATCCAGCACTTTTTCTAGTCCCATCGCGCCGGAAATTTCATTTGTGTCTTCATCAACCTCGGCATATCCTACTAGATTGGATGCAAAAACACCATTTGGATAGTAGCGTTTGGTATCCCGTAAAAATGAAATGCCCGGGAGTTTCAACTTTTCGATTTCTTTCTTTTGCGAATACGTAATATCCCGGCCCGCTGAACCGAACTCCACTTGCTTTAAATCCTTGTTTAAGATATCAAGGATATCAGCCTTGTCCATCTTAATCTCTTTAGAGAGCGCTTCCGCCGTTTTTTCTTTGTTTTGAACATGCTGAGGATGCTTTTTATCAGTGGTCATTTTTTTATCAAGAACGGCAATCAGCTTATACGTCGCTGTATCTTCCGCAATCACTTTACCGTTTCGGTCTAAAATCGAGCCGCGGCTTGCTTCGATGGGCCGTTTCTTTTCATGCTGCTCCGTCGCTTTTGTCGCAAGCACCTCGCCATTCGCTTTTCCGGTTATTTGAATATATACCATTCTCCCAAGGATAACAAAGAAAAAGAGAGCGAAACAAATACTTAGAATCGCTGCTCCTCTATTCATAAATTTATTCTTTTTCGGCATTTGAATCATTCCTGTATGTTTTTCACTTTTTTATCTTTTAAATTCAAGCCGTTCTTTTCCGCAATGTCCATAATGCGCTGCGGTTTGCTTAAATCAGCAACGTTTTTTTCGAGGTCACCAATTTGCTTATTTTCGGATGAAATTTGCTCCTCAAGCTTTTGCACCTCAATATTGGTTTGATATGCCGCATACGCCTTTGATACGATTAAAAGCGATACGCTGAGCACCACCGCAGCAAAGAGGACAAGAAGCACTTTTTCTCCGAGAGTAATGGAAGCCCTTTTCTTGACAATCACTTTTTTCTCAGGACTGATCGCATGCCGCTGCTGTTTCTCTGGTTGGTAAGCTAAATTGCTCATAGGCTGATGACCTCCTTTTTATTTTGCGTTTGTGTTTCGTTATTTTCTTTTTTCGGCAATCCGAAGCTTCGCAGAACGTGCCCGGTTGTTTTCTTCAAGCTCTTCCTGAGATGCCGTAATCGGTTTTCGCGTGATGAGTTTAAGTTCTGGTTCAAACTCTTCCGGTATGACAGGAAGACCCGGAGGAAGTTCCGGAAGTGACGACTTTTCTTTAAAAGTGGATTTACAAATTCTGTCTTCGAGCGAGTGGAAGGTGATGACTGATACCCTTCCCCCTGGTTTCAGAACCTCTATTGCCTGCTCCAAAGCCTCTTCAAACACCTTAAGTTCATCGTTCACGGCAATTCTGATTGCCTGAAACACGCGTTTAGCGGGATGTCCTCCGCTCCTTCTCGCTGGAGCGGGAATCGCGTCTTTTATTAGATCGACCAGTTGGCCCGTAGTTTGAATAGGAGATTTGATTCTTGCCTCTTCAATTTTTCTGGCGATCTGTTTGCTGAACTTCTCTTCGCCGTATTTAAAGAAGATACGGACGAGATCCTCATAGCGCCACTCATTAACGACTTCTTTCGCCGTAAGCGTGGCCGACTGGTCCATCCTCATGTCCAACGGTGCGTCATGATGGTAACTGAATCCGCGTTCCGGTGTATCCAGCTGCGGGGAGGACACCCCTAAATCAAATAAAATACCGTCTACTTCAGTAATACCTTGTTCATTCAAACATTCTTTTAAATACCTGAAATTGCTTTTCATCAGAATGAGCTGTCCTTTATAATCGGACAACGCTTCTTTGGCATGCTCTAATGCCGTATCGTCTTGGTCAAAAGCGATTAAACGCCCCTTCTCGGATAATTGCTGCAATAAGTATGTACTGTGCCCAGCTCCGCCGAGTGTGCAGTCTACATATGTACCGTCCGGTTTAATATTAAGCCCGTCTACGGTTTCACGAAGAAGTACTGTTTTGTGTTGAAACATATTGTGTTGGTCCCACCTTTTATCAGGATGAATTGAAATTGTTTTTAGAGTGTTATACACGAAGAATCATTATATATCAAACCCAATCATGTTTTCAGCAATTTCAGCAAATGAATCTTCTTGCTCTTCTGTGTATTGTTCCCAAATTACTTTACTCCACAATTCAATTCGATTAGAAACCCCGATAACAACACATTCTTTTTCCAGTTTGGCGTAATTCAATAGAGATGATGCGATATTTACCCTGCCTTGCTTGTCCAGTTCGCATTCGGTCGCCCCTGAAAAGAAGAAACGGGTAAACGCGCGGGCATCTTTTTTAGTGAGAGGAAGTGCCTTTAGTTTTTCTTCAATTTGTTTCCATTCGTGCATAGGGTAGCCGAAGAGACATTGGTCAAGCCCTCTGGTCAGCACAAACTGCTCGCCAAGGCCTTCTCTAAATTTAGCGGGTACGATCATGCGGCCCTTCGCATCGATGGTATGCTGATATTCACCCATAAACATGATCTCTGGCCCCACTTTCTCTCCTAAACTCACCACTATCCACCACTTCTCTCCACAACTTCATTTTACACTGTTTACCCATAAAAAAAAACCCTGAACTAGTCAGGGTTCTTTAAAACTTTATTTCAAAGTTTGACAACTTGATGTTGATTTTGAAAAGAAAATGGCAGATTCTTGAATGATGTGAAGAATTTTGGACCGTACCTGTTCAAATA
Source organism: Bacillus sp. 11C (assembly GCF_055486375.1). Taxonomy (NCBI): domain Bacteria; kingdom Bacillati; phylum Bacillota; class Bacilli; order Caryophanales; family Bacillaceae; genus Bacillus; species Bacillus sp. 11C. The sequence continues at coordinate 339,898 of NZ_JBUPVZ010000004.1, forward strand.
ATACATGATATTCCAAATTCGCTCTTGCGGCGCAAGCAACGGCTTAATGCTATTTTGGATTCTCTCATAATCCTTCAAGACGCAGCCTTCTTTTTCTTCAATTCGTTTCGTCACTGTCCGCTCTAAAAATTGAAGCTGATCCTGAATAAAAGCGGCGTTCTTCAGGAGTAAAGGTTCCATGCTTTGATCAACCTTTAACGCCTCGTTCCTTACCGTTTTGTGAACCGCTTCAATTTGGCTTTTCGCCTGATCCATCACCGCGGTAAACTCTTCCGGAATCTGATGCTCAAAGTATATCTCTCTTTGATTCTCCGTACCGCGTTCAATCGCATCTTGTAATGAGATATCCCGTTCAAGCAATTTTTTCTCAATATGCCGTTCAAGTATCGTAATATTCAGCCTCGGCATAACCGGAGGCATTTTAAAGCCCATCACCGTAAAGGCCTGTTTAAGCTCACCCCAGTAGTTAATTTCTCCAGGCCCTGCAATAAAGGCTAAAGTCGGAATGAGGTATTCCTGCATTAACGGTCTCGTTACAACATTATTGCTGAAGCGCTCAGGATGTTCTTCTATATGTGTATAAAGTTCATCCATCGTCCATCCCATATCAAGCTCATTGATGACAAAACGGCCGTTGTCTTTTCCAATTAAAAAACGCTCTTCTTCATATTCATAAAACAGATTCGCCTGCTCTTTTCCGGACTCGATAATCGGCTTGTAGCCTGCTTCACGCATGAAGTCCTGTTGGTCTGAAACCGCGCGGGCGAGTTCATCATTTTCCCGGAGAATCTTTTGGAACATGGCCGTTTCAAGCTTTTTAATCCCCGGATCTCCAGAATTTAATAAAACTAACCCCTCCTCTTGGAACAGATCCGCGATCAGCAGTTCAAAGAAATCAGTGAATGTAACAGATTCACTTAAACATCGCTTCACATTGTCGAGAAGTGTATTCGTATGGTCTGTTTCTTCAAAAGCGGCAAATACACCATCTATCCATGCGGCGCATTTTTCCTGATCAAGAGTTGTGCTCGCTGCCGAAGATTTCTTCCAATAAGACTGGGGCAGCTTTGTTTTCACAGGACCATTCTCTTCAGATGTATGGACAAAATTAATCTCGTCCAAATCGTGGTCTTCTCCGGCCACCCAAAAAATCGGTATGACAGGCACTTGCAGCTGCTTTTCTTGTTCCTTTGCTAACACAATGATTGAAATGATTTTATGTATAGTATAAAGCGGTCCTGTTAAAAGTCCTGCCTGCTGTCCGCCGACAACAGCGGCGCTTGACGGATCCTTCAGCTTCTCAATAGCAGACTGCATGGCACTTGAACCGAATTTATGATGGTAAGAGGATAAGTATGCCGCCAACTCCTCTCTTGCGAAAAACCGGGAGGATAAGTCCTTCAGTCTGTCGCGCCACATGTCCTTATGATGAATGCTGTAATCAAAAAAAGAAGACATTTCTTCTTTGCCATCTATATAGTGCTGTACAAACACATTCTGATTTTTGATGGAAAGTTCAGTTAGCTGCATCTTCTAGAACTTCCTTTCTAAATAAATAGTTAGTTATCCGAAATGAGTATAGCATGTTACAGAAAAAGCTCAAAAGACTTTGTTTGTATTTCGCTCCAAAGCTTTAATGCTCCCGTATAAAAACTCGAGGTGGACAGCATCAAGGCCGCGAATGCTAGCTTCCTTCAATAAATATCCGATAATGGCGTCAGCTTCCGTCTGCCGGCCTTCGATAACGTCAACCAGCATAGAAGAGCGGTTTTCTTTCGTTTGCCCGCAAACGGCCCGAACCCTCTCCCAAGCCTCTTCTTCGTTTTCAAGCCTTAAAATGCGGGACGCCTCCTGAAAAACCAGCTTCATAAAAGCGAGATAAGCCGGCGTTGTCAGCAGTTCTCCATTTTTCACCTGCAATAACGCGGTTAACGGATTGATACAAGCGTTAACAATCAGCTTGCCCGTCAACAAGCGGTACCAATCCGCCTCATAACGAATCGGAAAATCCGAATGGTTATGCTGAAACAAAATGTTGAGCCGATCTGGTTCAGCGTCATCGAACGCGCTCCATTTTATCGCACCCAAACCCGTATGATCAACAGCTGTATCTGATTTCCTAACAGCTCCGTGCTCAACAATTCCAACATAAATGGAATGGCCAACGCGCCATTCTTTCAAGTCGTGGATATGCCCCATACCGTTTTGCAAAAATAATATATTCGTTTTCCTGATCCGTTCAAGCGACGGAAAAACAGACTGGAGCTGATGCTGCTTTACTGTCACGACAATCAGATCAAAATCCGAATTGATACTCGTGTCCGCACTGCAATCAGCGCTGAATTCTTCTCCGTCTTTATCCAGCTGGATCCCTTCAGACTGAATGGCCGCAGCCTGCTCTTCCCGCCTCGTCACAACAGTCACCTCGTGATACAGTGACAAATAATAGGCGCATAAAAGACCGACAGAGCCTCCGCCGATAATCCCAATTTTCATGTTGTCACACCCAATTAACATTTACGTATTATCATAGCAGAAGTACGAACAAATTACTTCTCAAAGGTTCCGTGTGCTTAAAATTAAAGTTTTAATATTTGGATTTTTTAAATAAAGCGTTTACAATATATGTAGAAACAACAAAGGGGGAGATTGCATGGTAAAGGTAGAACGTCTGCTCGTCAACTATAAAACGCTTGAAGAATTCAAGAAGTTCAAAGAATACGGCATTCAGGAGCTTTCAATGCTTGAAGATCTTCAGGATAATATTATTGAAAATGACAGCACTTCGCCTTTTTACGGGATTTATTTTGGGGATAAACTTGTAGCTCGAATGAGTTTATATCAAGTTAATGGCAAATCGAATCCTTATTTCGACAATCATCAGGATTATTTGGAGCTTTGGAAGCTTGAGGTTCTTCCGGGCTACCAAAACAGGGGATACGGGAAAGCGTTGGTTGAATTTGCTAAATCATTCAAAATGCCGATTCGGACAAATCCGCGAATGAAATCAGCGGAATTTTGGAATAAAATGAACTTTGAAACTGTTAAATATGATATGGCGCGGGACAAAGGGGAAAACCCGCTCATCTGGCACCCTGATATGGATCAAGAAATGACACCGGGAGAATCTGCATAGAAATAAAAACAACCGGCCTATTCACACTCTACGGCCGGTTCATTTCAGGCGTTTATTACGTTTCTTGAGCCTTTTTTTTCATTCTTCCGTCTTCCTTAGAAACAACCATTTTTCTGGCCCGGTCCATAATATCGATCAGCGCCTTGTAATCCTCTTCTGTCATCTCTAGCTGGTTCCTCAATGTTTGATTTTCACTCCGTAAATCCTCAAGCTCCTTTTGCAGCGATTGGATTTGCCTCTTCAATTTTTCCCTTTCGAGCTGAAATTCATGTGCAGACGGCGTTTCTTTGAATTGTTCGAGAAATTGAATGACATCCTGAATGGACAAATCTCGTTTTCCTTCTGTTGACGCTGCCGCGGCGGTCTGCTTTACGGAATTCGGCAAATTGACCGAATGAACGCCGATTTGTTTTCTAAGTTCTTTCCTCTGCTTTTTCGCAAGCTCTATGCCTGATTGGTATTGTTTTCTCACATACGAGTTCCACCTGAACCCACAGGCTGCTGCGGTTCTGGTCAGCGCTCTTCCAACCTCCTCAAAGGCTGATAGCTGTGTTCCTCCCTCTCGAATATGGCGAAGCACCACTTCTGCCAGCAGCAAATCCTCATCCTGAGTCCAAGCATCTTGTCTTGTAATGGTCAAATTTAATCTCCCTCCATGTCAGCTTATTTATCTCATACATATGCCGGTAATAGATTAGATAGACTATTTGCACTTACAAATTTTCCGCAAGCTGACAGGAAGAGAAAAAGAAAAAGCGCAGGGCTTTCACCCTGCGCTTTTCTTATTAGTTACTTTTTACATTTATGTCTTTGCCGTTGTATGATCCGCATGCTTTGCATACACGGTGAGACAATTTCATCTCTCCGCATGACGGACATTCTGTCATACCAGGTACATTAAGTTTGAAATGTGTACGGCGCAATCTTTTCTTCATTTTAGAAGTTCTTCTAAAAGGTACAGCCATTATTCCCACCTCCTTAAAGAGTTAAGATTCATCATCTTGTTTTAAGAGCTTTTCGAGGGCTGCAAGTCTCGGATCAACTTGATTCTTCTTGTCTTCCTCTGAAATGACTTGCCAGTCCTTTCCTTCTTGAGGAGCAGCTCCTTTTTCTTGTTCAGATTCACAAAAGATTTGCATAGGGATTTCTAAAAGAATTTCTTCTTTCACGATCGGAGTTAAGTCGATAGTATCGTCCTCAACAATGTGAACGTCATCATCTTCTATATCATCCGTCTGATGAAATATAAACAGTTCTTTTGTTGAAATTTCAAATGGATACGCAACATCAACGAGTGTTCTTGAGCATGGCAAAACCATTTCGCCTGAAATCGCAAAATCAAACGAAACCTGTTTCGATTTAATATCCGCTCTGCCCTTCACCCGAACGGGAGAAATGCGGCGGATGTCAGAATTCAACTTTGTCAGCTCATTTAACTCAACTGTTTCATCAAACTCAAAACTTTGGTTTGGCATTTGATGCAGCTGATAAATCGTCCATTTCATTTGTATCACCTCATGAAAGCAACAAACATGATTATAGCTTTTAAGATTGTTTTTGTCAATATTTTTTCTTTACAGCATAATGCTGCCATTCAAGTATCGTTGACAGCGGTATATGCGATGCATACACTTAGAATAAAAATAAGACGTAAGAGTTTCCATTTGCAAATGTACCATACGTTTTTAAACATAGCAAGAAAGGCGGAAAAAATATGAAAGCTGTCGGATTGGTGGTTGAATATAATCCCTTTCATAACGGTCACCTTTATCATGCCCAAACAGCAAAGCGGCAAACCGGATGTGACACGGCTGTTGCTGTAATGAGCGGACATTTTTTACAGCGCGGAGAACCGGCTGTAGTGTCAAAATGGGCCCGAACAAAAATGGCGCTGCAAAGCGGAGTCGATCTTGTCATTGAACTGCCTTATCTTTATGCGGTGCAAAAAGCGGAGATTTTCGCACGCGGCAGTGTTTCCATCCTGAACAAACTTGGATGCGAGGCGCTTTTTTTCGGGAGTGAAAATGGTGATATTAAGCCGTTTATAGAAACAGCAAAGCTTATTGATGAGCATAAGCATACATTTGATCAGTGTATCAAAGAAGAACTTAAAAAGGGGGCCAGTTACCCAGCCGCGGCAGCTATCGCCTTCAGATCCATTTTACATACAGAAAATGCGCTTGATTTATCAAAGCCAAACAACATTCTGGGATATCATTATGTGACTTCCATTCTTTCCGGGGGATATCCAACGAAACCTTATACCACAGCGCGCATTTCCTCGGACTATCATGATGCCGACCTTCCTGAAGGCGAAAACCATATCGCAAGCGCCACAAGTATCAGAAAAGCGATGTTTGAACAGAATCTTGAAGCCTGCCTTCGTTTTCTTCCTGGTACATCCGCAAGTGAATTAGCACATTACCGAAAATCTTTCGGATTGTGGCATACACCTGAAAGCTATTTTTCTTACTTAAAATACAGTCTGTCGACTGTCACCGCACAGGAATTACAGCACGTATACGAGGTGGAGGAAGGCTTAGAACACAGAATTCTTCGTTCGATCAGAAAAGCCAGCTCCTATCAGGAATTTATGGAGCTGCTGAAAACAAAACGTTATACGTGGACAAGGCTCCAGCGGATGAACACGCACATTCTAACCAGAACGAATAAACAAGATATGCACAAGCTGCTTAACGACGAAAAGGTGCCTTATATCAGGCTTCTCGGCATGACGAAAAAAGGACAGGCTTATTTATCGGAAAAGAAAAAAGTGCTGTCTGTTCCGCTTGTAAGCAAATTGTCCTCTTTCTCCCATCCAGCTCTCGATCTGGATATAAAAGCAAGCAGAATCTACAGCCTGCCGATAGAAGAACCGCTGAGAACTGAGTTTGACCTGCAGGAATACGGACATGCACCAATTCGATATGACGAAGATGAACAACGTTTTTTAAATATATAGAAAAAGCACCTGAGTATCAGGTGCTTTTCGCTTTCAGCTTATTCAAATAATCAATCGCGTCTTGCATCGTATCAATAGGCACAATCTTCATATCTGAATCAATATCTTTTGCTGTTTTCACTGCGTTTTTATAATCGGAATTGCTGGCGCCGTTTTGATTTGGGGCGAAGAAAATGTCTTTTCCGGCTTTGTCCGCGGCGACGACTTTCTGATCGATGCCGCCGATCGGGCCTACTGCTCCGTCAACATCAATGGTACCGGTTCCCGCAATCTCGTAGCCTTTTGTTTCGTCTGGTTTTGTCAGCTGATTATAGATTTCCAGAGACATCATTAACCCTGCTGACGGGCCGCCGATATTTTCGATTTCAAAATCAATATCGGGCTCCACTTTTACGTTTCTGTCCGTATAGAGCGAAACTCCGATGCCTGCCCGTTCCGGCTCATCAGGAAATTGTTTTAATGTAAGGGTGATCATCTTTTCTTTTTCTTCTCTTTCAATTTTTAACCGGACTTTATCTCCCGCTTTTTTGCTGCTGATATAATCAATCAGCTTTTCAGCAGACTGATAGTTTTTGCCGTCTGCGCTAATAATTTTATCACCGACTTCTATTTTCCCTTTTGCGGGCATGTTTTCTACAACTGAGCTAGCGTATATGCCGTTAAAGGAATAACTGACTTTTTTTCCTGCCTTTTGATAGGCCGCTATGACGGCATTTTCTTGCGAGCTTTTCATCATTTGGAGCTGCCTTTTCATATACTCCTCATCTGATTCGCCTTCTTCCTTGATGCTTTCATCAGGAACTATTTCATAATAAGAGTGTACCTTCGCCCACACATATGTAAACGGATTAGCCGGTCCCACTTTGACAGTCATTAAGGACAGACTACCTGTTTCCGGGTAGCCTCCCTCCACTTTTATCAGTGAAGCAAGCTCTGTCGCTTCTCCCGGTTTTGTAATATAGTATGGAAGTTTTACAAATGATAAAACGGCAATCAGAATGAGGATGACAAGCATCCAGCTAAAATGTTTTTTACGCAGCAAATTATGAGCCCTCCCAATTCTCTATTTCTTTTTTGATCTTGCTGATCAATCGGTCTGTCGCTTCCTCGCCTGCCGATATCATTGCTTCAATATTAGCAAACGAGCTGGAGCTGTATGTTTCAAGAGAAGGGCGAATCATGATATCCGCGGCAATCGTTTGATGTCGCACCAATTCATTTTGCAGTATATCCATACTTTGCATAATCACATCAAAAATATGCGCCGCCGTTTCGGTTTTTCGAACTCTGGAGACATCCGAAGCGATGATAATATCAGCCCCCATGTCTTTGACAACAGAAACCGGGATTCGGTCGACGACCGCGCCGTCTACAAGAAGCCGTCCGTCCAGCTTCTGCGGAATAAAGATACCTGGTATGCTGATGCTCGCCCGCACCGCATCTGACACCGAGCCCTTGCGGAACACAATCTTTTCTCCTGTCTGTAAATCACACGCTACAATGCCCAGCGGGATTTGAAGCTCTTCAATCGGTTTTCCGAATGTATAAGCATGCACAAGCTGCCTGACGCGATCGCCTTTTAAAAAACCGAGCCTCGGAACCGTATAATCAGCATAAAGCCGCCGTTTAAAGGCTTTAGCGACTTTCTCCATCGTTGCCACATCGTGGCCGGCGGCATAGAAACTGCCTACCAAAGCGCCCATGCTGCTCCCCGCAATCATATCCACTTCAATTTGGTGCTTATGTAAACTGGAGAGCACACCGAGATGAGCGAGCCCCCTGGCCCCTCCCGATCCTAACGCTAACCCGATTTTAGGTTTAACCAAAGCGTTAACCTCCTGCCTGAATTCCCTGTATACCGAATTCTATGGTCTAAACTGAACCCCTATGCTCGTATATTAGTACAAAGATTCAAAGGACAGGTACTGCTTGGCCGTTTCGTGTCATACATATTTTATCATGATATACATGTGATTGGGCATTTTTAGCATCGGGGAGGTAAGAATGAACTTGTCGAAGATTCATACACTTTTAATTGCTTCGTTTTTTCTTTTTTTAACAGCGACTGTCATCTCACATCCGCAGGCCTCATTCGAAGCCTCTAAAACCGGGCTTTCTATGTGGTGGGAGGTTGTGTTTCCGTCATTGCTGCCATTTTTCATTCTGTCTGAACTCTTAATCGGTTTTGGCATTGTGCGGTTTGTCGGTGTTTTGCTTGAGCCTTTTATGCGGCCGATCTTTCGCGTGCCGGGTGTCGGCGGCTTCGTTCTTGCTATGGGAATGGCATCAGGAAACCCAGCGGGAGCAAAACTCACTGCCCGTCTGCGGCAGGAAAAACAGATTTCAAGAGTAGAAGCAGAACGGCTTGCGTCGTTTACCAATTCTTCAAATCCGCTCTTTATTTTTGGCGCTGTTGCCGTCGGTTTCTTTCAAAACGCGTCATTGGGCATATTATTAGCTACCGCACACTATTTAGGGAATCTGGCTGTCGGTTTAACGATGCGTTCCTATGGACGCAAAGAAGAGCAGCATCTCAGAAATAAGAAAACGATTCCTTTTCCTTCGATCAAAGATGCTTTACACGCTCTGCATACCGCCAGACTAGCGGAAAAACGGCCTCTGGGCAAAATTTTAGGCGACGCCGTGACATCTTCTGTTCAAACGCTTCTCATGGTGGGCGGGTTTATTATTTTGTTTTCTGTCTTTAACAGGCTGTTATCCGTGGTGCAGCTGACTGATATTCTGTCTGTATTCACAAAAGGCGCGCTAACCTTGTTTCAGCTTCCGGCTCAATTGGACATCCCTCTATTATCAGGAATGTTTGAAATCACGCTAGGAAGCAAGCTTGTCAGCGAAACAGACGTTACTCTTCTGCAACAAGCCATTATCGTCAGCTTTATTCTCGGGTTTAGCGGCTTTTCTGTTCAAGCTCAAGTGGCAGGTATTTTATCGGAAACCGATATCAGATTTAAACCATTCTTTATCGCACGTTTGCTGCAGGGCGTTTATGCCGCCGTCTTCGTCATGCTTTTATGGAAACCTCTATACACGGCATGGAATGATCCATATCAGTATGTTTTCAAATCTCTTCATAGCGGAGAAATGCCAACAGCACTTATAAACGGCTGGAATCAGCTGGTGCAGATTGGACCTGTTGTCACATTATGCGCACTGTTTACGTACATTATCATTTGTTCTTACAGACTGACAAACGGCACAAAAAAAGGATGAGTCAAAACCCCTCATCCTTGTCTGAATTTTTGCTGAAGCGCCAGCTCTACTTCCGGCGGCACAAACTCTGATACAGTGCCATTGTATCTTGCCACTTCTTTGACAATGCTTGAACTTAAAAACGAATATTGATTGTTTGTCATCATAAAAAACGTTTCAATGGATTCATCAAGCACACGGTTTACAGATGTCCCCTGCATCTCGTATTCAAAATCAGACACCGCTCTCAAGCCTCTTAAAATCGCTTTCGCATTTTTTCTTTTTGCATAATCAATTAATAGCCCTTCCGACGTTTCAACTGTTATGTTCGAGATGTCTTTTGTCACTTCTCTCAAAAGCTCACACCGTTCTTCTACACTGAACAAAGGTTTTTTTGAAGAATTATTCAACACACACACATACACTTGTTCAAAAATATGCGCCCCGCGTCTGATGATGTCCAGATGCCCGTAGGTCACCGGATCAAAACTGCCGGGACAGACAGCTATACTCGCCACAACACTACCCCCTCTTTTTATAAATCGCTACACCTGTAAGCCCATAGGTTTCTTTTCTTGTCATCACAAGATCTCCTACGGCTTCGGGAAGCTCGACCTCTCTGTCATGCTCAGTAATGATAAAGCCGTCTTCTTCCAGCATTTGATATTCGTCAATCATCGTTAAAAGCGCTTTCAGCTTTTGTTCCTTATACGGCGGATCAAGAAAAATGCCGCGAAAGGCAGTTTCTCTTTTTGCAGCAGCGTGCAAAGCCCGTTCCGCATCATTGCGGTATACCTGTGCATGTTTTGTAAGCTCCAGCGTTTTTAAATTTGATTTTACCGTTTGAATCGCTTTAAAATCACGGTCAACGAATATACAATGCTCAAACCCGCGTGAAAGCGCTTCGATTCCAAGTCCTCCGCTCCCCGCGAATAAGTCCAGTCCCCTGCCCCCATCAAAATAAGGGCCGATCATATTGAAAATGGATTCCTTCACTTTGTCGGTTGTCGGTCTTGTTGATGTTCCCGGCACGGCCTTTAGTGAACGGCCTTTTTTTGATCCAGAAATTACTCTCATATTCCACACCACTTTTTCTAAAAGCTATTTTGTTTCTTTGTTCGGCCGGACGCCGCTATGTACATAGAAAAAAATCAATCCTATCTTAACATAAAGCATTCTTGCAAACAATGAACGTAATCTTGTTAAAACAGGTGTATAGGCAGACTGCTCCTTGTCCATACTATAAACAACAGCATCTAGAGGATGTTGTTGCCAACCGCGGAGAAGACTTACGTTTCCCCATAAGTTCTTCCTCCGGTTTCTCCTCTCCCTTTGCCTTCTCCTTAACTTGTTAAGGAATAGAAGGACCCCGCAGAAGCCTGCGGGGATTTTTTTATAGAGCTATATGCCGATTTTATAATCGTATTCTTTTGCTTTATCAAGCTTTGACTCGAATTCCAATTTTAAAAACGGTTTATAAGAAGGCTCCACTTTTTTCACAAACGAGTAAGAAGCGATCTTGTCCATTGTTTTTTCAATTTGATTCATATCGCAATACAGCACGACATATTTTAAGCGTTTTGATACATAGTGCACATTTCCGAACTTCCTCAGCATTTTGCTTTGTTTTAGGGAATGCAGATACACAACCATACCCTGGCGCCTATTCTCCAATACAATCACCTGCCTGATTTCTCTTATATGTAAAAGACGAGACGGCCAGTCTCGTCAGGACACTTTGCATCCGCAGCCTCCGCCCGAACCGCAGCCGCCTCCGCACGAAGACAAACCATCAAAATAAGGGTTCCCAGTCGGAACTTTAACATGCTCTGAAACAGCTGTTCCAATCTCGACGCTAACCTCATCAAGAATAGACTGGAGCTCATTTTCAGCTCTCTTGAAGTCAGCCACCTTATCGTTCAGATCCAGCTCCCGCTTGATCTCCCTCATTTTCCGGGATATTTCTCTATAGTCAGGATGATATTTGCCAAAACGCTGTACATCCTCATACTGCTCTTTTATTTGGATAAAAGAACGAATAATCCGCCCTGCCTCTTCATCTTCCTGGAGACGCTTGTAACAATTGCGGTAGTTCTCAGCCGTCTCCGACTGCAGAATCATCTCGGCAAGCTGCTGAGCTTCACTTTGAAGCCGCACGGATTCCATCGTCGCATACATAACACGCACCTCCAGTTGTTAGTTTACCATGAAACCAGCCAATTGGAAAATCCTTAGCCGAAGCCTGAAAACAATCTCCCTGCATTTACAGCATGAAAAAAGACCCTCTTTCGGGCCTTTCAATCTTTTGTCCGCATCGCTTGAAACATTTGCATCATCATTTGCGCCATTTGAATCCCATTCGTAAACTGGTTCACCCGGTGCGGTATGGTTTTTTCATAAAAGTTCATCATCTCAAGCTGAAAGGAGGACAGATCATCCGGTTTTCTCGAAAGCCTGCGGTACCATATCGGCTGTTCTCTGATGAATCGTTTCCGTTCTTCGTTTGCTGAAATAAATTCCTGAACCTCTTTGCGCATATAAGCTCTCCTTTTTTAATCCTTTCGAAAAGAAAAAGGATGCTGTCCAGAGCCTGGCTGAGATTGCTTTTGGCCGCTCCCGGAAAATGTATGAAGAAGACTTTGCAATGATGAAATTGATTGGCTCATTTTATTGATTTGTTCGTTCATTTGATTGACATCCATTTTTTTCACCGCTGTTACCATTTTAGAGACAAAATCATTTTTTTCCGCCGTTTCTGGTACAGCATTCGCACCTTCTTCCGGTTCCCGATACGGATCCCAAATCGGGTCGCTCTCCCCGAAGAGGACCCAATTTTCATAGACGTCCTGCCAGCTTCTTTGTTCTTTACGCACTTCTTTTATCAGCTTGGGATGCTTTTTGACGAATTGTTTAAAGTCATTGATTGAATGATTGGCGTGTTGGTTCGCCACAATCCTCACCCCCTCCGAAAATGATACCTACTACAATGTATCGTTTTGTGAGGCATTGTGTTCGCCTATATTCACACCAATATCTTCATTTATTATCACAGGGAGCGTAGAGCAATTTGAGAGTCAGAATACCGCCGTTCTGCTCCGTTTTTTAAATATCGCACAGATGGCTGCTATCAGATGGAATGTTTCTAGATTTGCTCCAATACAATAAAGGTGATCGAACGCAGGAAGAGTATCGGCCTCCTCTGTACCATCACATCCAGACCAGCCGATTATGTAGAAATAAAAAAGCCGCGGAACCAACCGGGGACTGACCCCATAAAATGAGACAAATAAAAAACACCTTCAAGTTTGAAAACGGATCGTTGTTATCCGACATTAG